>NZ_JBMDKE010000002.1:0-253762 GCF_057809555.1 Niveispirillum sp. FG156 | reverse complement strand
TCATATCGGCGCTAACCGCGCCTCACGCTGGGTCCCGGCTTTCGCCGGGATGACGGGAGGGAGGCCTCCAACTTAATCATATTCACTCGCAAGGGCTCCCCATCGTGAAGATCGCAACCTGGAACGTAAATTCCGCCAAGGCACGCCTCGCCAATATCACCGAATGGCTGATTGAGGCGGCACCCGACGTGGTGCTGTTCCAGGAGATCAAGTGCGAGACGGCGTCGTTCCCGGCGGCTTCGTTCGAGGCGTTGGGCTATCACGTCCATGCCGTGGGTCAGAAGGCCTATAATGGCGTAGCGATCCTGTCGAAATCGCCCGTCACCGACATCATCACCCGCCTGCCGGGGGAGGTGGAGGATGAACAGGCCCGCTATGTCGAAGGCACCATCGAGGGGGTGCGCATCGCCAGCCTCTATCTGCCCAACGGCAATCCGGTGGGAACGGAGAAATACCCCTACAAGCTGCGCTGGATGGAACGGCTGCGCCTGCATGCGGCGGAACTGCTGAAAAGCGGACAGCCCACGGTACTGGGCGGCGATTATAACGTCATTCCCGCCGCCGAAGATGTCTATGACCCCGCCGGCTGGCGCGAAGATGCGCTGTTCCGGCAGGAAACGCGGTTGAAGTTCCAGGAAATCCTTGCCCTGGGCTATACGGAGGCATTCCGGACCCTGCATCCGGGCCTCGTTCCCGCCTACAGCTTCTGGGATTATCAGGCCGGTGCCTGGCCCCGGAACAATGGCCTGCGCATCGATCATTTCCTGCTGTCGCCGCAGGCCGCCGACCGCATCGTGGCGTGCGAGATCGACAAGGGGCCGCGCGCCAAGGAGAAGGCGTCGGATCACACGCCCGTGATCCTGACCCTGGCCTAAGACCCGCATCGGTTGCATATAGCATACATCTGAAATCCTGCTATCCTGCCCGCCATGCGTCAGGCATCGGGGGGATAAAGGGTTATGCGGACAGTGTTGAAAGCGGGTGTTGCGGCCCTGTGCCTTGCCATGGCGGGGCCGGTCATGGCGGCGGAACTGGTCAATCCGCCCGACATGCGGCGCAACGCTGCCGGGCAATATGATCTGGAGGCCGTGACGGCGGAATATCGCCTTCCGCCCTTTACCCAGCGCATCACCAGCCGCAGCTTCATTTCCAAGGGCACTGGCAAGTGGGACGAGACGCGCAAGCTGCTGGTCGGCCCCACGCTGCGCGCCTCGCCGGGGGAAACGGTGCGCATCCGCATGACCAACCACATGAAGGCATCGGCGGGTGACGGCGATTATTACCCGTTCAGCAACAGCCATGACAGCGGTACGCCCGCCGCCGACAGCACCAATGTCGATACGCTGCCCCACGGCTTCGACATCCTGAACCTGCACACGCACGGCCTGCATGTCACACCGCTGGGCAATAGCGACAATGTGCTGCTGAATATCCTGCCGGAAGGGGCGACCGCCGCCGACCTTCGCAAGGCCTGCCATTCGGAAACCGACAAGAACGTGGCGCACCGCCATGTCTGTGTCGAAGGCGCCTTCGATTATGAATACAAAATCCCGGAACAGCATCCGGCGGGCACCTTCTGGTATCACCCGCACAAGCATGGCGCCGTCGCCATGCATCTGGGCAGCGGCATGGCCGGTGCCTTGATCATCGAGGATAAGAAGAACGGCATCGACAGTCTGGAGGCTGTGAAACAGGCCAAGGCCCTGAATGGCGAACGCGTCCTGGTGTTCCAGCAGATCGAATTCACGCGCAGCAACCCGCTGACCGAGGCGGAGCCGCTTTATGCCGTGAATTGTCAGGCCGCCTATGGCCCCGCCGTCTGCGGCCAGTTGGGCAATACATCGCTGGAGAACTCAGCGGTGAATGCCAAGCTGTCGGTGAACGGGCAGATGGATGCCACCATCACCATGGCACCGGGTGAGGCAATGCTGTGGCGCGTGGTCAACACCACCATCCGCAACAACCTGCCGCTCTGCGTCCTGCCCCTGCCGGGCACCGGCGCGCCCGCCCCCACACTCTATGCCCTGGCCGCCGATGGCGTGCCGATCAAACGGCCCCTGCCGGCGGGCGCGCAGGACCAGCCTTTCAGGCTGGGCGCGCCCGTCGCTGACCTGACCACGCCGACGGCGGGCACCGATGTCATCAACAACGAACTGACCATCATGGCGCCGGGCCAGCGTCTGGACGTGATGGTTCAGGCGCCGGACGCCGAGGGGCGTTACGCCCTGTTCCAGCCGAACCCCAACAATGCGCCGACCGCCACCACCGGCCTGTGCCAGGTGCCGCAACTGGACAGCAATAACCGCCTGCCATCGGATCAGGTTGTTCTCTATATCGACGTGAAGAAGCATAAGCGGAAGGTCAATACCGCCCTGCCCACCCAGACGCAGTTGAACGCCCTCTACACGCCTGACGATGTGGCCAGCCGCACGGATGTGCCGGTGGGGCCGACGCAAGGAGTGGTGTTCGGCTTCACCAATTATGAATTCGCACCCACGGCCCTGCAGGGCGCATCCGTCGTCAATGGCCGGCCCTTCAACCTGGAACGGGTGCAGCGCCGGCTGAAACTGGAACAGACGGACCGCTGGGCCGTGCAGAGCGCCAGCGACACACATATCTTTCACATCCATATCAATTCGTTCCAGATCACCCGGCGCGGGTCGGTCAAATATGACTTCCCCATCTGGCGCGATACGGCCCTGATCAACTGTGCCACCGGACCCGGTATCGGGGGCTGCACCTTCCCCGCCGGCAACACCATCCAGCAGCCGGGCGTTGCGGCGGGCGGCGGCGGCAATGGCGAGGTCCTGCAATTCGTCAGCCGCGCGCTGGATTTCACCGGCCCCATGGTCATGCACTGCCACAATGTGAACCATGAGGATAATGGCATGATGGAACTGATCGAACTGGTGAAGTGACCGGAGCGGCTGCTATCACTCTCCCTCATGCCAATCTGTCACGGGCTCGACCCGTAACAGATTGGAGGCTGGCGACCGCCAGCCCGGCGCTCGTGCGCCGAAAGCCAAGGCGGCGGATGCCGCCGCCCGGCGATTGAGGGAATATGAAATCTCATTCCGGGGAGAGTGACCGTGCGCCGCAATCCGATCCGCCTTGCCGCCCTGCTGCTGGGCTCCGCCCTTGCCCTGTCCGCCTGCGCCACGCAGAAGCAGGCGGCGGCCCCTGCCCGCCCCGCCTGGGCGCTGGCCATCCATGGTGGGGCCGGGGTGATGGACCGGGAAACCATGGGACCGGAGACGGAAGCGTCCTATCGCGCCGCCATGCATGCAGCATTGGACAGGGGTCGCGCGGTGCTGGAAAAGGGCGGGACGGCCATGGACGCCGTCGTCGCGGTGGTGCGCGGGCTGGAGGATGATCCGCAATTCAATGCCGGCAAGGGAGCCGTCTTCACCGCCGATGGCCGCAATGAACTGGATGCCGCCATCATGGACGGCGCGACGCTGAAGGCAGGGGCCGTCGCGGGCATCACCGGCACCAAAAATCCCATCACCCTGGCCCGCGCAATCATGGAAAAATCACCCCATGTCATGCTGATCGGGGCAGGGGCGGAGAAGTTCGGGCAGCAGGCGCGCGTGGAACAGGCCGAGGCATCGTGGTTCTTCACCGAACGGCGCTGGCAGTCCCTGAAAAAGACGTTGAAGGAACGCGGCCTGCCCATCCCCGCCCGTCCGGCGGGTGTGGGCCCGGAACCGGTGCCGCTGGCCGCCGCCGATATGGCGTTTGAGGATCGTAAATACGGCACCGTGGGCGTGGTGGCGCTGGACAGCGCCGGCCATGTCGCCGCCGGCACCTCCACCGGTGGCACCACCGCCAAGCTGTGGGGCCGGGTCGGCGATGTGCCGATCATCGGGGCCGGAACCTACGCCAATGACAAATCCTGTGCCGTGTCAGCCACGGGCACGGGGGAATATTTCATCCGCCTGGGCGTGGCGCGCGCCATCTGCGATCTGGTTGAATTGAAGGGAATGAGCCTGCAAAAGGCCGCGGATGAGGTGATCCAGGCCCGCCTGACGGCACTGGGCGGCGATGGCGGCATCGTCGCCGTGACGCCCGATGGTCAGGTGGCCTGGTCCTTCAACACATCCGGCATGTACCGGGCCCGGCAGGTGGCGGGTGGTGAGCCGGTGGTGGGCATCTTCAAGGGCGAGCCCTGACGGGCAGTATCAGCAGGGCGGCTTGCCGGCCTTTTCCAGGGTCTCCAGTTCCATGGAGACCCGGAAATCGCCGTAATCGACCAGCATGGACCGGACCACGCCATTTTCCTGCAACACCATGCTGGTCTCGTAATCCGGCAGCGGTTCACCGGGATTGATCGGGAAGAAGGCCAGCGACACCTGCCACGCCTTGGCGGCCAGCAGATCGGCATCCTTCACCTTCATCACGGCGGGGGACCGCAGCTTGCCCACGATGGTGTTGACGGGGCTTGCGCCCTCCGCCTCGGCCCCGTCGAACACGGGCACGGAGAACAGGTTTTCCGGTGATCCGGCCTGTGTCAGCACACGCAGTGTATGGGCCGTGGGGAACATGGTGCCGGGTTTCAGCGGCATCGACCGCGACTCCGGCTTGTCATAACGGACATTACCACCGCCCTTCCCGTCCAGCGTGGCACCACCGGACAGTTCCTCATCCACTTCGCCATTCACCAGCTTGCGGACATTGAAGCGATAGGCGGAACCGTCCTTCGCCTCCCACGTCGCATAGTTGGTGATGAGGTTCATGTCTTCCCCTTCGGCATAGGAGAAGCGGACCTGGAACCGCTGATCGATGGTCCAGCCATCGCAGGCATCATTCCAGGAAAAGCTCATCTGCCCGTTCACATCGGTGACGCCGCTTTGCAGCCGCGCATGGTCCAGCTTCAGCCGGTATGTCGCCTTGTGCGGCGCGATATCGATGGCAGAGCGGGCAAAAGCCGGAACGGTACCGGCACTGCCCAGCAGCAGGGCCAGGGCAAAGGCAATGGCGGGGCGGGTGGGGCGGCGGGTGCGGAACAAGGGGATCACGTTGGGCACAGGCCTGGATCGTGGGCAAGGTCACTATCTTGCGCCCGCGAACGGTCCGCCGCAACGGGCATTCGCACGCCCGGATGGATGAAGGGGTGACTGGGCAGCATTTGCCACACCGGCACCACGGCCACCCGGCAAGAACTGCAGCGCGGCAGGAACGCAGCAGCCGAAGTCGAATTTCAACCCATTGTTTTTATGCGATTTTTCGGATGGCACACCCCTTGCTGATACCGGTGCGGAGTATCAGCCCATTCAGGGGAGTAGACTATGAGCCCGTTCGATAGTGTCCAGACCCGTCCGATGACGATGGCTCGTGGCCTGGATCGTGGCCTGTCGGCTTTCCCCGGCGCTGCCCCGCAACAGACCAACAGCCTGCATAATATGGCACGCAGTGTCGCCGGCGGCCTGGGGACCCCCGTGGCCCCGGACCTTGGCCCCGTGTCGATGAATGCGGATACTTATGTCTTCCTTTTGCAGGACACGATCATGCGCCTTCGGGAAGCGGAGGCGAAGATCACGGAGCAGAAGGAACGAATCGAACATCTTGAAACCCTGTCCATGACGGACGAGTTGACCGGCCTTCTGAACCGCCGCGGCTTTGTCGAGGCCTTCCATCGCGAGTTGGCGATGGCCCGGCGGACGGGCATGGGCGGTGTCCTGGTCATCATCGATCTGGATGGTTTCAAGGCCGTCAATGACAGTCACGGCCATCTCTGTGGCGACTGGTATCTGCGTCAGGCGGCCCGCATCCTGAAGGACAATGTCCGCGCCAACGACATCGTCGCCCGGTTCGGCGGTGACGAATTCGCGGTGCTGCTGACCCATACCGATCAGACCCAGGGCATGGCGCGGGCGGAAATGCTGTCCAGTATCTTCAACGCCCAATCCTGCCAGTGGCAGATGCAGTCCCTGCCCATGCGCGCCAGCTTCGGCATGCAGGCCTTTGGCGTCGGCGACCAGGAAGAAGACCTGATCCGCCGTGCCGACGCCGGCATGTACCGGGCCAAGCGCAAGGCGAAGGCCGCGCGGTAAGCGTCAGATCAGACGGCCCTGCCGCTGCGCCGGCGGGGCCATCAGTTCGGGCACCGCCTCTTCCAGCAGCTCATTCACGGCCTCATCCAGCAGGGCGTCGATGGCGCTTCCCTGGATATGCTCCCGCCCGATTTCCAGGATGACGGGTACGGCCAGCGGCGAAATCCGGTCCAGACGCCGGTGCAGGATACGTCCCTGCACACGGCTCAGCATGCCCGCCACGCGGCGCACATCCGTCAGGCCCGCCGCCGCGTCGGCCCGTGTGGCCCGCAGCAACACGTGCCCCGGTTCATGCCGGCGCAGCACGTCATAGATCAGATCGGCGCTGAACATCACCTGCCGCCCCGTCTTTTCCAGGCCGGGATGGCGGCGTTCGATCAGGCCGGAAATGACGGCGACAGAACGGAACAGGCGCTTCAGCATGGAGCTTTCCTCCATCCACGCCTCCAGATCATCGCCCAGCATATCCTGATCGAACAGCGCATCCAGATTGGTGGCCGGTTTCAGCGACCAGATGGCCAGCACATAGTCGGTGGCAACAAAGCCCAACGGATGCAGGCCGGCCCGTTCCATGCGCCGGGTCAGCAGCATGCCCAGCGTCTGATGCGCGTTGCGTCCTTCGAAACAATAGGCGACCAGATATTCCTTGTCGTTGCGGGGGAAACTCTCCACCAACAGGCCCGACGCGTCCGGCATCACGGATTTATACTGCTGCAACCGCAGCCATTCCTGCACCGCCTCTGGAAACGCATCCCATTGGCGCGGATCGGACAAAAGCGCCCGCACCCGGTCGGCCAGATGGGTGGATAGCGGCAGGCGGCCCCCGGCATAGGCGGGAACCTTGGGCGTGCCCTGCCCGCCCTTGGCCGCGATCACGTCATTGTCGCGGATGCCGACGAATTTCAGCAACTGGCCGGCAAAGATGAAGGTATCGCCCGGCACCAGACCATTGACGAAATATTCCTCCACCCTTCCCAGCACCTGCCCCCGGTTCAACCGGACATTCAGCATCACCTCTTCCACGATGGTGCCGATATTCAGCCGGTATTGGCGCGACACCATGCCGTTGGCCGCCTGCCACCGGCCCGTTTCGGGGTCCTGGGTCAGCCGCTTGAACTTCTCATAGGCACCCAGCGCGTAACCGCCGGTGGCCACGAAATCGAAGACATCATCGAATTCATCGCGCGACAGGTTGGCGTAGGGGCTGGCCCGCACTACCTCCGCATACAGCGCATCGGCATTGAACGGGCCGGAACAGGCAACGCCGGTCACATGCTGGGCCAGCACATCCAGCGCACCGGGGCGCAGTGCCTCGCCATCCAGGGTGCCGGCCTTGATGGCCGCCACCGCCGCCTCGCATTCCAGGACCTCAAACCGGTTGCCGGGCACCAGCAGGGCCTTGGAAGCCTCATCCAGGCGGTGGTTGGCGCGACCGATGCGTTGCAGCAGGCGGGACACGCCCTTGGGCGCGCCCACCTGCACCACCAGATCAATCTCCGCCCAGTCGATACCCAGGTCGAGCGAGGAGGTAGCGACCACGGCCCGCAACTTGCCGGCGGCCATCGCCGCCTCCACCTTGCGCCGCTGCTCCACGGCCAGACTGCCATGGTGCAGGGCAATGGGTAGATTGTCGGTGTTGAGCCGCCACAGTTCCTGAAACGCCAGTTCGGCCTGGGCGCGGGTATTCACGAAAACCAGCGTGACGCCATGGTCGCGGATACGCTGATAAATCTCCCCCATGGCATGCAGGGCCATATGGCCAGCCCAGGGCAGATGCTCCTTGGTGGCCAGGATTTCCACCTTGGGCGGGGCGCCGGGCCGACCGCGCACCACCCGGACGGGCGCCAGTTCGCCTTCATCATCGTAAAGCCGCCCCGTGGGCGACAGCCACGCGGTCAGGGCATCCGGATCGGCTACTGTGGCCGACAGGCCGGCACGAAGGGCATAGGGGGCAAGGCTGGACAGCCGGGCCAGACATAGGGCCAGCTGGTCCCCCCGCTTGGTTCCGGCCAGGGCATGCAACTCGTCAATGACGATGCGGCGCAGGGGCCGGAAAATCTCCGCCGCATCGGGGTAGGAGACCATCAGGGCGAGGCTTTCCACCGTGGTCATCAGGATGTGCGGCGGCTTGGTCCGCTGACGCGCCCGCTTGGCCTCCGGCGTGTCACCGGTGCGGGTTTCGGCCCGGATAGGCAGGCGCAGCGACGCGATGGGGGCTTCCAGATTGCGCTGGATGTCGACCGCCAGCGCCTTCAGCGGCGAGATATAGAGCGTGTGCAACCCCTCGCGCGGGCGTTCGGACAGGTCGATCAGGCTGGGCAGGAAACCCGCCAGCGTCTTGCCGGCACCCGTGGGCGCAATCAGCAGCGCATGCATCCCGTCACGCGCGGCAGCCACCATGCCCAACTGATGCGGGCGCGGGGTCCAGCCCTGCGACCGAAACCAGCCGGCGATGCCGGGCGGGATCAGGTCATCATCAGTGTCACAAAGGTCGGGTACAGGCTGCATGGGCGCATCATGACGGAACGGAGCACGAACGGAAAGGGGCGTTGCGGCAGGAACGGCGGTGGACGTAGAATAGACCTGTATCGAATGGCGGAGAGGCCAAGATGCGGACGGTCACGATCCAGGAAGCCCGCTCAAACCTGACCCAACTGGTGGCGGAAGCCGCAAAGGGCGATGAGTTCATCATCGCCGACGCCGGCAAGCCGCTGGTCAAGGTCATCCCGCTGGAACCAGCGAACAAACCGCAGCGGCGGTTGGGATTCCTGCAAGGGCGTTACACGGTTCCGGACGACTTCGACGAAATGGGGTGGGAAGAGATTGAGGCGATGTTTTACGGCAAGGGGATAAGACCTTCTTGATCCTGCCGAAGCATGTTTCCGCTGACTGAAATCACATTTTCTTCGTCTTCCCGGCGAAACCCCATAGGCGCGTAAGTTAGGGGTTTGCATCTTCCCTGCCTCCCCCGCGAAAGCGGGGGCCCAGGGGCCAAAAGCACCGATGCGCAGTCGCTTGGCCCCCCTGGATCCCCGCTTTCGCGGGGAAAGCACCTTGGTGCAAGAGGTTAAATTAGCGCCTATGGGCTTCCGCCGGTAAGACGAAAAGGTAGCTTCCTGTTATCATAACACCGGCTTGACCGCCGACAAGACCGTCGCCCTCTACCCCGGCCCAATTCAGCTGATGTGACCCATGATCCGCACTGCCACCGATACCGATATCCCCGCCCTGATGCGTATCCGCGCCGCCGTGCAGGAGAACCGGCTGAATGATCCGTCACGGGTGCCGGCCTCTGCCTATCAGGAATTCCTGGCGGTCAGCCGCATCTGGCTGTTTGAGGATGAGACGGGCATTCATGGCTTCGCGGCGGCCGATCCGCGCGATGGCAGCATCTGGGCCTTGTTCACCGATCCGGCGGCGGAGGGGCGCGGCATTGGCAAAGCACTGCTGCCCTATGCCCTGGACGATCTGAAGGCTGGCGGCTGGACGCAGGCGCACCTGTCCACCGGACCCGGCACCCGCGCCGATACCTTCTATCGCCGTCAGGGATGGGAGCCGGCGGGAATGACGGAAGGCGGGGAACAGGGGTTTGTCCGGGCGCTGTGATCCCGTGTGACGCATGGGGCCAATTCATGCCGCCCCCTGGCATCACCACGTCCTGTCCGATAAGGTCGCGTCAGACCCGATTATGGATGCGGTGCGATGACGGACAATACCACCCGCCTTCTGAATATCATGGCGAAGCTGCGCGACCCGGATGGCGGCTGCCCCTGGGATCTGGAGCAGGATTTCGCCACCATCGCCCCGCACACCATTGAAGAAGCCTATGAGGTGGCGGACGCCATCCAATCGGGCGACATGATGGCCGTGAAGGATGAGTTGGGCGACCTGCTGTTCCAAACGGTGTTCTATGCCCAGATGGGCAAGGAACGCGGCCTGTTCGATTTCGACGCCATCGCCGGCCATATCGCCGACAAGATGATCCGCCGCCATCCCCATGTTTTCGGTGAGGTCTCGGTCAATACCGCCGACGATCAGGTCAAGCACTGGGAAGAACTGAAGGCGCGGGAGCGAGCGGAGAAGGCGGCCAACAGTGGCGTACCGCCCTCCGCCCTGGACGGTATCACGCCTGGCCTGCCGGCCCTGACGCGCGCCGTAAAGCTGCAAAAGCGGGCGGCCCGTGTCGGCTTCGACTGGACCCAGGCCGAAGAGATCCTGGACAAGATCGAGGAAGAGATCGGGGAACTGCGGGCCGAGATCAAGGCGCGTCAGCAGGAGAAGGCACGGGTTCAGGATGAGTTGGGCGACCTGCTGTTCGCGCTGGTCAATCTTGCCCGCCGGCTGGAGATTGACCCCGAAACGGCCCTGCGCGGGACCAATTACAAGTTCGACCGGCGGTTCCGCTTCGTCGAGCAGGCCCTTGGCAAACAAGGCAAAATGCCGGAAACCTCGACCCTGGACGAGATGGAAGCGCTGTGGGTTGAGGCAAAGCAAACTGAACGCAAGTCCTGATCTTGAGGACCGGAGAGCAGATGATGACCAACGTTCCTTACGCGCCCAAGGTGGTGATGATCACCGGCGCCACCGGTGCCTTCGGGGCCGCCTTCGCCCGCCGCTTTGCGGCACTGGGTTCCAAACTGATCCTGACGGGGCGCGATCTCAGCAAGTTCAATGACTTGCTGGGGGACATCAAGACGCCGGTTCACCTGATGAAATTCGATGTGCGGGACCGCAAGGCGGTGGAGGCGGAATTGGCCGCCCTGCCGGCGGATTTCCGCGATATCGACCTGCTGATCAACAATGCCGGTCTGGCGCTGGGGGCGGACCCCGCCTACAAGGCCGATTTGGATGATTGGGAGGTGATGATCGACACCAACGACAAGGCACTGGCCATCATCACGGGCCTGATCCTGCCCGGCATGGTGGAACGCCGCCACGGCCATATCATCAATATCAGCTCCACCGCCGGTTCCTACCCCTATCCGGGCGGCCATGTCTATTGCGCGTCAAAGGCCTTCGTGACGCAGTTCAGCTTGTCGCTGCGTGCCGATCTGATCGGCACCGGCGTGCGCGTCACCTGCGTTGAGCCAGGCATGGTGCAGACAGATTTCAGTCTGGTGCGCTTCAAGGGCGATGCGGAACGGGCATCCAAGGTCTATGCCGACACGGTGCCGCTGACGGCTGAAGATGTCGCTGAAACAGTGACTTGGACAGCGACGCTGCCGCCACACTTCAATGTGAACCGCGTCGAAATCATGCCGACGACGCAGGGGCCGGGGGCCCTGGCCGTGCACCGGACGCCGGAAGCGTAGGTCAATCGTAGCGTGGATTAGCGACAGCGTAATCCGCGGAAACCCGGCACCGGCTGGACCGCGGATTACGCTGTCGCTAATCCGCGCTACGCAACGTCGGGAAACACCAGCCCGTGAACATCCTCCCAGACCTGCTGGTCAGCAGCCAGCAGGATGCCGCCGCTGACGTCGCTAGGATTGTACGGCGTGCGGTCCCATTTCGCGACATGGCCGCCTGCCTCCGCATAGGCCAGGGCGCCGGCGGCGTGGTCCCAGGGCATGGTGCGATTATAAAGCGCGAACTGGCCCTTGGCCGTCAGCAGGTTCAGATATTCGTGCGCGGCGCAGAACAGGCGGTAGGTGGAAGCGAAATGCGGGCGCAGCGCCTCAATCCGCTTCTTCTCCTCCGGTGGGAAAAACTTGGTGGAAAGCGAGCCGTGCAGGCTGGGCACCGGGCCACCGGGCAAGGCCCGCAGCTTTTCCCCCGCCATCCAGGCACCCTGCCCGATCTCGGCGATCACCATCCGGTCGCCCATGGGATCATAGATCCAGCCACCGACGGTGCGCCCGCCGACAGACAAAGCCAGAAGCACGCCGAAGACCGGTCGGCCATTGGCGAAATTGCTGGTCCCATCCACGGGATCGATGATCCAGACCGGATCATCACCGGCGTCAATGCGCGACAGGACGGTGGGATCGGCGGCGCACGCCTCCTCCCCCACCACCAGCGATCCCGGCAGCAGATCAGGCAGACGGGCGGTCAAGGCCCGCTCCGCCGCCTCATCCGCCACGGTCACCAGATCGCCCGGCCCCTTCTCCCTGATGTCAGCCTTGGACAGGCTGCGGAAGCGAGGGACGATTTCGGTGGCCGCCACGTCACGGATGGTGGCGGCCACCTTTTCGGGATCGGGAAGTCTCATGATGCCAGCGCCTGTTCACGCGCACTATAGGGGAAGCGGTCCTGGAACCGGGCCAGATCGGCGGGATCAAGACCGACACGCAGGCGGGCGTGCGTCTCGTCATCCTGACGGTCCAGCACCTCGCCCTTGCCATAGAGCCAAGCGATGGCGGCACCATCACTGACCTCGATGTCGAATTCCACCACCTCGCGCCCCGCCACCATGCGGCGGTCGATGGCATCGAACAGCGTGTCCAGCCCGTCACCGGTCAGGGCCGAAATGGCGATGCCACCATTGCGCCGCGCCTGACGCAGCAGGGTCTGCTGATCCTCTTCCCCCAACCGGTCCAGCTTGTTCAGGACCTCCATCACCCGCTCGTCCGTATCGACCTCGATCCCCAGGCCCTTCAGGACGGACTCGACGTCGGCCTTCTGCGCCTCGGTATCGGGGTGCGAAACATCACGGACATGGAGGATGATGTCGGCGGCCATCACCTCTTCCAGGGTGGCGCGGAACGCCTCCACCAGACCGTGCGGCAGGTCGGAGATGAAGCCCACCGTGTCGGAGAGGATGATCTTGCGGTTCGATGGCAGCATGATCGACCGCATGGTCGGGTCCAGCGTCGCGAACAGCAGATCCTTGGCGAAGACATCCGCCCCGGCCATACGGTTGAACAGGGTCGACTTGCCAGCATTGGTATAGCCGACCAGCGCCACCACCGGATAAGGCACCTTTTCGCGCGCCTTGCGGTGCAGGCCACGGGTGCGGCGCACCTCCTCCAGCTCGCCTTTCAGCTTCACGATCCGATCGCTGATCAGGCGGCGGTCCATTTCGATCTGGCTTTCACCAGGACCGCCCAGAAAGCCGAAGCCGCCGCGCTGGCGTTCCAGGTGGGTCCAGGAACGGACAAGCCGGGAGCGCTGATAGGTCAGGGCCGCCAGTTCCACCTGCAACTGACCTTCACGCGTGCGGGCGCGCTTCCCGAAAATCTCGAGAATCAGGCCGGTCCGGTCGATGACCTTGGCCTTCCAATCGCGTTCCAGGTTGCGCTGCTGAATGGGGCTCAGTGACTGGTCAACAATGACCAGACCGATCTCCGCCTCCTTGATCAGGGTAGCCACCTCCTCCACCGCACCGGTGCCCAGCAGGGTAGCCGGGCGCGGGCGGATGACGCGGATGGCGCGGGCATAGGCGACCTCAAGGTCGATGGCGGCGGCCAGACCCACAGCCTCGTCCAGGCGGGATTCGGGGCCGCGGGCGTCGTTCCGGTCCTCGGGCAGGACCGGATGCAGGACGAGGGCGCGGGTGGATGACCCGCGCCCCTCGTGATTACTCAACTCAGTCGTGGTCGGTCTCCTTGGCCGGCGGATCGAACAGTTGGATCGGATGCGCCGGCATCACGGTCGAGATGGCGTGCTTATAGACCAGCTGCGAATGGGCGTCACGGCGCAGCAGCACGGAGAAATTGTCGAACCAGGTGATGATGCCCTGCAGCTTGACACCATTGACCAGGAACACGGTCACCGGGGTCTTGCTCTTGCGGACATGGTTCAGGAACACGTCCTGCACGTTTTGAGATTTTTCTGACATTGGAGCAGCCTCGCTTATGCTCGGGTTATTGGGGCACCCATCAGACGGGGGCCCAAGTTTGCACAGGATATCCGACAATCGCCCTTTCAGCCAACAGTGCGGACATCCGTCGATATGGTAGCAGCAATCCGCTTAACCAAGGATGAAATCGCCGCACACCCCTCAAGACTTATGGCGGGGGGAAAACGGTTCAACCCGTCGCCGACATGCGGCGTATCGCCCACCAGGACGGGCGTCAGGCCCGTCCGGTGCGCAATCTCCATATCGACATCGGCATCGCCCACGAACCAGATGTCAGGGCCGGGTTCAAAGCCTGTGGGTTTGAGCGCCATGTGAACGGGCGCCGGGTCCGGCTTGTCCGCCGCCGCATCGGTCGCCCCGATCAGCGCATCGAACAGGGGCGCCCAACCCAGCATCTCCGCCTCCGCCCGCAGGAACCGGCCCGTCTTGTTGGAGACGACACCCAGGCGGATACCCATGCCATGCAGGGTGCGCAGCATCTCCTCCGCCCCGTCCAGCACATCGGTATGGGTCAGGTGGTTCGCCTCAAAATGCGCGTAGAAAATGTCGCGGGCGCGCGGCCATTCCTCCCCGAAAATCTCCGGAAAACTGTCGCGCAGGGATTTGCGGATGCGCCCATAACTTTCCTCCAGCGTCCATTCCGGCTTGCCAAAGGCGCGCAGGGCGGCATTCACGGACGCATGAACGCAGCGCCAGTTACTGATCAGCGTATTGTCCCAATCGAACAGGATGGCACGGGGCAGACGGTCAAAGGGCGGGGACAGGGTATCGATGGTCACTTGGCACTCACAGGGTCAGTGGAACCGATATGGTCCATATAGGCCTGACGCAGACGCAGGCAGAGGGGGCCGGGCCGGCCGTCACCGATGGCCTTGCCGTCGATGCAGGTGACCGGCAGGGCGAAGGTACTCGCGCTGGAAACAAACGCCTCCCGCGCCGTATAAGCCTCCGCCACGCTGAAGGCCCGTTCCTTGAACGCAATGCCCAGGTCACGGGCACAATCCAGGATGGACAGGCGGGTGATGCCGTTCAGGATCTCATTGCCGGGCGGGCGCGTCACCAGGATGCCGTCGGCAGTGACGATCCAGGCGTTGGACGAACAGCCCTCCGTAACGAACCCGTCGCCATCCACCATCCAGCCCTCAAACGCGCCGGCTTCCGCCGCCTTCTGTTTGCCCAGCACCTGCGGCAGCAGGCTGGTCGATTTGATATCGCGGCGCAGCCAGCGGATATCGGGCATGGTGATGACGGAAACCCCCTTTTCCAGGGTCGAAGCCGGCTGAAACGCGGTACGGCGGCAGGTCAGGACCAGGGTGGGCGCCGGGTTCTTCGGGAATTTGAAATCACGCGGGGCGGCACCGCGCGTGATCTGAATGTAAAGCAGGGCATGGCGGGCGCGGTTGCGCCGGACCATTTCGCCCATGATGAAGCGCAGGGTTGCGGGCTTCACCGGCCAGGGGATCGACAATTCCTTCAATGACCGCGCCAACCGCGTCAGGTGCCCATCGGCATCCGCCAGCTTGCCATCGACGATGGTCACCACCTCATAGACACCATCAGCGAACTGAAACCCCCGATCCTCAATATGGACGGCGGCGTCGCCGTGCGGCAGATAGCGGCCATTGACATAGGCTATGCGGGGCATGGGGCGGGGTCCAGCAGGGCGTTGAGAGATGGGGAGCGGATGTCTTAAAAAAACTCCAGCCGCACCGCGAACATCTTCTCCACCTTCTTCACCTGCCCCACCTCGGCCAGGATGATCACCCGGTCGTTGGGTTTGATGACAGTGGACGGGCGCGGGATGATCACCTTGCCGGCGCGCACGATGGCGCCAACGATGATGCCGGAGGGCAGGCGGATATCCTTCAGGGGCGTGTTGATCAGGGTGGAGGTTTCCAACGCCTCCGCCTCGATCACCTCGGCGAAATTCTCGCGGAGCGAATGCACGGCCTTGATACGGCCCCGGCGCACATGCTGAAGGATCGATGAGACGGTGATCGACCGGGGGCTGACAACTGCATCGATGCCCAACGGCAGAACCAGCGGCTGATATGTCGTCTTGTTGATCAGGGTGATGGCGCGTTTGCAGCCATTGCGCTTGGCCAGAAGGCTGGCAAGGATATTACCCTCATCGCTGTTGGACACGGCAACCACCGTCTCCGACGCAGCCACATTGGCCTCCTCCAATATGGCGGGGTCCAGGGCGTCGCCATGCAGGACCATGGTGCGCTTCAGCTTCTGTGCCACATGGGTGGCACGGCGGCGGTCCACCTCAATGATGCGGGCCGACACGCTGGGCTGGTTCTGCTCAATCTCTTCGGCCAGACACAGGCCGATATTGCCGCCACCGACAATGATGACGCGCCGTGCTTGCCGCTCCTCATGGCCGAACGCGGCCATGGCGCGGGCCACGTGGTTCGTATCGGCAACGAAATAAACCTCGTCGCCCGGTAGCATCTGATCGTTGCCGCCGGGGATGAACTGCCGGTCGCCCCGGATGATGGCCACCACTTCGATGGCCAGATCCGGGAACAGGCCCGTCAGCTGCCGCAGGGGCGTGTTGATGATGGGGCAATTGTCGGTGCAGACGACGCCGATCACCTTCACCAGCCCATCGGCCAGGGGGATCATGTCGAAGGCGCCCGGCACCTGCAGTCGCCGCGACACCGCGCGCGCCACCTCGATCTCGGGCGAGATGATGACGTCGATGGGCAGATGCTCGCGGGAAAACAGGTCCCGCCAAATCGGCTGAAGGTACGATTGATGACGCACGCGCGCGATCTTGGTGGGTACATTAAACAGGCTGGCCGCCACCTGACAGGCGACCATGTTCACCTCGTCCGCCAGGGTCACGGCGATCAGCATGTCCGCATCCGCCGCCCCCGCCGCCTCCAGGACATTGGGGTGGGAGGCGAAGCCCACCATGGCCTGGACGTCCAGCGTATCGCTGATCTTCTGGATCAGTTCCGGCGACTGGTCGATGACGGTGACATGGTTGCCCTCCGACGCCAGATATCTGGCGATGTTGGACCCGACCTGACCCGCGCCGCAAACGATGACTTTCATGAAGAATACCCTGTCAGGCGGCTGATTGTGGGCGGTAGGTGGGGGTTGGGATGGGGTCCCCATGCTTGCGCGCAGAGTGCAACCACGCGTCCATGGCTACCTGGACCTCACGCACTGCAATTTCGGGCGTGTCACCATGGGCGGAACAGAACCGCAGGTCGGGAACGTCCGCGATCCAGCACCCATCCTCGTCAGACCAGAAGACGTTGATATGGTAATGGTCCATTACTGCCTCCCGCTACGCAAAGACAAGCCGTTGGCCTTCGCTTCCATCAACACTTGCCGCGCCTGATAGGTCTTGGCGTCACCACTCTGATCCGGCTGCAGATTGACACGAACCGCCAAAGTGGCATGGCGGAAAATGTGATGGCTTCCCGAAATATGATCCAATTCAAATCCCAGCTCATGGAGCAACGCCACCAAATCCCCGAATGCGGTATTGGCGAAATGTCCGGCCTGCAGCTTCCGCCATACCTTCTCCGGGTTCATAGGCCTCACTCCACCAGCTTCAACCCATTCTTGTCCGACCCATGCACGCCCAGCGATTTCAGCTTGCGGTGCAGGGCCGACCGCTCCATGCCCACGAAGCTGGCAGTGCGGGAGATGTTGCCGCCGAAGCGGGTGACCTGGGCCAGCAGATATTCACGCTCGAACACTTCACGCGCCTCGCGGAGCGGCAGGCCCATGATCTCCCCGCCCTTTTCCCATTTCAGGACGGTGGGCGTGATGGCCCCGATCTCGGGCGGCAGCATGTCGGCGCGGATGGCCTCTGACGGGTCCGCGGCCACCATGATCAGCAGCCATTCCACCGTATTGCGCAGCTGACGCACATTGCCGGGCCAGTCATAGGCCTGCAGCGCCGCCATCGCATCCTCGCCAAACACCCGTACCGGCAGGCCCGCCGTTTCCGCGGTCCGCTGCATGAAATGCCGGGCCAGCAGGGGGATATCTTCCCGACGCTCCCGCAGGGGCGGCATTTTCAGGGGCACCACCGACAGGCGATAGAACAGGTCCTGGCGGAAGCGCCCGATCTCAATCTCCGCCGTCAGGTCGCGGTTGGTGGACGCGATGACGCGGACATCCACTTCCACCCGCGACGTGCCGCCCACCCGCTCAAACGTCTGTTCCTGCAACACGCGGACAATCTTGCCCTGGGTTTCCAGGGGCATGTCCGCCACCTCGTCCAGGAACAGGGTGCCGCCATGGGCCTGTTCAAAGGTGCCGACCTTGCGGCCCCCGCCCTCAAACCCATGTTCGGTGCCGAACAGTTCCACCTCCAGCCGGTCGGGCCGCATGGTGGCGCAGTTCAGGGCCACGAACGGCCCGTCATTGCGCCGCGACTTGGCGTGCAGCATGCGGGCGACGACTTCCTTGCCGCTGCCCGGCGGGCCGGAGATCAGGACGCGGCTGCCGGTCGGCGCCACCTTTTCCACCGAATGGCGCAACTGGTTCACGGGCAGCGACCGGCCGATCAGGTCGAAATCGGCCCCGACCTTGACCCGCAACTCGCGGTTTTCCCGGCGCAGGCGGGCCGCCTCGATGGCGCGTTCGACCAGCAGCAGCAGGCGGTCGGCCTTGAACGGCTTCTCGATGAAATCATAGGCCCCGTTCTTGATGGCCGCGACCGCCGTTTCGATATTGCCATGGCCGGAGATCATGACGACGGGCACGTCCGGGTGGTCGCGCTTCAGCTCGGCCAGAACCTGCAACCCGTCCAGGCGGCTGCCCTGCAACCAGATATCCTGGATGACCAGACTGGGCCGGCGGGCGGCGACGGCGGCCAGCGCCTGGTCCGCGTCCGCCGCCTCCCGCGTCTTCATGCCTTCATCCTCCAGGATGCCGGCGATCAGCATGCGGATATCGGCCTCGTCATCGACGATCAGAATGTCGTGCGCCATGTCTTCTCAACCTCTCCGCGCGTCGGCGGTGTTCATTTCCGGGACGACCGTGGCCGTGGGTGCGATGTTGCGCGGCAGGACCAGTGTGACACGGGCGCCACCGCCCGGCCGATCCTCCAGCAAAATCGCACCGCCATGGTCCTCCATGATCTTCTTCACGATGGCGAGGCCAAGGCCTGTGCCCTTGGCCCGCGTGGTGACATAGGGCTCGGTCAGCCGGTCCCGTTCCTCGGACTGCGGCAGACCCTTGCCATTATCCTCAACCGCCAGCAGGACCCGTTCATCCTCCACCCGGATGCGGGCCGTGATTTCACCCGGCACCTTTTCGGCACCGTGGGGTGTTTCCTCCAACCGGCCTTCGATGGCTTCGCCGGCATTTTTCAACAGATTGGTCAGCGCCTGTCCCAATTGCCGGCTGTCGCAGGTGACGACCAGCGGCGCGTCGGGCATGTCGCACTGGAACTTGATCGACGGGTAGGCAGAGGCCTGCAACAGCACGGATTGCCGTGTCAGGTCCTGCATGGCCGTCGGTTTCATCACCGGCTGCGGCATGCGGGCAAAGGCGGAGAATTCGTCCACCATGCGCCCGATATCATCGACATGGCGCACGATCGTATCGGTCATGGCCTTGAACGTATCGGGATCGCTGGTGATTTCCTTCAGGTATTTGCGCCGCAGCCGTTCCGCCGACAGCTGAATGGGGGTCAGCGGGTTCTTGATCTCATGCGCGATACGCCGCGCCACATCGGCCCAGGCAGCCTTGCGCTGCGCCGACATCAGTTCGGAGACATCGTCGAAGGTTACGACGAATCCCTTCACCTCCCCCGCCACCAGTTCGGCAGCCACGCGGACCAGCAGGGTTTTCTGCTGTCCGCCGCGCCGGATCTGCACCTGTCCCTCCACCTGTCGCCCCCCGCGACGGCGGATATTGCCCATCAGCTCGTCCAGTTCCGGCACCACCTCCAGCAGGTCGCGCCCGATCAGGGATGCCGGATCGCCCACCGACAGAAGATTGGCCGCCGACAGGTTGGGCAGGTTGATGCGGCCATTCTGGTCCAGGCCCAGCACGCCCGCCGACACGCCGGCCAGCACGGCCTCCGTAAACCGCCGCCGTAGGTCCAGCTGCCGGTTCGCCTCCACCAGCTCCGACCGCTGGCTTTCCAGCTGGCTGGTCATGCGGTTGAAGGCGCGGGACAGGTTGACCAGCTCATCCTCCGGCTCCAGCCCGCTATCGGGCACACGCGCCGTCAGGTCACCGGCGCGGATACGCTCCGCCGCCGCAATCAGGGCGGAGATCGGGGCCACCAGATATGTCGCGAAATTCAGGCCCACCCAGATGGCGGCCAGCAGCAGCAGGACGGCCACGCCCACAAAGATCACCGCCATGCGGGTCTGCAGCGCAAACCGCTGCTCCTCCATATGGCGGTATTCCTGCACCGCACTCTGCGTCACATCCATATGTTCCAGCACCCGGCTTTCCACCGGGCGGCCAATGAACAGGAACCGGTCAAAATCCTGATCCAGCAAGACGATGGCATTCACGCGGTTGCCACCCTCACTGACGATCAGCACCACCTCCCCCTTGCGCGCGCGCTCCAGATCCTCGGCATGCACGGTGGTGAAATCAAAGGCGAAGCCCAGGCCGAACACGGCGGTCACCTGCCCCGTGCCGTCAAAGATCACCGCCTCCGTCACATTGCGCATCAGGGCCTGTGACTGGAAATATTGGCGGAAGCGCGGCGGGTCCCAATAGATGTTGAGCGGCAGGCGGGCCAGATCGTTGCGCATCACCTCGGCATCGCGCGACAGGGTCTGCTGATGTTCCTTTAGATAACCTTCCGCCACCGCCAGGCTTTCATCCACCACCAGCCGCACCCGGTCGGAAAACCAGCTTTGCAGGCCGACATAGAAGAACAGGGCGGAGAAGATGGCCATGATGATGGCCGGCGCCACCGCCAGGATGGAGAACACGGCCACCAGCCGCATATGCAGCCGCGACGCCGCCAAACCTTGGCGCCGCTCCACCCACAGCGCCACAATCCGCCGCGCCACGACCGCCCCCAGCAACAGCAGCAGCACGCCATCCAGCGTCAGCAGCAGCATCAGGGTATTCTGATCAATGGCGACGGGCAGCGTCTCCGTCAGCGCCGCATAGGTGGCAGCCCCGGCGGCAATGGCGGCAATGATCAGCAGGACACCGGCCAAGGTGGACACATGCCGCCCCCGCGACCAGCGCACCAACCGCCGCCAAAGCCCATCCGACCGGGGCGCAATGCCGGGTGCTGTTGCCGTCATGCGGGGACACCGGGGATAGGCAAGCGGGCGTGTGACGATCCGGAACGGGGCAAAGCATCTGCCTTGGGCTATCGGAACCAGGGAGACACTGTTACCAGAAAGCTACACCGGACGCCAGCCCGCAACGTGATAAAGCTGCAACAGGGTGTGGTGGGGGACGGCATTGGGCCGGGGCCGTGGCGGGCTGCATTTCTCCATGATAGGATGCCTGAAAGTTTGCACAGGCCGATGGAGTTTCACCATGCAGGTGACGATGAAGAAATCGGGCGACAGCGCCGCCGTCCACATCCCCGCCGCCATCCTGCGCGCCGCAAAGCTGGATATGGATGCCACCGTCGATATCCGGGAAGAGGCGGGGCGGATCGTGATTGAACCGGTGCCAACGGACGAACTCGACCTCGCCGCCATGATCGAGGCGATTACACCGGATAACCTTCATGGAGCCATTGAGGACCATCTTCAGGACATAGAAGATGCCCGTCTTGCAGGGGCTGAACTGGAGAACGTGCTGGCAGGGCGCAGTGATACCGTACCTCTTGAGGCGGTGCTGAAACGCCATAACCTGAAAACTCCAAATGGTGATGCAAGCATATAAGCACCAACATATAAATTAAATATGCCTCACAACTAAAAATATCCGTCCATTTTGAAAAATAATTATGCATAGGTGAATTATGATTTTCAAAGCGCTTAGAAAATTAATAAATCAGGAGAAACCCGTAGATTCTAACCGCCAACTTTTATTTGCATCTACCGCAGCCCTTGAAAAGGCCCTAGATGGCTCTGAGGAAGCTTTTCAACTGTATTACTTCGCTATGTACCACTGCTTACCGGATGAAGAAAATGAACTGAACACTCTGCGCACAGAAATTCAGAAAAAATACCCAGAGAAATCAGTTATGATCGGAAGACGCTTCGTCCTATTTGGAGAAGCAGCATTTCAAATTGTGTCATCTTATTATCAGGCGCTCGCGCTACAAGGAGACCCCGATAGTTTCCGCGAATACTCCACCCACCGAGCCAATGAAATTACACAAAAGCATAAGACGAGCCAATCACTAACTGTTCCAATTGACCTCAGTGAAGGCCAACTCTCCAACGATCCAAACCTCGACTTTTATGCTTGTCTCGCTCTATCCAATCGGCAAATCCTTGTAAAATAAGACAATTGATTGAATTTTCCGTGCGAAACAGCCAAATTTCCGATTATTAAATTACTCAATAAGCGACCGACCGGCCCTTGATCTCAAGTTCCTGCACGGAGGCTGCCGGGTTGGCTTCGGTTAGTTCGGTGTCGACAGCGCCGACGCCGGTTACTCGCCCGACATTCAAGGCTACAATTGGCCGATTGCCTTATCGCATCAGTGCAACACCCTCCGATGCCGCTGCACTGATCAACGCATCGTCCAAAGTGGCGAGTGGGATGATTTCACGTTGGGCCAGTTCGAGGTAGCCGGCATCATAGATGGTCAGGCGATGCTTTCGAGCCAGCGCCATGATGTTGTCACTGTCTGGGATTGCGCTGACCTTGATCGGCAGACCCGACAGGAGCGTCAGAGCCCGCGCGGTATGCTCGGTACTGATGCGGCGGCGCCGTTCGTTGCTGATGAAGATATTGCGCATCTCGTACCACCAGATGGATGGAACCAACGCTGTATCGGTCCGCAACCGCTGATAAGCGACATCTGCAACCGGATTGCCTTCGTCAGGCAGCAACCATGTCGCGGCGACGGACGCATCCACCACGAACGGCATCAGGTGCAGTGCCCCTCGTGACGCGCCTGACGGATATCATCCAGTGACAGGCGCGGCATGGTCTGTCGAAATGCGGCGATTTCGTCCATGGTTTGACGGGTTTTCGCTGTGTGGCTTTCCGGCTCCGGCACAAGGCGGGCCACGGCTCGGCCATGGCGGGTTATCACCACTGTCTCACCCTGCTCCACCGCGTCAATTAACTGGGTCAGATGCGCCTTGGCATCGGTGATCTGGACTTCGCGCATGGTGGCCTGGACCTTCGGCCTTAATGTCATAAGGAATATGAGGGTACGGGGCGTGGGTCGAAAAGGCAATCGCGGCGGCATCTGTTGATGCGCGTGGCCCCTGGGTCCCGGCTTTCGCCGGGATGACGAGGAAGGGGCGACGGGTGTGTTGCTACTTCAACCCCCGCACCACCTGTATATCCAAATCCCTGATCTTCTTGCGCAGCGTATTGCGGTTCAGGCCCAGCATATGCGCCGCCTTAATCTGGTTGCCGCGTGTGGCCGTCAAGGACAGGGACAACAGCGGCCGTTCGACCTCTCGCAGGATGCGGTCATAGAGGCCCGCCGCCGGGATACCGTCCTTGTGCGCGGCGAAATACTCCCGCAGGTGACGTTCGACCGCCGCCGACAGGCCCTCATTCACCGGTTCCTGCACGGGCGCTGCTGCCGGGTTGGCTTCGGCCAGTTCGGTGTCGATGACGTCGAGGCTGATCACTTCCTGCGAATACAGCGCCGCCAGACGCTGGACCATGTTTTCCAGCTCGCGCACGTTGCCGGGCCAGCGGTAGCGCTTCAGCCGGTCCATGGCGGCGTTGTCCACCGTCTTGGCGGGCAATCCCTGCTGCGCTGCCTGGTTCAGGAAATGGCGGACCAGGGCCGGCACATCCTCCGTGCGTTCGCGCAGGGGCGGCAGGCGGATGGGCACGACGTTCAGGCGGTAGAACAGATCCTCGCGGAACAGGCCCTGGCGGATCAGGGTGCGCAGGTCGCGGTGGGTGGCGGCGACGATGCGCACGTCGGTCTTGATGGGCGTGCGCCCGCCGACGGTCGTATATTCGCCTTCCTGCAACACGCGCAGCAGGCGGGTCTGCGCCTCCAGCGGCATGTCGCCGATTTCGTCCAGGAACAGGGTGCCGCCCTGTGCCTGCTCAAACCGACCGGTTGAGCGCATGGTGGCGCCGGTGAAGGCGCCCTTTTCATGGCCGAACAGCTCTGACTCGATCAGTTCGCGCGGGATGGCCGCCATGTTGATGGCCACAAACGGGCCGCCCCGGCGCTTGCCGTAATCGTGCAGCGCGCGGGCCACCAGCTCCTTGCCGGTGCCGCTTTCGCCCGTGATCATCACCGTCAGGTCCGTGCCCATCAGGCGGGCCAGGACGCGGTAAATCTCCTGCATGGCCGGCGACCGCCCGATCAGGGGCAGCGCCTCCTCCTCCGGGTCCTCCACCGGGGCGGGGGCGGCGGGGGTCGATGGCAGGGGGGCCGACAGGGCCTTCTGCACAATGGCCATCAAATCCTTCAGATCGAAGGGCTTGGGCAGGTAATCGAACGCCCCACGCTCCGCCGCTTTCACGGCGGTCAGCAGCGTGTTCTGCGCACTCATCACGATGATGCGCAGGTCGGGACGCAGTTTCTTGATGCGCGGCACAAGGTCCAGGCCGTTCTCATCCGGCATCACCACATCGGTGATGACCAGATCGCCCTCCCCCTCCTGCACCCACCGCCATAATGTGGCGGCGTTGCCGGTGGTCTTCACCTCATGTCCCAGGCGGGCCAAAGCCTGGGTCAGCACCGTCCGAATGGCCCGATCATCATCTGCTACGAGAATGGTTGCGCCCATTTTTTAGGCACCCTCTCCGTGACCGTTCTGGTCGGTGACTGGCAGGGAGACCTTGAAGATCGTACGCTTTGGTACGCTTTCAAAGTCGATGACCCCACCATGGTCACCGATTATCTTTGCGACCAATGCAAGACCCAGGCCGGTTCCATTCATCTTCGTCGTAACAAAGGGATCGAACAGGTTGGCGCGGATATCTTCGGGGATGCCGGGACCGTTATCGCCCACGCAAACCAGGAGCGGCAGCTGCATCCGGCTATCCGATCCGGAAACGGCCAGACGCACGCCATGCTGGTACGCGGTGGTCAAAAGAATCTCACCGCCCTGCTCCGGGCAGGCCTCTGCCGCGTTCTTGACCAGATTGAGGAAGACCTGCACCAGTTGGTCCCGGTTGCCCAGAACGGCAGGCAGCGAGGGGTCGTATTTCTCGACAAAGCGGATATGGCGGGCAAAGCCGGTCTGGGCGATGCGGCGCACATGTTCCAGAACGGCGTGGATGTTGACCGCCTGCCGCTCCAGCGGGCGGCCATCGGTAAACACCTCCATCCGGTCGACCAGGGCCACGATGCGGTCCGCCTCATCACAGATCAGGCGGGTCAGGATCTGGTCATCCTCGCTGGCGTTTTCTTCCAGCAACTGCGCCGCGCCCCGGATGCCCGACAGCGGGTTCTTCACCTCATGTGCCAGCATGGCGGCCATGGCGACGACCGAGCGGGCGGCACCGCGATGGTTCAACTGCTTGTCGATGCGCCGCGCGATGGAGCGTTCATGGATGGTCAGCACCACAAAATCCGGCGGGTCGCCCAGGGGGGCTGCCTGCATGGTGACGGAATGCGGCCCGATGCGCGCCGTTTCCACCGAGACACCATATTCACAGACGGTGGCATGGGTGATGCGTGCCTGTTCCAAAAGGCCCAGGACGGGGCTGTCCTCCGGGATCAGTTCCGTCAATTTCGTGCCCAGGACGCGCGTTGCCGACACGTCGAAAAATTCCTGGGCTTCCAGATTGATGAAGCGGATCAGGCCCTCGCCATCCACCACCATCACGGGGTCGGGCAAGGCGGCCAGGATGGAGGTCGGGTCGATATCTCCGCCAATGCGGCGGGCCGTCGGCATCCGCGCCATCAGGCGGCGATCCGTTCGGTAACGCCGCGATCCAGTGCCGCGGAATAGAAGGCGATGATCTGCTGCTTCATCTGTTCCGGGTCCTCGCTGGTCATGATCTGGTGACGGTAATCGGCGGACCCGTTCATGCCCTTGGAATACCAGGCGACATGCTTGCGGGCGATCTTGATGCCAGCATCAATGCCATAATGGGCCAGGATGGCATCGTAATGTTCCAGGACGGTCTGCATCTGCTCCGCCAGCGGCGGGTCGGGCAGTTTCACGCCGGTACGCAGGTAATGCATGACCTGGGCGATGAACCATGGCCTTCCATAGGTGCCGCGCCCGATCATAATGCCGTCGGCGCCGGATTCCTCCAGACAGCGGACAGCATCCTCAAAGCTGTTGATGTCGCCATTGGCGATGACGGGGATATTCACCGCTTCCTTTACCTGCCGGATGAACTTCCAGTCGGCGGTGCCGTTATACATCTGGCAGCGGGTGCGGCCATGGACAGTCAGCATCTTGATCCCGCATTCTTCGGCAATGCGGGCCATGTTGGGGGCGTTCAGGTTGTTGGCGTCCCAGCCCTTGCGCATCTTCATCGTCACCGGAACGGAAACGGCCTTCACCGTCGCCTCCATGATGCGTCCGGCCAGCAGCTCATCCTTCATCAGGGCCGAACCGGCGAAGCCGTTCACCACCTTCTTCACGGGGCAGCCGAAATTGATGTCGATGATATGGGCGCCGCGATCGACGTTCAGCTTCGCCGCCTCCCCCATCACCTCGGGCTCACACCCCGCCAGCTGCATGGAGATGGGCGCTTCGTCCAGGTGCCATTCGGTCTTTAGCAGGCTTTCGCGGGTGGCGCGGATCATGGCCTGGCTGGCGATCATTTCCGACACGACAAGGCCCGCACCGGTACGCTTGACCAGCCGGCGATAGGGCATGTCGGTGACGCCCGACAGGGGGGCCAGGATCACCGGGTCGTCGATACGCACGGGACCAATCTGAAGGGCGCTAAGCGGCTTGACCATGGGACGCTGAACCTTGACGTTCGTGTCGCGAATTTGCCCATTCTTTGGGCAATTTTCGCGAATGCATGAATTTTAGGCACAGAGCTTAACACAGGTCTGTAAAAACACAATATTCACCGCCGCATGGCGGTTTTCGCCTGGGGGCGGAGCGGGGTGAACAGCCTCAGCAATCAGGATGTCGCATTGATGGAAAGGCGACGGAGATCGTATCCCCATCCAAAGCTTCAAGCACGGCGTCCACATGCACGATGGCGACGGTTTCAGGCACATCGATTGAATAGGCCCCGATTACGTCCGATGCTACCGTGTTGCACCCCAGGTTCCTCAACGCTTTCAGGGCACTCGCAATCTCAGCGTCTGCGGCAAGCTGCAAAAGCCACACGGTGGACCGCCCCGACCGGTGGACATGGTGCCAGTCCTTCACTTGAGCGTCTGCTCCCATGGTGATGGAAAGAATGTCGCCGACTGACAATCCCCTGATGAAAAGAGGCGGGGCGAGAACCTGGAACCCTGCACCGACGCCTCGAAAAGGTAGTGATTCTACCGCGACGGGTGGCCAGCCATCCTCCACAACAAGGGGGAATTGCAGCGACACGGACAGGAGGGAGGTGGCCGTCATTTAATCCTCGCGCAGATTGCTTTTTAATTCTCTCACACGGCATGGCATGCCTGTCGAGCAGACCATTGGCGTGGGACTAGCATCCGCGCTAGGGTCGCCCCGGTCATCCATGACAAGAGATGTGGCCCCATGCCCACCTGCACCGCCCTGATCGTCGCCGCCGGACGCGGCCTGCGTTTCGGGGGTGACCTGCCCAAGCAATATCTGGCGCTGGCCGGACAGCCGATCCTGCGCCGTACGGTAGAGGCGTTCCTGCGCCACCCGCAGATCAATGCCGTGCGCGTCGTCATCGATCCGACCTTCCGTGATCTCTATGACAAGGCGGTCGATGGCCTGGACCTGCCCCCGCCCATTACGGGCGGGCCGACACGGCAGGATTCGGTGCTGAACGGGCTGGAGGCGATGGCCGGACACCCGACCGATCTCGTGCTGATCCATGACGCCGCCCGGCCCCTGATCGATGCGCAGGCGATCAGCGATGTCATCGCGGCCCTGGACAGCGCACCTGCCGCCATCGCCGCCACACCGCTGGCCGATACGCTGAAGCGTGGCACGGTGGCGGGGGCCGGCATCGTCAGCGGCGGGACCGTGGACCGCACCGCGCTGTGGCGGGCGCTGACGCCGCAGGGATTCCGCTTTGCCGATATCCTGCCGGCCCATCGCCGGGCCGCCGGCCTGAACCTCACCGATGATGCCGCCGTGGCGGAGGAAGCTGGCCTTCCCGTCACCCTTGTGCCCTGTGACCCGGATAATCTGAAAGTGACGAACCAAGACGATCTGGCCCGCGCGGAAAAGCTGTTCCTGGCCCGTCTGGGCGATGTGCGCACGGGCACCGGCTTTGACGTGCATAAGTTCGCGCCCGGCGATCAGGTCTGGCTATGCGGCGTGTCGGTCCAGCATGACGCGACGCTGGACGGGCATTCGGATGCAGACGTGGCCCTGCACGCCCTGACCGATGCCATCCTGGGCGCCATTTCGGCCGGCGATATCGGCTTGCACTTTCCCCCCAGCGACCCGAAATGGAAAGGGGCCGACAGCGCCCGGTTCCTGCGCCATGCGGCGGATCTGGTGGCTGAAAAGGGCGGTGTCATCGCCCATGTCGACATCACCATCATCTGTGAACGGCCCAAGATCGGCCCGCACCGTGACGCCATGGTGGCGCGGGTGGCCGACATTCTGGGCCTGAACCCGGCACGCGTGTCGGTGAAGGCGACGACGACGGAGGGGCTGGGCTTCACGGGGCGCCGCGAAGGCATCGCCGCACAGGCCGCCGCCACCGTCCGCCTGCCCCTGATCCTGGAGTAGGCCCATGTTCCCGCCCGATCTGGTGCAACTGGCCGAGGATATCCGCGATGGTTTTGTGGCCAGGGGCTGGTGGCTGGCCACGGCGGAGAGCTGCACCGGCGGCCTGATCGCCGGGTGTCTGACACATGTGTCGGGGTCCAGTGCGGTGGTGGACCGGGGGTTCGTCACCTACACCAATGAGGCGAAAACGGAGATGCTGGGCGTGCCGGCTGCGCTGATCGCGGAACTGGGCGCCGTCAGCGGCCCGGTGGCGGACGCGATGGCGACGGGGGCCGTCGCGCATAGCCGCGCCAATGTGGCCGTCGCCGTCACCGGGATTGCCGGACCCATAGGGGGCACGGCGACCAAGCCGGTGGGGCTGGTCTTCATCGCGCGGGCCAGACAGGGTGGCGATACGGTGGTGGAACGCCATATCTTCCCCGGGGACCGTGCGGCGGTGCGGCTGGCCACCGTGAAACGGGCGCTGGAATTGCTGCGGGAAAGCCTTTGATGAGCGCGATCACCCCGACTATCGATCTGGCTGACACCATCCTACGGGAATGGACGGAGCAGCCGGACATCATCGCCGCCTTTCTGGCCGGGTCGGTGGCCAAGGGCAATGCCGGGCCGGGGTCCGACATCGACGCCGTCCTGATCCATCATCACATGTCGGCGGCGGTGCGGGAGACGCATGAACGCCAGGGCGTGATGGTGGAACTGTTCCTGCACGACCCGGACACGCTGGCCTATTTCTGGGAGGCGGACCGCAGGCAGGGCAAACCATCGCTGGCCCGCATGGTCGCCAATGGCCTTCCCATCGCCGGTGACCCCGCCCTGATTGAGGAGTTGAAGCGGCAGGCGCAGGCCGTGCTGGATGGT
Source organism: Niveispirillum sp. FG156 (assembly GCF_057809555.1). Lineage (NCBI taxonomy): Bacteria > Pseudomonadati > Pseudomonadota > Alphaproteobacteria > Rhodospirillales > Azospirillaceae > Niveispirillum > Niveispirillum sp. FG156. Next base: position 224,129 of record NZ_JBMDKE010000002.1, on the reverse strand, counting down.
GGCCCCCCGCCGCTGACGGAGGAGGAGTTGCGCACACGGCGTTACTCCATCTCCGACCTTGCCGCCGATCTGGCCCAGCCGCGCAGTGCCGCCGAACAGTTGGCCATCGGTTCAAGGCTTTATATCGAGTTGGCGGATTTCACCGTGCGCGCCGCCGGCGCCTGGACCGGCAGCGGCAAGGGACTGTCCAAGGCCCTGATGCGTCTGGACCCGATGCTGGCCAGCGCGTTTGAGCACGCGTTCGGGGAACTGTTCGGCGACCATGACCCGGCAGAGGTGCTGGCCCTGGTCGATCTGTGCCTGGAACCCTATGGCGGTCGCTTCATGGCCGGCGACCGCCGCCCCGCCCCCGCCGATTGGCGGTTGGGGGATTGATCACGCATGTAGGTCAGGTCGAGCCGAAGGCGAGCCCTGACAGATATGGATTGAAAGCCTTTTCCGTCAGGGCGCGGCTTTCGCCGCGATCTGACCTACGACCATTGCACCCCTCATGACCCCGGCGCCGCGCAGTACTCGGCCAGCGTATAGGCCGCGTGGATCTGGTACTTCGCCCCCGGCTTCATGACGAATTCTGACGCGCCATAACGCGCAAAGCCACCATCCTTGGCTGGCTTCCAGTCGAACGTGTAGCCCAAACGGGTCCAGGGCGCCCCACCCTCCTTTAGGTTCAGGCGCATGTTGGTGGCAAACCAATCCCAATAGGATTGTTTCTCCGCGCAAGGCGCATCACCCGCCGCACAGACGGGCCGTGTGGCCGTCCCCTGTACCGCGGGCGGGCCCCATTGATCGGTCGTGTCCAGGGTGCAGGTGGCCACGGTAATATCGGTGATGGGACAAGGGCGGACCAGCTGTTCTGCCTCAATCCACAACTCCACCACCTGGGCATAGGGATTGGCCGGATTCAGGCCCAGCCATTGCACCACGCGGTCGGTCTTGGCGGTTGCATCGCCCGGCGTCTGCGAACAGAATTCCTTCAATTGCGGTACGGCGGTGACCCAGATCTGGCCCCAACCAGTCGGCCCACCCGTCGTCTGGCCCTTGTAATATTTCTCATAGGCGTAGCTGGACATGGTGGATGCCACCAGGACCTGCCTGCCATTGGGGCCGTCGCGCCAGGACAGCTTGGGATTGTCCGGCGCGATGCGCAGCAGACCGGGACCGATGGTGGAGGGCTTGGTGATGGCTGCTTCGTAAAGGGAGGCCGCGTAAAGCTGCGCCGGTGTCTGGGCGGGCGGTGCGCTGGCCGTGGTGGGCTTGCCGCCGGTACTGGCACAGGCCGTCAGGGATACAGACAGGACCGCCAGAAATAACGCGTTACGCATATTACACCCTCCCGTATTACGAGGCTAGAGAGGGTAATATTATCCGCTAAAAGTAGCAATACCCCAAACCTACTCGCTTACCACCTCCAGCCCCGGCAGGGTGGGCAGGGGCGTGGATTTATCGAGTAGGCCGGCGGCGCGCAGATCATCCACACCGGGGAGGTCGCGCAAAGATTCGAGACCGAAATGATCCAGGAAATGCGGTGTCGTTACCCAGGTCAGGGGACGGCCCGGCGTCTCCCGTCGGCGGCCGGGGCGGATCCAGCCCGCCTCCATCAGGATATCCAGTGTGCCTTTGGACGTTGCCACACCCCGGATCGCCTCGATCTCCGCCCGCGTCACGGGCTGGTGATAGGCGACAATGGCCAGCGTCTCCACGGCAGCGCGGGACAGTTTGGCCGTCACCTCCACCTCCGTGCGCAACTGGTCGCCCAGATCGGGGGCGGTGCGGAAGGCCCAACGCCCGCCGGACGCCACCAGATTGACGCCGCGATGGCGGTAGAGATTTTCCAGTTGCAGCAGCAGGGGCCGCACGGGCGTGGGGCCGATACGGGCCTGCAGCGCCTCTTCCGTCACCGGATCGGCAGAGGCGAACAGGATGGCCTCCAGCAGGCGGACCAATTGGGTATCGGCATTGAAAAGATCGGTCACGTCCCCCCCTCCCCATCCCGGCGGGCGCGCAGCTGGATGGGGGCGAAGGCCCCATCCTGACGCAGTTCAAGCTTGCCGGCCTTGGCTAATTCCAGGATCGCAACGAAATTGCTGGCCAGCACCGACCTTGCCTTCACCCCCTCCCCCCGCCAGCCGCCGGGCAGCAGGGTGGAGAGATAGGACCAGTCGGGAATGCGGCCCAGCATAGCCTCAAGCCGGGCTAGAGCCTCTTCAATCGAGTATAATTCCGTTACCGGAATGGTGAAGGGCGACTGCCGGGCCTGCCGGCCTGAGATATCGCCATAGGCCTTCAGCAGGTCATAGAGCGACAGATCATGGCGGTGCTTGGCAAAGATCGGAAGGTCTTCGGGCGCCCCGCGCGCGAAGCGGTCGCGGCCCAGGCGCGGGCGGGCCATCAGACGCGCCGCCACCCCCTGCATGGCCTCCAGCCGTTGCAGCTGCAAGGTCAGGGCGGCAGCCAGCATTTCCGCCGATGGTTCATCGGGCTGCGGATCGGGCAGCAGCAGGCGGGATTTCAGATAGGCCAGCCACGCCGCCATCACCAGATAATCCGCCGCCAGTTCCAGGCGCAGCCGTCGCGCCTCTGCCACGAACGCCAGGAACTGTTCGGCCAGTGCCAAGATGGAGATGCGGGTCAGGTCCACCTTCTGATCGCGCGCCAGGGTCAGCAGCAGGTCGATGGGCCCTTCGAACCCGTCAATATCCAGCAGCAGCGCCTCACCGGCGGGTGGCTCATCGACGGGGCGGCTCTCGTCGAACCCATCGCTCACGATGTCAGGCCGGTCAGCCCGGCGATGGCATTGACGACCCAGTCCGTGGCGGGTGCCAGAACCATATAGAGCGGGTTGAAGTCAAAACCGGCATGGCCCGCCGCAAACGGGATCAGGAACACCAGCAGCAGCAGAATACCCATGCCATAGGGCTCGATCCGCGACACCGCCATGGCGGCGCGTATGGGCAGGATGCCAACCAGCACCCGCCCGCCATCCAGCGGCGGCAGGGGGATCAGGTTGAACAAAGCCAGCAGCACATTGAATTGCAACGATACCGCCAGATTATTCACGGCCCACTCGGCCATGAACCCCGGTGCCAGGGGCGCCACATGCAGCAGCAGGGCCGAGATGATGGCCAGAACGAAATTCACCCCCGGTCCGGCGGCGGCCACCCAGATCATGTCCCGCTTGGGATTGCGCAGATTGCGGAAATCCACCGGCACCGGCTTGGCCCAGCCGAACATGAAGCCCGTAAAGATGAACATCGTCATGGGCAAGAGGACGGTGCCAATGGGGTCGATATGGCGCAGCGGGTTCAGCGACAGACGGCCCAGCATCTGCGCCGTGCGGTCGCCAAATTTCAGGGCCGCATAGCCGTGGGCCGCCTCATGCAGGGTGATGGCGAGCAGGGCCGGCAGGGCCATGATCGACAGCTTGAACAGAATTTCCTGAAAATCGGGCATCGCCTCACCCCGCCAGCAGCCGGTCGAATTCGGCCCGCAAGGCATTGATATCGGTTGGCGGGACCGCCGCCACAAGGGCAGAGGCCGCAGACCAGCGACGCAAACCCGCCGCGTCCAGGGCGCGTGCATTGGCCGCCACGTCCAGCATTTCCGCCATCTGGCCGTTGCAATGCAGGGCGACGTCGCAGCCGGCGGCCAGGACGGCGGCGGTACGCTGCCCCAAGGTGCCCGACAGGGCCTGCATGGACAGATCGTCGCTGAACAGCAGACCGTCGAAACCGATATGGCCTCGCACAATGTCGCGGATCACGGTGGGGGAGATGCTGGACGGACGGTCGGCATCAATATCGGTATAGACGACATGGGCGACCATGGCCGCCGGCAGATACGACAGCGCCTTGAAGGGCGCGAAATCCCAGGCCTCCAGCTCCGCCCGCACCGTGTTGACCACGGGCAGTTCCTTGTGGCTGTCGGCGAAAGCGCGACCATGGCCGGGGATGTGCTTGACGATGGGCAGAACGCCACCGGCCAGCAGGCCCGCCGCCTGCGATGCCGCCAGGACAGCCACGGTGCCTGGGTCCATGGCAAAGGCGCGGTCGCCGATCACGTCATGGGCACCCGGCACCGGCACATCGGCCACAGGCGCGCAATCGACATCGATGCCCAGGTCGGACAGCATGGCGGCCAGCAGACGGCCATGCAGCCAGGCCGCCTGCCCCGCTTTCTGCGCATCGGCCAGATCGCCCACAACGCGCGCCGCCGGCAGTTCCGGCCAGTGCGGTGCGCGCAGGCGTGCCACACGCCCCCCTTCCTGATCGATCAGGATGGGGGCGTGGCGGCCAACGGCGTCGCGCAGACTATCCACCAGGGCCCGCACCTGATCGGGGCTGTCAACATTCCGGCGGAACAGGATGAAGCCCAACGGGTTGGCGTCGCGGAAGAAATCCCGCTCCTCCGCCGTCAGGACAGTGCCCTCACACCCCAGGACCAAGGCCGCGCGTTCAGCGGACAATGCTGCACCCCGCGCCCTGGGCCGACATGGTGGCGCAAATCTGCTTGGCCCGCGCCTCATCCACCGGACCGCCCTGGATACGGTAGAAGATGCCCTTGGGCAGTTCGACCCGGACTGTCCGCATGGACAGGCCGCCCAACTCACCGCCGAACTTGCGCTGCAGACGCTGCCATTCGGCGGCGGCCTTGGCCTCGCTGTCCACGGCGGCGACCTGGATGCGCACGGCGGGACCGCCGGTGGCGGGCTTGGGCGCGGCAGCGGCTGGTGCCGCAGGGGTCGGTGCCAGCTTGGGTGCCACGGTTGCCGGCGGCGGGGCGACCAGCGCCTGGGTCACCTGCTTGGGCGGCGTCTGCTGCTGCGGCAGCAATTGCTGCGGCTGCTGTTGTTGGGCCGGCTTCGGTGCCGGCAGGGGCTGCTGCTGCGGGGCCTGGGTGGCCACGGGTGGGGCGTAGGTCGGCACGGGGGCCGGGGCCATCGGGGCCTGACGCGCCACCTCTTCCGTCGGCGGCTCCCGCAGGGCGGAAACAGCCCCTTCCCCTTCCTCCGCCATGGGCAGCTCTTCCGGCAGTTCCACAGCGTCGGCGCGGGGACGCTCCATCGGCGCCTCGGGCGGCGGCAGCAGACGTTCAACCTCGCCCGGCGGGGCATTGTTGGCGGGGTTCAGCCGGTCATAGACCAGCTTGTCCTGGTGCGGCACTTCCATCCCGCCCGGCTGTTCGGGGCGGATCTTGGTGGGGGCCGTATCGGCGCGCAGGATGGGGGCCACGCTTTCGGTGCCGGCGCGCATGCCCTGGTTATAGGCGTAGAAGATGATACCGCCGAAGACGATGACGGCACCGGCGATCACGCCAATATTCAGCAGGTTGCGGCGGCGCGGTGCGGCGGCCTGATAATAGCCGGCATGCTGCTGCTCATATTCCTGATAATAGGCTTCCTGCGCCTGCTGTGCCGCCGGCCCCTGTTGGTAGGCTTGCTGATATTGCGGATCGGCATAGGGGTCCTGGGCCGGCGCGCGGTAACCGGCGGCGGCGGGATCGACATAGGTTTCCGGTCCCGGTGCCTGCGGCGGGGGCGGCGGCGGTGCGGACGCCTGCGCCGTCAGGGGCGGCGGGGCGGCATGGCGCTGCGGCTGCACATATTCATCCATCGGGTTGGGGTCACCCTGCGGATGCGGTTGCGGCGGCGTTGCCTGCGGATAGCCGGCACGGGGGCTGAAGGACGGATCGGCGCGGAATTCCGCACGCGGGGCCGGGCGGCCCGCCGGGGGTGGCGGGTTCTGGCCGTTATCGTCCTCGTCATCATAATAGGTCATGGGAACGGCGCCTCAACGCATTTCCTTGACGGGCTCCACGCCCAGGATATCGAGACCGCAGGCAATCACCTGGGCCACAGCGGTAACCAGCGCCAGACGGGCGCGGGTCAGGTCGGCATCGCCTTCGATCAGGAAGCGCATGGATGCATCATCCTTGCCCTTGTTCCACAGACCATGGAAGGACGAGGCCAGTTCATAGAGATAGAAGGCCACGCGGTGCGGCTCATGCGCTTCCGCCGCCGCTTCCACCAGACGGGGAAAGGACAGCATCTGCTTCACAATCGCCACTTCCTCGTCCGAGGACAGGCGCGACAGGTTGGCCCCAGCCAGCCCCGCCGGCGACAGGTCGGCCCCGGCCTCGCCCGCATGGCGAAGGACAGAATGGCAGCGTGCATGCGCATACTGCACATAGAAAACCGGGTTTTCCTTGGATTGTTCGGTGACCTTGGCCACGTCGAAATCCAGGGTCTGGTCGTTACGGCGGGTCAGCATGATGAAGCGAACGACGCCGGCCCCAACCTCATCCACGATGTCGCGCAGGGTCACGAAACGGCCCGCGCGCTTGGACATCTTCACGGGCTGACCATCATCCATCAGGTTGACCAGCTGGCAGATCTTGACGTCCAGCGCGCCCTTGCCACCCGTGATGGCGGTGACGGCGGCCTGCATGCGCTTCACATAGCCGCCATGGTCGGCACCCAGCACATCGATCAGGTCACCGCCGCCCCGGCGGAACTTGTCGAAATGATAGGCGATGTCGTTGGCGAAGTAGGTGTAGGAACCGTCTGACTTCTTCAGCGGGCGGTCCACATCATCGCCGAACTGGCTGGCGCGGAACAGGGTCTGGGGGCGCGGCTCCCAATCGTCGGGCTTCTTGCCCTTCGGCGGCTCCAGCACGCCGGTATAGATCAGGCCCTGATCTTCCAGCGCCTTTAGGGCGACTTCCACCGACCCGGCATCAACCAGCGCGCGTTCGGACGAGAAGACGTCATGCTTCACGCCCATCTGCGCCAGATCTTCCTTGATGCGGATCATCATCTGCGCGACGGCAAATTCCCGGAACAGCGGCAGCCAGAGGGTTTCATCGGCATTCAGGAATTTGTCGCCATACTGATCCTTCAGCGCCTGACCCACAGGCACCAGATAATCGCCCGGATAAAGGCCGGCGGGGATTTCAATCGTCTCCCCGAACGCCTCGCGGTAGCGCAAATGGGCGGAACGGGCCAGGACATCGACCTGCGCACCGGCATCATTGATGTAATATTCCTGCGTGACCTTGAAACCGGTCTTGATCAGCAGACGGGCCAGCGCGTCGCCCACGACGGCGCCGCGCGTGTGGCCCACATGCATGGGGCCGGTCGGGTTGGCCGACACATATTCCACATTGACCGGCTTGCCCTGACCCAGGTTGCTAGATGCGAAACCGGCACCAAGGTTCAGGATGTCGGCCATGCGCGACAGCCAGAAGCCGGTATCGATGCGCAGGTTCACGAAACCGGGGCCGGCGACCGCCGCCTCGGTCACGGTGGCGGCGTCCTTCAGCCGGGCGACCAGCGCATCTGCAATGGCGCGCGGCGGCTTGCCGGCGGGCTTTGCCAGGATCATCGCGGCATTGGTGGACACGTCGCCATGGCTGGGATCGCGCGGCGGTTCAACGGTGATTCGGGAGAAGTCCAGCCCGGACGGCAGGTCGCCTGCCTGAACCATCTGGTTCAGCGCATCATGAATCTTGGCTTCGAAGTCTTTGAAAACGTTCATTTTTCCAAACTTGATCAAGGGTATCCGGGCATGACACAGCTGTCACGGAATCAGTCGATCCGCGAAGGTACCCGGCACCCTACACCGAACCCCCGCATCCGCACAGCATGCAGAAATGATGGGCGGGAATGTGGCGGGGGAACCGTCGGATTTCCCATGGCCCCGCAACAATTGCTGCAACGCACCTTAACCACCCCTTCTTTTGGTGTTACCGTCATCGCACCGTCATCCGGCGGTCGCATATTGGTGGGGGACAGGGGCGAATGGGTATTCATGTCGCGTTGAACCACAAGACCATCTACCGCTACGACCGGCCCGTGAATTTAGGGCCACAGATCGTGCGGTTGCGGCCCGCCCCGCATGCGCGCACCCCCATTCTCTCCTATTCCCTGAAGGTCACGCCGAAGAAGCATTTCCTGAACTGGCAGCAGGACCCGCAATCAAACTGGCTGGCGCGGTTCGTCTTCCCGGAAAAGACCACGGAATTCACGCTGGAGGTTGATCTGGTCGCCGATATGGCGGCCATCAACCCGTTCGACTTCTTCCTGGAACCGGCGGCGGAGACGGTGCCCTTCACCTATGACCCGCTGCTGGCCAAGGATCTGAAGCCGTTCCTGGAAACCGAGCCTGCCGGGCCCCTGCTGTCGGCCTTCCTGGCGGAAATTGACCGGTCGGAGCAGGCGACCGTCAATTTCCTGATGGGCCTGAATGCCAAGCTGCAGCAGGCCATTTCCTACGTCATCCGCCTGGAACCCGGTGTGCAGACGCCGGAAGAGACGCTGGAGAAATGCACCGGGTCCTGCCGCGACAGCGCCTGGCTTATGGTGCAGGCCCTGCGGCATCTGGGTCTGGCCGCCCGCTTTGCGTCGGGATACCTTATCCAGCTGGTCGCCGATCAGAAGCCGTTGGAAGGGCCTGAGGGGCCGACGGCGGATTTCACCGACCTGCATGCCTGGTGCGAGGTCTATCTGCCCGGTGCCGGCTGGATCGGGCTGGACCCGACCTCGGGTCTGATGGCCGGTGAAGGGCATATCCCCGTCGCCTGCACGCCGGACCCGTTCAGTGCCGCGCCCGTCACCGGCGGGCTTGAACCATGCGAGGTGTCGTTCGAACATGCGATGTCGGTCACCCGCATCCGCGAACAACCGCGCACCACCAAACCCTACTGGCCCGAACAATGGGCCGCCATCGATACGCTGGGCAAACAGGTGGACCGGGAGATTGTGGAGGGCGATATCCGCCTGACCATGGGGGGTGAGCCCACCTTCATTTCCATCGACGACATGGACGGGGCTGAATGGAATACGTCTGCCCTGGGCCCCACCAAGCGCCTGTTGTCCGGCGACCTGATCCGCCGGTTGAAGCGGCGCTTCGCCCAGGGGGGCCTGCTGCATTTCGGGCAGGGCAAATGGTATCCCGGCGAAAGTCTGCCGCGCTGGGCCTTGCAGCTTTACTGGCGCAAGGATGGCGATGCGCTGTGGACGCATGATGAATATCAGGCGGATGAACGCAAGGATTACGGTTTCAAGGCCGAACATGCCGAGCTGTACATCAAGACCCTGGCGGAAAAGCTGGGCATTCCCGGCGATTACGCCCGCGCCGCGTTTGAGGACCCCTGGTACTACATCAACAAGGAACGCAAGCTGCCGGTCAATGTCGACCCGTTCGACAGCAAGCTGGAGAATGAGGAAGAACGCGCGCGTCTGGCCAGGGTTTTTGAGCGTGGGCTGGATCAGCCCATCGGCTTTGCCCTGCCGCTGAACCGCCGGCATGAGGCGACGGGGCCGGTCTGGCTATCCTCTGCCTGGGCGACGCGCACGGACAAGCTGTTCCTGGCGCCGGGTGACAGCGCCGTCGGCTACCGCCTGCCGCTGGGGTCCCTGCCCTGGGTCGCACCAGCCCAATACCCGTACCATTACGAACAGGACCCGTTCGACCCGCGCACACCCCTGCCCGCCTATGAGGAACTGACGCAGATGGTGGCGGTGAACAGGGGCCGCACCGAACCCAGCGAGCGGCATCGCCGCATGGCCGATGTCCGCGATAACGCGCCCGAGAAGGGGCAGTCGGCCTGGTGGGTGGTGCGTACGGCCCTGTGCGTGGAACCACGCGACGGTCGGCTGTATATCTTCATGCCGCCCACCTCCCATCTAGAGGACTGGGTGGAGTTGATCGCGGCCATCGAGGCTGCCTGTGTCGAGCTGGACATGCCGGTCGTGCTGGAAGGCTATGGCCCGCCCAAGGACCCGCGTCTGGCCAATATCGCCGTCACACCCGACCCCGGCGTGATCGAGGTGAATGTCCATCCGGCCAGCAGCTGGGACGAACTGGTCCGCAACACCACCGAACTGTATGAGGACGCACGGCAAAGTCGGCTGGCGACGGAGAAATTCGCGCTGGATGGCCGGCATGTCGGCACCGGCGGCGGCAACCATGTCGTGGTGGGCGGCCCGACGCCGGGCGACAGCCCGTTCCTGCGCCGGCCCGACGTGCTGCGCTCGCTCCTGACCTACTGGCAGAACCACCCTTCCCTGTCCTTCCTGTTCTCCGGCACCTTCATCGGCCCGACCAGCCAGCATCCGCGCGTGGATGAGGCGCGGCATGACAGCCTTTATGAGCTGGAAATCGCCTTCAAAATCCTGGATGAGGCGGGGAGCAACTGCCCGCCCTGGCTGGTGGATCGCGCGCTGCGCCACCTTCTGGTCGATGTGCAGGGCAATACGCATCGCAGCGAATTCTGTATCGACAAACTGTACAGCCCCGACAGTTCCACGGGCCGCCTGGGCCTTCTGGAATTGCGCAGCTTTGAGATGCCACCGCATGCGCAGATGAGCATGGTGCAGCAGTTGCTGCTGCGCACCCTGATCGCTTGGTTCTGGAAGCAGCCCTATCGGGCCAAGCTGGTCCGTTGGGGCACCAAGCTGCATGAACGCTTCATGCTGCCGCATTTCGTGAGCCAGGACATCCAGGACGTGGTCGCCGACCTGCGCGGTGCCGGTTACGCGTTTGAGGAAAGCTGGTTCAAGCCGCATCTGAATTTCCGCTTCCCCACCCTGGGCCATGTCAGCCAGCGCGGCCTCACCCTGGAACTGCGGTCCGCGCTGGAGCCGTGGCATGTGCTGGGGGAGGAGCCAGGCGGGGGCGGCACTGTCCGCTTCGTGGATAGCAGCCTGGAACGCGTGCAGGTGAAACTGGCCGGCGCCACGGACGAAAGGTTCATCGTCACCTGCAACGGACGTAAGGTTCCCCTGCATCCAACAGGCACGGAAGGGGAGTTCGTGGCGGGGGTGCGGTACCGCGCATGGCAGCCCCCTACCTGTTTGCACCCCACGATACCCGTGCATACGCCGTTGATCTTCGATATCGTGGACAGCTGGACGGGTCGCTCGATCGGCGGCTGCACCTATCACGTGGCACATCCGGGTGGGCGGAACTTCACCACCTTCCCGGTCAATGCCAACGAGGCAGAGGGGCGGCGGTTGGCCAGGTTCTTCCCGTTCGGCCACACGCCGGGACCTATGGCGGCCCCGATCGAGATCAGAAACCCCGAGTTCCCGTTGACCCTTGACCTACGCCTTGGCTGAACCTTCCCGCGACAATGCGGACGCACATGCCGAACCCTGGGACGAGATGGTCACCGGTGACGGGCATGTGCGCGCGCATTGGCAGGGGTTCATCTCGTCCGGTGCCGCCGATGGCGCGTCGATGGCGGAACGCTGGGATGCGGGCCGGCGTCTGCTGTTCCAGAACGGCGTGACCTATCACGCTTATGCCGATCCTCAAGGTGTGGAGCGGCCCTGGCCGCTGGACCCCATCCCCCTGCTGCTGCCGCAATCGGAATGGCATATGATCGCCGAGGGGCTGCGGCAACGGGCGCGGCTGCTGGATCGGGTGCTGGCCGATCTTTATGGCGAGCAGACGCTGGTGCGCGACGGCGTGCTGCCACCGGCGCTGGTGCTGGGCGATCCGGGGTTCCTGCGCGCCTGCCACGGGCTGAACCTGCCCGCCGGATCACGCCTGACCCTGATCGCCACCGACCTGGTACGCGACCGCGACGGCATCTGGCGCGTGCTGGCCAGCCGGACACAGGCGCCCACGGGCACCGGCTACACGCTGGAAAACCGCGTGGTGATGAGCCAGACCTTGGCGGAGGCGTTCCGCGGTTGCAATGTCGAACGGCTGTCGCCCTTCTTTGAACAACTGCGCCAGACCCTGATCAATCTGGCCCCGCGCCGATCCGGCCCCGATGGCTGCCCGCGCATGGCGTTGCTGACGCCGGGTCCGCTGAACGAAGCCTATTTCGAACATGCCTTCCTGGCCCGTCATCTGGGCCTGACCCTGGTGGAGGGGGCGGACCTGACGGTGCGCGATCAGGCTGTCTATCTGAAGACCCTGGGCGGGCTGGAACGGATCGACGTGATCCTGCGCCGCGTCGATGATGATTTCTGCGACCCGCTGGAACTGCGGCCCGACAGCATCCTGGGCGTGCCCGGATTGCTGGAGGCGGTGCGCGCCGGCAATGTCATGGTCTGCAACAGCCTGGGCAGTGGGCTGACGGATTCGGTGGCCCTGATCCCCTGGATGGGTTCCTTGTCCCGCCATGTGCTGGGCGAGGCGCCGTTGCTGGCCGATGTCCCCACCTATTGGGGTGGCGATGCGCGGCAGCGGGCGGAAATGGTGGCGGGCCTGGACCGGCTGGTCTTCCGTCCCGCCTTTTCCAGTCTGGGCCACCGCACCAGCTTCGGGGCCGAACTGGACCATGCGGCGCGGACCGAGCTGGCGGCCAGCATCCGCCGCCGGCCCCAGGATTGGGTGGCACAGGAACCCATCGTCCCCTCCACCGCCCCCGTCTGGCGCGATGGCAGGAAGGTGGCCCGCCCCCTGGTGCTGCGCGCCTTCACCTGTGCCACGCCGGATGGCGACTGGACCATCATGCCGGGCGGCCTAGCCCGCATTTCTGCCGATGAACGTTTTGCGTCCGTGACCTTGCAGACCGGGGCCGGAGCCAAGGATGTCTGGATCGTCGGTGCCACCATCGGGCAGCCGCAGCGTCGCCGGGGTTCTGCCGCCGTGATGCCGGATGGTGGCGGCGATACCGGCCCGCGCACCGGCGACCTACCGTCCCGTGCCGCAGATCATCTGTTTTGGGTCGGGCGCTATGCCGAACGGGCCGATGCCGCCGTGCGCACCCTGCGCGCCGCCGCCCGCCGCCTGACCGATGATGCCCATCCAGGCGCGGAGGAGGAATTGGTCCCCCTGCTGCGCCTGATGGGCTTTACCGGCATGATCCCGATGGAAATCTCCGGCCTGCCGCAGGCCGATGCTGTACGCGGCATGCGCCAGGCGCTGGAGATTGTGGCTGATCGCGCCAATCCCGGCGGGTTGCGCGCCACCATGGAACGGCTGCGCCGCGCCGCGTCCGGCGTGCGCGACCGCCTGCCGGGGGAATTCAGCCGCGTGCTGACGGTGTTGGGCGATGTCGCGTCCCAGCCCTTGAAGGCCGAGCCGGCCACCATGCAGCTGCGCCTGGATGAGGTATCGCGGCTTCTCGCCTCCCTGATCGGGCTGGAACTGGACGGCATGTCGCGCGGGCCCGCCTGGCGCTTCCTGGTGCTGGGCCGGCGGCTGGAACGCGCTATCGGCATTGTCGGGGCCTTCAATGGCTGCGGCCTGGGGGCTGGCACGGCGGGAACGGTGGCGTCGCTGTCGGTGCTGCTGGAATTGGCGGCGGCGGGGGCCGCCTACCGTGATCAGCATCCGGTGGGCATCCGGCGGGAACCGGTGCTGTCGCTGCTGCTGGCCGATGATGATCACCCGCGCTCGCTGGCCTTCCAGATCAAGACGGTACAGCGTCAGCTGGTGAAGCTGCCGCCCATCGATGCCGAGGGGCTGGAGGTCAGCCCAACCAAGCTGGCCAACGATCTTTTGGAAACCGCCGCCGGCATGGTGGCCGATCCGCAGCCGACGCGTGACCCGACGGCACTGTCGGACCTGACCGACCGGTTGGGCCGGCTTCTTCCCGAAATCTCCAATCTGCTCAGTCAGGCCTATTTCAGCCATGTCTTTGCCCGCACGACGTGAAGAGGATGCCGTGGACGGCGAAGCGATGGCGGCGGCGCGTGGCCCCGTGCGGTACAAATGCACTCATGTCACCCGCTATCATTACGGCGACACGGTGATCAGCGCCCATATGCTGGCGCATCTGGCACCACGTGCCCATCCGCGCCAGACCAACCACAATTCCACCCTGACCATCATTCCCTGGCCCGGTGTCATGACGGGCCGCAGCGACTGGTTCGGCAATCCCGTAACCTATGCGGCGCTGCATACACCGCACCGGGAATTGAAGGTCACGGCGGAGATCGACGTGACCGTCGCGCCCCCGCCCCCCTTCACCCCCGGCGCGACACCGGCGTGGGAGGATGTGGCGGCCCAGGCGGCCATCCTTGCCGAAACGCTGGAATTTGTGCGCCCATCGGCCCGCGTGCCGCTGGCCGATACGGCCCTGACGCTGTTTGCTGCCGGATTCTTCCCGCCGGGTCAGCCCGTGGGGGCCGGGGCCATGGACCTGACGCGCCGCATCCATGATGATTTCAGCTTTGATCCCACTGCCACGACCGTCAGCACCCCGATTTCGGAGATATTGGCCAAGCGGCGCGGCGTCTGTCAGGATTTCGCCCATCTGATGATCGGCGCGCTTCGCGCCCTGGGCCTGCCCGCCCGCTATGTCTCCGGCTATCTGCGCACCCTGCCGCCGCCGGGCAAGGAAAAGCTGAAAGGAGCCGATGCCAGCCATGCCTGGGTTCAGGTCTGGTGTGGGGAAGAAGATAGCTGGATCGATTTGGACCCTACAAATGGCCGACAATGCGACACCGATCATGTCACCCTGGCCTGGGGCCGCGACTATGACGATGTCTGCCCCCTGCGCGGGGTGATCATGGGCGGTGGGGGCCATGGCGTGCTGGTCGCCGTGGATGTGGAACCGGTGGATGACCGGTAAAGGTTCCCCAACCCGGTAGCGATGCGCTATAGAGCGCGCTTCACGGAACTCAGCAGGCAAGGTTGGGATGCAGGTCGGCATCGACATGGGTTTGACGGCGGAAGGGCGCGCCGCCACGATGGACCTGGAGGAACTGCTGGCAACCCGCCTGCTGGTGCAGGGTAATTCCGGGTCCGGCAAATCCCACCTGCTGCGCCGTCTTCTGGAACAATCCGCCCCCTGGGTCCAACAATGCGTCATCGATCCCGAAGGGGATTTCGTGACCCTGGCCGACAAGTTCGGCCATGTGGTCGTCGATGCCGCCCAGCATACCGAGTCGTCCCTGCAGAAGGTCGCCGCTCGTGTGCGTCAGCACCGGGTGTCGGTGGTCCTGTCTCTGGAGGGGGCGGATATCGAGGGGCAGATGCGTCTGGCGGCGGCGTTCCTGGGCGGCCTGTTCGATGCAGAACGCGATTACTGGTACCCGATGCTGGTGGTGGTGGACGAGGCGCAGCTGTTTGCGCCCGCCGCCGCCGGTGAAGTGTCGGACGAGGCGCGCAAGGCCAGCCTGGGCGCCATGACCAACCTGATGTGCCGTGGCCGCAAACGTGGGCTGGCCGGCATCATCGCCACGCAGCGTCTGGCCAAGCTGGCCAAGAATGTCGCCGCCGAGGCCAGCAATTTCCTGATGGGCCGCACCTTCCTGGATATCGACATGGCGCGCGCGTCGGACCTGTTGGGGATGGAGCGCCGGCAGGCGGAAATGTTCCGCGATCTTCAGCGCGGGCATTTCGTGGCCTTAGGCCCGGCAGTATCGCGCCGGCCCCTGCCCATCACAATCGGCCATGTCGAAACATCGGGCCGGGGCGGCAGCCCGAAGCTGATGCCCCTGCCGGACCAGCCGCACGCCGATGCGCGCGACCTGATCCTGACACCGTCCGCCGAGGAATTGACGGCACCGCCGCCGCCCGTGCGCCGGACGCCGCCGACGCCACAGCCCGACATCAACGCCGCCCTGCGTCTGGCCGGACAGCGTCAGGCGGAGATGGCCGCCACCGCCGCGCTGAACCCCGAACCCTCGCTGTTCGAAGCGGCGGAGAATGACGAGAAGCTGGACGAGGTGCTGCGTCAGGTCCTGTCCGACCCGGACGCGGCCTTCCGCACCGATGCAGTGCTGTATCAGGATTTTCTGGTCCGCTGCCGCATCCACCGGCTGCGCGGCGAAACGCTGGACATGCCCGCCTTCCGCCGCCGCCTGTCGGTGATCCGGGCGGGGGTGGATGCCGAAGGGACCGACGATCCCGATTGGACCGCCGCCGAACAGGCCGCCAAGACCCTGCCGGAGGATATGCAGGGCGTGTTCCTGCTACTGGCACGCGCCGCCATGTCAAAGGCCCCCTGCCCGTCGGATGCGGAAGTGGCGCGGGCTTGCGGCAGCCGGTCACCGGGCCGTGCCCGCCGGCTTCTGTCCTATATGGAACAGCGCGGGGTGATCGTGCAGCGTACGCTGATCGGCGGTTTGCGTTCCATCGGCCTGCCGCATCTGGGCCGGGAAACCGCCGCCGGCGACCCCAACGCGCCGGACCCGCTGGAGGCAGCGGAAACGCGCACAGATGGGGACCTGCTGGCAGGGATCGGTTGAAGGCTGTGACAATTGTGGGGACCGCGTCCACCGCTATCCCTATGGCCAGTGTTCAGCGCTATCCCAATAGCTTAGGCTTGAAATCGCATAACTTCCGAGGGCGATGGATTGGTCACGTCCAGCAACAGTCCCTCACTATGGCACCGCCCGTTGATCCGGCGCGGGCTACGGTCGCTTGCACTTCTCACCGCACTGACATGGGGCGGCGGGGCTACTGCGCTTGCCACCGATGCACCAGCACAGGTGCTGCGCGTCGGGCTCGACATGGTGGCGGCATCGGCTGATCCCCATCGGTTCTATTCCGTCGACAGCCGCAATCTGGCCTTTCACATCTTCGAACCGCTGATCCTGCCCGATGACGGGCTGGGCATCGTCCCCTGGCTTGCCACGGGGTGGGAGATGGAGGGGGAGCGGACCTGGGTGGTTCGGCTGCGGCCCGATGTGCAGTTCCATGATGGCAAGCTTCTGTCACCCCATGATGTGGCCTTCACCTTTTGCCGGCTGGACAGCATGGGGAACGGGCCGCTGGCCGGCCTGATCGCGGGGGTAGAGCAGGCGGTGGCGCGCGATGCCCATACGCTGGTCATCACCACGCGGGGGACCATGCCCTTGCTGCCGCATGTCCTGACGCTTCTGCCGATCATCCCCGCCCCCGATGGCTGGAAAGGCACCTATCAGCCGCGCGGCTGTGCGGGAACCGCCGACGGGCTGGCGGCCCTCACCGAACAACGGTTCGCGGATGGCAAGGTGCCGGGCACCGGCCCCTATCGCCTGGCCTCCTTCCACAGCGGCAGCAGCGCCGATCTGGTTCGCGCCGACACCTATTGGCGGACCAGACCGCATTGGGACCGCGTACAACAGGTTATTTTGGGTTCCGGTGTCGCGCGCGCACGGGCACTGGTGTCCGGAGAGGTGGACATCATCAATCAGGTGGTGCCGGAATCGTTGGATTTCCTGAGCGCACGTGCCGACATCAAGGTCGTGGACAGCAAGCCGCTGCGCACCTTGATGCTGACCGTCAATCTTGCCGGCCCCCTGGCGGACGTGAATATACGCCGTGCCCTGGCCATCGCCATCGACCGTACAGCCCTGAGCAAGCGCGTCGCGCAGGGCAGTGCCGAACCGGCGGACCAGATGGCACCACCCGGCATCCCAGGCTACACCCCGGCTGCATCCATTCCCTTCGATCAGGCAGAGGCGCGGCGACTGCTGGTACAGGCGGGCGTGCAGGAAGGCCTGCGCCTGCGCCTGATCACCATCGAACCCTTTGCGCGCGTCGCAGAAGGCGTGGCCCGTTACCTGCTGGCCATCGGGGTACAGCTTGATATCCGCTATGCCAGCGTGGGCGACGCCCTGCCCCTGCTGCGCGACCGGGATTATGATCTGTTCCTGGGCAGCCGGGTCCCGTTCACGGGCGAAATGGGCTATTCCAACTGGGAACTGCTTCACACCCCACAGCCGGACATAAAGGCGGGCAGCCAGAATGACAGCGGATACAGCAATCCTGAACTGGATCAGATCCTGTCGCAGGCCATGGTGGAGGCAGATGCAAGCCGGCGGGAGCAGCTGTTGCAGCAGGTTGCGGTGATCGCCAGCCGCGATTTGCCCTTCATCCCGCTATTGCGCACCACCCGCCGCTGGGCCATGCACGCGGATCTGCGTTTCGATGGACGGGTGGATGGCAACACCCTGGCTACCCTGATCACGCCGGCATTGGCCAGCACACAGTAAGCGGGCGCAACCCCGTCCCCTGCCCCGGACCCTTGCAATGGCGCAGAGTTGGGGCCATGTTGCCGGCCATCGTCACGACAGCGCCGGGGAGAGCGCCATGCCCACGGGCACAGTCAAATGGTTCAACAGCGCCAAGGGCTTTGGCTTCATCACGCCCGAGGATGGCGGCGAGGACGTGTTCGTCCATATCTCCGCCGTTCAATATATCGGCCTGTCCACCCTGAAAGAGGGGCAGTGGCTGCAATATGAGGTCGAGATGAACCGCAAGACCCGCAAGCTGCAGGCCATCAATCTGCGCAATTGAGCGGTTGTCGCGGCCCTCGCCACCGGGCACGCTTAACCACATTCTCACGCAAAGGGTTGCGTCGCATCCATTCAATGGTATGAAGCGGCAATTGCGGGGCATTTGACCCCGGCCCTGTCAGTCATAGGAACCGGACCCATGTCCACACTTCACAAGCAGGCGATGGAAGCCGTCCTGAAGGCCGCCGAGATGGATATCCTCGGCACGCTGGAAGATCAGGACATCAAGGACCGGTATAGCGAGGAAGGCGATCAGGCCGCCATGGATGTCGCCATCCTGCACGGCTACCGCGTCTTCATGCGCATCTGCGAGGCCAATGGCATCACCGCCGATGCCGAACTGTTCGTCGAAATGGCCGGCGAACTGGCCGATGACATCGCCCAGGATGGCGGCAGCGAAGAGTAACGCTCCATCCCGTAGGTCGCGGGTGATCGTCTTGGAAGCAGGGCGGCGGATCAGCCCGCCCGGCGGCCCTTGGCACTGTTGCCGTTGCTTTCGGCATCGGCGCTGCCCTGTTTCAGGGCAATCGACAGGCTGTCCCAGGCGGCATCCATGGCCTGATTCTGCGCGCCATCTTCGGCGGCCATTTCCCGGATCATCTTGACCATATCATCGGGCAGGCAGGCCGTCTTGACCGGACGCCCCCCGAAATCTGCCTGACGCGGAAACACGCACAGGACACGCACCCGCACCAGCGGGAAACGGCTGCGGATGGCCGTGATCAACGGGTGCAGCTGTAAAACCGGGTTGATGAAGGTGCCGACCGTATGGTCGGGCCTCACATATTTCCACTGCCCCGCATTCTGGTTGCAGCGAACCTGCCCTGCCACGTCGGGCGGCGCCGACATGATCAGCAGAATGCTGGCCGGCAGGCGCAGCACATTGTCGATCCGGACCAGCCCGGCCTTGCCCCCGCCGATCTTCACATCGTTCAGCATGGGGTATGAGAGTTCCTCCAGCTCCATGCGGCGCTTGAACAGCTCTGCATTGTACTGCTTGATCGAGGTGGGCTTGATACGCTTGGGCTTCACCGACAAGGCGAACGTCACCACCAGCGTAATCACCACCAGGGCGATCGCTGTGAAGCTGATGAGGTCAGCCACGGCGACCCCAAACCATTTCGCAAGTTCCGTCAGCATCGGCCAGGAAATAACCCAGAATGGTCCCGATGTCACGAGCGGGTGGGTTACGATTGTATCAGGGCAGCCCTTCCCCACCCCTGCCCAAAACGCGCGCGTCCTATAACATTCCTGTGCTTGGCGATAATGATCGGGCGCTTTAAGGTCCCCTCCCGGTCACAATTGGTCCCAACCAGGGGAAAATAAATGTCGTTGCTTGCCGACCGCCTGTCCCGCATCAAGCCGTCACCCACCATTGCGGTGACCAGCAAGGCCCGCGCGCTGAAAGCCGCCGGTCGCGATGTGATCGGTCTGGGCGCTGGTGAACCCGATTTCGACACGCCGGAAAATATCCGCGCCGCCGGCATCCGCGCCATCGAGAACGGCCAGACCCGTTACACCGATGTGGACGGCACGCCGGACCTGAAAAAGGCCATCTGCGCCAAGTTCGCGCGGGAGAACGGCCTGACCTACACGCCCGATCAGGTGACGGTGGGCGTGGGCGGCAAGCAGGTGCTGTACAATGCCCTGATGGCCACCGTGAATGCCGGCGACGAAGTGATCATCCCCGCCCCCTACTGGGTCTCATACCCCGACATGGTGCTGCTGGCCGAGGGCACGCCGGTCACGGTGGCCTGCCCGGCGGAAAACGGCTTCAAGCTGCTGCCCGCCGACCTGGAAGCCGCCATCACGGCGAAGACCAAGTGGCTGATCCTGAACAGCCCGTCCAACCCGACGGGTGCCGCCTATACCGCGGATGAGCTGAAGGCGTTGGGAGAGGTGCTGCTGAAGCACCCGCAGGTCTACATCATGACCGACGATATGTACGAACATCTCGTCTATGAAGATTTCAAGTTCACCACCATCGCCCAGGTCGTGCCGGCCCTTTATGACCGCACCCTGACGGTCAATGGCGTGTCCAAGTCCTATTCCATGACCGGCTGGCGCATTGGCTATGCCGCCGGGCCTAAGGCCCTGATCAAGGCCATGGGCATCATCCAGAGCCAGTCGACCAGCAACCCAACCAGCATTTCCCAGGCCGCCGCCGTGGAAGCGCTGAACGGTCCGCAGGACTTCATCAAGGAACGCGCCGCGGTATTCCAGACGCGCCGCGATCTGGTCGTGTCCATGCTGAACCAGGCCTCCGGCCTGAACTGCCCCAACCCGGAAGGCGCCTTCTACGTCTATCCGTCCTGCGCCGGCACCATCGGCAAGACGGCCCCGACGGGCAAGGTCATCGAGACGGACGAGGATTTTGCGTCCGAACTGCTGGAAGCCGAGGGTGTGGCGGTGGTGCATGGTGCCGCCTTCGGCCTGTCGCCCTTCTTCCGCATCTCCTACGCCACCAGCACCGACGTGCTGGAAGAGGCCTGCACGCGCATTCAGCGCTTCTGCGGCAGTTTGAAGTAAGAGGTACGGGGTTCCCCTCACCCTCCCAGGCCCTGACGGGCCTGGGCCCCTCCCTCTCCCGCAAGCGGGCGAGGGGCGGAATTTTTATACCCTCGCCCACGAAGGTGGGAGAGGGAGAGGCCCGTTGGCGCCAGCCAATGGGAGGGTGAGGGCAACCAGCCTTAAGCCAGAATATCCAGCAGCCGCTTGAAATTCTGCTGATCGGCCTTCATCACGGCGGCGCTGATGCCCGCCGTGACTTCCGCCTGCTTAACATCCAGGATGACGGCAGGGTCAGCATTGCCGCCAGCCACGGCATCGGCGGCCACCTGCAGCGCTGCCTGCGCGTCCTGAAAGCCTTCAAGGCCGGCGCGGGTCAGGTCGGGCGGGGTGCTGGTGATGGATGAGATCGACATAATGCACAGGATAGCATGGCCGGCATCGGCGCGGCAGGGGTGAAACCGCTCCGGCAACGATGTAGGCTGCGTGCCGCACACCGCAACGGGATTTGACCGCCATGGACAGCATCGACCGCCAGGATATCGCCAGCATCATGGATGCCTTGGGCCGCCGCGCCCGCGCCGCATCCGCGATTGTCGCGACGGCGCCAGCGGACGCGCGGGACAAGGCGCTGCGCGTGGCCGCAGGGACCCTGCGCGCCCGTACCGCCGACATCCTGGCCGCCAATGCCATGGACATGGACGCGGCCACGCAAAAGGGCCTGTCGGGCGCCATGCTGGACCGGCTGATGCTGAACCCGGCGCGGGTGGAGGCGATGGCCAAAGGGCTGGAGGAAATTGCCGACCGTCCCGATCCCCTGGGTGCCGTGCTGGAACGCTGGGAACGGCCCAATGGGTTGCGGTTTGAGAAGGTGCGCGTGCCGCTGGGCGTGATCGCCATCATCTTTGAAAGCCGGCCCAATGTGACCGCCGATGCAGGCGGGCTGTGCCTGAAATCCGGCAATGCCGCCATCCTGCGCGGCGGATCGGAAAGCTTCCATTCCGGTCGCGCCATCCTGGCGGCGTTGCATGCGGGCCTGGATGCAGCGGGTTTACCGCGTGACGCCATCCAGGCACCGCCCACCACCGACCGCGCCGCCGTGGGTGAGTTGCTGACCATGACACGCTGGATCGACGTGGTGATCCCGCGCGGGGGCAAGTCGCTGACGGGCCGGGTGGCGGATGAGTCCCGGGTGCCGGTGATCTATCACCTGGACGGCATCTGCCATGTCTATCTGGACAAGGATGCCGATGCCGACAAGGCGCGGCGCGTGACCCTGAACGCCAAGATGCGCCGCACCGGCATCTGCGGCGCGGCAGAAACGCTGCTGGTCCACCACGATGTGGCCGCCAGCCTGCTGCCCCCCATCCTGAACGACCTGATTCAGGCGGGGTGCGAGGTGCGCGGCGATGACGGGGTGCAGGCCCTGGATGCGCGGGTGAAGCCGGCGAATGATGAAGATTGGGACACCGAGTATCTGGACGCCATCCTGTCGGTGAAACTGGTGGGCGGCGTGGACGAAGCCATCGAGCATATCGGTCGCCATGGCAGCCACCATACCGACAGCATCGTGACGGAGAGCGCCGCCACCGCCGACCGGTTCCTGACGCGGGTCGACAGCGGCATCGTCCTGCACAATGCCTCCACCCAGTTCGCGGATGGTGGTGAGTTCGGATTCGGCGCCGAAATCGGCATTTCGACGGGCAAGCTGCATGCGCGCGGTCCCGTGGGTGCCGAACAGCTAACCAGCTATAAGTATGTGGTGCGCGGTGATGGGCATACCCGGCCCTGATCACGCCCGCCCTGCCCTGCCCATGACGCATGGCCACCGCGTGCCCACCCCGCCGAAACCGGGGGCGGGCACGCTGTGGAAGGGCTTGCGCATCGGTCTTCTGGGCGGGTCGTTCAATCCCGCGCATGCGGGGCACCGGCATATGTCGCTGATGGCGCTGCGGGCGTTGAACCTGGATCAGGTCTGGTGGCTGGTCAGCCCGCAGAACCCGCTCAAGCCATTGGACGGGATGGGAAAACTGGCCGACCGCCTGGCCCGCGCCCGCAGGGTTGCCAACCATCCGCGCATCGTGGTCAGCGATATCGAAACGCGGCTGGGCACCCGCTACACGGTTGATACGCTGACGGCCCTGAAGGCCCGGTTCGGGGGCACGAAATTCGTCTGGCTGATGGGGGCCGACAATCTGTGTCAGGTGCCGCGCTGGCGCGACTGGACCCGGATTTTTGCGCAGGTGCCGGTTGCGATCTTCCCGCGACATCCCTATTCTACCTTTGCGCTGGGCGGCAAGGCTTCCCGGCGTTTTGCCGTTGCGCGTGTGGATGCGCGGCGGGCGGGTGGCTTGGCCGACCTGCCGCCGCCGGTCTGGGTCTTCCTGGACGTGCCCCTGCACCCCGCATCGGCAACGGCGATCCGGCAGGGGCTGGATGGCGAAGCCTTTAAGGATTGATTTCGGTGAACCAGATCGTGAGCGCAGAGAATTCCCCCAACCCGGCCGCCGGCGCCATCGCCGCCGCGGACATGCCGGAGCGCACCCTTGAACTGATCCTGGCCGTTCTGGACGAGGACAAGGCCGAGGACACGATCACCATCGACCTGCGCGGCAAGACCAGCATGGCCGACTATCTGGTCGTCACCACGGGCCGGTCGGCCCGTCAGGTGGGCGGCATGTCCGACCATGTGGCCCGCCGCCTGCGCGATCTGGGCATCCATGTCGGCAATCCCGAAGGCTATCCGCAGTGCGACTGGGTCCTGGTCGACAGCGGCGACGTCATCGTTCATCTGTTCCGCCCGGAAGTGCGCGCCTTCTACTGCATCGAGAAGATGTGGGGCGTGGAGCCGCCGGCCTCTCTGAAGACGCTGACGGCTGATTTCGACGGCGGACCGGCGCAGTAATGCGTATCTGGCTGGCCGCTGTCGGCAAGGCCAAGCCCGGCCCTGCCCGCGACCTGTTCGAGGAATACAAGGCCCGCATCACCTGGCCGTTTCAGTTGCGCGAGGTGGAAACCAAGAAGCGGCTGGAAGGCGATGAGTTGAAGCGGGCGGAGGCGGAGCTGTTGCTGGCCTCCCTGCCCCCCGGCGCCACCATTGTGGCGCTGGATGAACGTGGCCGCATGATGGGGTCGGAAGATTTCGCCGCCCGCATGGGCCAATGGCGCGACGCCGCCGTGGGCGATCTGGCCTTTGTCATCGGCGGGGCCGACGGGCTGGACGCCAGCATCCGGCAGAAGGCGGCCCTGGTCCTGGCTTTCAGCCCCATGACCTGGCCCCACATGATGGTGCGCGGCATGCTGGCCGAACAGGTTTACCGGGCGCAGCAGATCCTGGCCGGCCACCCCTATCACAGGGCCTGACCCTTATCCCCGCCCTTCCATCAGGTCGCGGATGCGCGACAGGTGCTGGCACGCCCGGCCAACCCCCAGCAGCAGTACGCCCAGCAGCAGCCCGACCAGGGCCGGGCCATAGCTGTCGGGTGTCGGCGCAATCAGCATGAAGGCCGACACGATCAACGCCGCCGCGCCCACAAAATAAAGCACCATCGCCGTGATGCTGCGCCGCGTACCCATGGCTCAGCCCTCCGCGTCGGCAATGGCACAGGTCCCCGGCGCACGCGGCACCGCGTCCTCGCCGAACACCTCCTCAAACGCCGCCTGCATGGCCATGTCCACCTCCGGCATGGTGACGATATGGCCCAGGGCCGCCAGCGAGGTGACGCCATGTTCGCGGATGCCGCAGGGCACGATGCCGCCGAAATGCGTCAGGTCTGGCTCTACGTTCAGCGAGACGCCGTGGAAGGACACACCGCGCCGCACGCGCACGCCGATGGCGGCAATCTTATTCTCCACCCCCGGCTGGCCATGGGGCGACATGTCGACCCAGACACCGACGCGACCGCATCGGCGCTCACCCTTCACGGCAAACTGCGCCAGGGTCCGGATCAGCCATTCCTCCAGCCGCCAGACAAAATCATGCAGGTCGCCGCCGCGTGCCTGCACGTCCAGCATGGTATAGCCGATGCGCTGCCCCGGCCCGTGATAGGTATATTGCCCGCCGCGCCCCGCCTGGAACACCGGGAACTGCATGGGGGTCAGCAGGTCCGTTTCCCGTGCCGAGGTACCGGCGGTATAGAGCGGCGGATGTTCCAGCAGCCACACCGTCTCCGGCGCGGTGCCGGCCCGGATTTCGGCCACGCGCGCCTCCATGAAGGCAATCGCGTCGGGATACTCTACGGTCTGGTCGCTGATCCGCCACTCGATCATCATCAACCTGCAAGCTGGGGGTGGTGCCTATTTAGGGCAAAATGCGCCCAACACCAATGGCATGCGACCAAGGGACAGCTGCCCTATGCGCGCATAACCATTGATCCGGCGGACGCGATGCGCCACATTCGGCAACGACATTGCTATCTGGCCAGTGATTATGAATGAAACGAACCGCGTCTATCTCTACGACACCACGCTGCGCGATGGGGCGCAGACCTCCGGCGTTGATTTCACCGTGGCGGACAAGATCGCCATCGCGCAGGAGCTGGACGCGCTGGGTATTGATTATGTCGAGGGCGGGTGGCCCGGCGCCAACCCCACCGACAATGCCTTTTTCGCCGATCCGCCGAAGCTGCCGCGCGCCATCTTCACGGCCTTTGGCATGACCCGTCGGCCAGGGCACAGCGCGTCGAACGACCCCGGCCTCTCGGCCCTTCTGAACAGCACGGCCAAGGCCGTGTGCATCGTGGGCAAGACCTGGGATTTCCATGTCGATGTGGCGCTGGCCATTCCGCGCGACGAAAACCTGACCCTGATCGCCGACAGCATTCGGGAAATCAAGGCGCGCGGGCGTGAGCCTTTGTTCGATGCCGAACATTTCTTCGACGGATACAAGGCCAACCCCGGCTATGCGCTGTCCTGTGTGCAGGCGGCGTATGAGGCCGGCGCCCGCTGGGTGGTCCTGTGCGACACCAATGGCGGCACCCTGCCGCATGAGGTAGAGGCCATTGTGGCAGAGGTTGCCAAGCGCATCCCCGGCAGCCATCTGGGCATCCACACCCATAATGACACGGAAAACGCCGTCTCCAACTCGCTGGCCGCCGTGCGCGCCGGGGTGCGGCTGGTGCAGGGTACGCTGAACGGTCTGGGCGAACGCTGCGGCAATGCCAACCTTCTGTCGCTGATCCCCAGCCTGTCGGTAAAGATGGGCTTTGATGTCGGTATCAGCAAGGAGGGCATGGGAAGGTTGGTCCATATCAGCCGCATGCTGGATGAACGGCTGAACCGCACGCCCAACCGCCACGCCGCCTATGTCGGTGAAAGCGCCTTTGCGCACAAGGGCGGGCTGCATGTCTCGGCGGTGGAGAAAGACCCGGCATCCTATGAGCATGTCGACCCGTCGCTGGTCGGCAACCGCCGCCATGTCCTGGTCTCCGATCAGGCGGGGCGGTCCAACATCCTGGCCCGCCTGCGTGAGGTGGGCGTGAATGTCGATCCCAAGGATGACCGGGTGGGTCAGTTGGTCGATCTGGTCAAGCAGAAGGAATATGAAGGCTTTGCCTTTGACGGTGCGGAAGCCAGCTTTGAGCTGCTGGCCCGGCGCGCCTTGGGTGAGGTGCCGGATTATTTCCGCCTCGCCGCCTTCCGCGTCCTGGACGAACGCCGCTGGAACGCCAAGGGCGAGTTGGTGACCATGTCGGAGGCGACGACGAAGGTGGAGGTCCCCAGCCCCAACGGCCCCGACAATGTGATGACGGTGGCCGAAGGCAACGGCCCGGTGAATGCGCTGGATCAGGCCCTGCGCAAGGCCCTGATCCCCGTCTATCCGGCGCTGGAAGGCATGCGGCTGGTCGATTACAAGGTCCGCATCCTGAACGCGCAGGACGGGTCGAAGGCCGTCACCCGCGTGATGATCGAAACGGCGGACCGGCACGGCCATCGCTGGGCCACCGTCGGCGTGTCGGCCAATGTCATCGACGCCAGCTTCAATGCGCTTTCCGACAGCATCACCTATTGCCTTTACCGGTCCGGTGCCGCTATCGACAGCACCAAGGCGGCCTGATATCCAGGCCGCTTGATGGGCAATCAGGTATCAGTGTGATGTCGAGCGGGACGAACAAGCGCGAACTGGCCAAGATGCAGGCGGACGGGGACGGCCCTGCCGTTATCCTGATCCATCCCCAGATGGGGGAGAATATTGGTGCCTGTGCCCGCGCCATGCTGAATTGCGGCCTGACCGACCTGCGCCTTGTCAGCCCCCGCGACGGCTGGCCCAATGAAAAGGCCGTGTCGGCATCGGCCGGCGCTACCCTCGTGCTGGACCGGGTGCGCGTGTTCGACAGCACCGAAGCCGCCATTGCGGACCTGCACAAGGTCTTTTCCACTGCCGCCCGCGTGCGCGATCTGGTGAAACCGGTCGTCACCCCGCGTGAGGCGGCGAACGAGATGCGGGGCCATTGGTCGGCGGGGCGCAAGGTCGGGCTGATGTTCGGGCCGGAACGCACCGGCCTGGTCAATGACGACATCACCCTGTCCGACACGCTGATCTCGGTGCCGCTGAACCCCGGCTTCTCGTCCCTGAACCTGGGGCAGGCCGTCCTGCTGATCGCCTATGAATGGTGGATGACGGGCGTGGAGGCGGAGGATCGTTACCTCCATACCGGACAGTCCGAACCCGCCACCAAGGCCGAATTGCAGAACCTGTTCGACCATCTGGAAGGGGAACTGGAACAGTCCGGTTTCTACACCCACCCGGACAAGCGCCCCTCCATGATCCGCAATGTCCGCAATACGTTGCAACGCTGCGGCATGACCGAACAGGAGGTCCGCACCTTCCACGGCGTCATCGCGGCACTGACGGGCCGCAAGAAGCAGCGGAAGGTGGAAGAGTAAGGGGGCAGAGGTCGCTCCCTCACCCTCCCAAGCCGTCCGGCTTGGGCCCCTCCCTCTCCCGCAAGCGGGCGAGGGGAAAATATATCGCAAACCATCGAGATTTCGCCCCTCGCCCACGAAGGTGGGAGAGGGAGGGGCCCATTGACGCCAGTCAATGGGAGGGTGAGGGCAAGCCCCCTCCCCTTACGCCACCGCCTCGGCCTTCACACCCCATGACCGGAAAACCTGTCCCCGGCTGTCCTGGCGCCGCCCGACATGGCGGGCCTCATTCTCCCGGCGGCGGGCGGCCTTTTCCACGGCGGCCACGCTGTTGAAATGGCGGCCATCAAGGCTGGTGAACAGCGGATGGGCGGAGAAAAAGCGGAAACCCTGGCCATCGGCCACGGCAAGACCCGCCTGATGCCGGCTGGTTTCAATGCTGAATGCCTGGTTCGTCATGATAAATCATCTCCATCGCGGCAAAACAACGTCGCCGCGCTGTACAAAACGGATCTGCGGTGGTTGAGGCGGAAAAACCCGCGTCAACAGGCGCGCATCGGCCCGTTGCCAGCAGAGATATGGTGATTGTTCTGTGCGATCTGGATAACCATTTCGCCCTCCTTCCCAATGGTTTGAACCAAACCACGAAGGACCTTCGTGGCGCTTTAGCGTTTGGTGACGCGGCGCAAGCTGCTGTTCGTCAAATTCCCGCGAACCCTGTGGGGGGTCAGGCCGGACCATCTGGTCTGACATCAGATTTGGTGATCCGTTCGCCACTGTCAAGTGACAATTTGCGTGAATTTCAAGATGGACAATTCCGCATATCACACATGTTTTACGTTATTTATGACAATTCACATTTTTGATTGACGAGAACCCGCCAATGTAAAACCCTGGGCTGGACGGCAGACATGCCGAACCCAATGCCCCTAAGGAGGCCACCGCCCATGTCGCTCTCGCGTTTCGCCACCCGCCTTGCTGCTGCCACCGTCCTGACGGGTCTGGCCTTCGTTGGTTCCGCGCAGGCCGCCGATCCGGTGGTTGTGCGCGCCGGCTACATCCCCGTGCTGGGTGCCGCGCAGGCCTTTGTGATCGACAATCAGGGCTGGGACCTTCAGAACGGCTTTGACCTGCAGCTGAAGCAGTTCGATAGCGGCCCCAACGCCATTCAGGCCGTGGCGTCCGGCACGCTGGATGCCTATATCGCCGGCGTCGCGCCGGTGGTGGTGGCGCGCGGCAAGGGTGTCGGCATCCGCGTCGTCGCCTCCACCGCGATTGAGGAACTTGTGGTTGCAGCCGGCCCCGATCTGGCCAAGACGGGCGGTTCGCCGGCCCAGGCTATAGAGGCCCTGTCCAAGAAGCTGGGCCGGCCGCTGAAGCTGGCGACGCAGCCCGCCGGTTCGGTCCCCAACACCTTCCTGCAATATTGGCTGTGGGAAGTGGCCAAGGTCGACAAGCAGTATGTGGAACTGGTGCCGCAGGGTATCGACGCCACGCAGCAGGCGCTGCTGGTCGGTGCCGTTGACGGCGCCATCATCCGCGAACCGGCCCTGACCATCATCACGGGCCGCAACCCGGATGTGAAGGTGCTGGCCTATGGTCAGGACATCCTGAAGAATCAGCCGGGCAACGTCATCGCCCTGACCGATGATTTCACGTCCAAGCACCCGGACATCGCACAGAAGCTGGTCGAACTGACCGCCAAGGCCACCGAAGTGCTGAAAAAGGACAAGAAGGTGGCCGTGGCCGCCATTGAAAGCGCCATCGGCAAGGGGCTGGTCCCCGCCGCCATCATTGAACAGGCCCTGTCCTCGCCCGCCGTGAAGTTCAACACCGACCCCGCCTCCATCCTGAAGGAAACGGCCCTGGTGCAGGATTATCAGGTGAAGCTGGGCACCGTGAAGGAAGCCACCCCGGTGGAACAGATTTTCGACCTGTCCTACTATCAGAAGCTCAAGAAGTAACATTACGGTCCGTCGGGGCCAACACCATCCGGGCGGCACGGTTGCGTAAAACAGCCTTGCCGCCCGCTATCCATTTGTGTGGAATTCTCCGGCGGCCTTACCGCCGCAACCGTTTAAATCACCGGTCAAACCAGATGGCCCGCCCCCGCGCCCTTCGCCTGTCCCTGTCGCTGCTTGGCGTCGTCCTGTTCTTAGCCATATGGGAGGCCCTGCCCCGCCTGGGGCTGGTGAAATCCATGCTGCTGCCAGCCCCCAGCGGCATCCCCGCCAGTTTCTGGCAGGAGGTGTCGTCCGGCGCATGGGGAGAGGCAGTGCTGCAAAGCCTGCGGCACTATGTTTCCGGTCTGGTGCTGGGCTCGGCCCTGGGCGTGGCGCTGGGCGTGGCGACGGGCATGTCGCGCACGCTGGAGGATATGACCAACTGGATCGTCCGCCTGCTGCGCCCCATCCCAGGTCTGGCCTGGGTGCCCTTTGCCATCATCTGGTTTGGCGTGTCACCGACGGCGGCGAATTTCATCATCATCGTCGGCGTGTTCTGGATCAATTACTTCTCGGCCCTCAGCGCGGTGCAGGCCGTGGACCGCGATCTGATCGAACTGGCCAATGCCTTCGGCCACCGCTCTCCCCTGGCACGGCTGTTCAAGGTGATCCTGCCCGCCTCGGTACAGCCGATCATGGCGGGGCTGCGCACCGGCCTGGGTCAGGCCTGGATGGCGGTGGTGGCCGCCGAACTGTTCGGCGTGGCCGGCCTGGGTCAGCGCATGATGCAGGCATCGTCGCTGCTGGCCACCGATATCGTCGTCGTCTACATGATCACCATGGCCCTGCTTTATGGCGTGGTGGATGCGGGCTTCGTGGCCCTTCGTGACCGTTTGCTGGCGTGGAAAGCATGATTTCGATCAAGGACCTGACGCTCTCCTTCGACAGCGACCGTGGCCGCACCATCGTCCTGAAGGATTTCCATCTCGACATTGCCGATGGGGAATTCATCGCGGTGGTGGGTGCCTCGGGTGTCGGTAAATCCACCTTGCTGCGCGTCATCGCTGGTCTGGTAAAGCCGACATCGGGCACCGTGACCCGCGACAATCCCGAAACGCCGGGCCGCCGCCCCTATGCGCTTGTCTTTCAGGATGCGCGCCTGCTGCCCTGGCGGCGGGTGGTGAAGAATGTGGAATTTGGGCTGGAGGGGCTGGGCCTGGACAAGCAAACCCGCCGCCGCCGCGCGCAGGGCGCGCTGGAACTGGTGGGTTTGGCCGACAAGGCCGACCGCTGGCCGCATCAGCTATCGGGTGGGCAGCGGCAACGCGTGGCCATCGCCCGCGCCCTGGCCGTCGATCCTGACCTGCTGATGATGGATGAACCGTTCGGCGCGCTGGACGCCATCACCCGGCAGGGCCTGCAGGATGAGTTGGTGGACCTGTGGCAGCGCACGGGCAAGACCATCCTGTTCGTGACCCATGATATTGACGAAGCCGTCTATCTGGCCGACCGCGTCATCCTGTTGGCCGGCAGCCCAGCGGGCGTGCGCTCCACCGACCGTATTGCCGCCACCCGCCCACGTCAGCGCGATGATGCCACCGCCCGCCACACCGCGAACGCCATTCGCGACCGGCTGTCCGGTACCGTGGTGGATGGCGAGGGCATCTAAAAATTACGCGACAGCAAGTTACTTAACATCCGTGAAAGGGATGATGCCGGCCAACCGGTGTCGCCCCTCATCCCTTTCCGGAGGTTCCCATGGCGTTCCGACCCGCCCCTGTCGGCACTGCTTCTGCCAACCGCCCCGCACCGTCCGGCGATAACAGCCAGACCACAGCCCAGCATATCGCGCTGGGCCATGTCGGCCTGCATCAGCCCCTGGCAGAGGGCGTCGTGCATCTCAATTTTCTGGACCTGCTGACCGATCAATCCGCCGGCGATCCGGCACCGGCGGAACGCCCCGGCATCGACAGCAGCGAAACCGTGCGCAGCGACAGCGGCAGCACGACGACGGTGAAGTTCGAGGATGGGTCCAGCCTTGTCGTGGTGCGCAGCCACGATGATGACAGCGTAACGACCACCAGCACACGCACCGCCGCCGATGGCACCATCACCACCGCCGCCCGCACTGTCACCCATGTCGATGACAACACGGTGCAAACCGTACTGACCGACGACCATGGTACCACGACCACCACCGTGAGCCTGGAAGACGGCACCCGCACCACCGACCGGGTGGAGGCCGATGGCGACCATGTGACCTTGGTTCAGACCCATGGGCTGGACGGGCTGACGGGCAGCTACACGCTGATCCAGGCCGATGGCGACACCGGCACCCTGGACTATTCACTGTCCCGCGACGGCGACACCCAGACCTTCAGCGTCGAAGGCACCACCGCCGATGGCGTGGCCGTGGACAGCACCGTCGTGGTCGATCTGGACACCAAAGTAGTGACCGTGACCGACCATCAGGGCGACATCGCCACCTACAGCCTGCAGACCTTCCACGATCAAATCCTGGATGTCGGCATGATCGGCCTGATCGCCGATGTCGATACGGGCTATTTCGGATAAGCCTATCGATCCGCGGATTACGCTACGCTAATCCGCGCTACAGACCTCATCGCCGATGCCCATCGATGTGCTAGGCATGTGGCATTCGTAGCGCGGATTAGGCGCAGCCGTAATCCGCGGCACAACACGGCCAGACGACCGAAATGACCTCCTGTCAGAACAGCGTGCCGTAAATCTCCGGCTTGAAACCGACTGTCAGGTGGCCGGCCCGGTCCAGGACCGGCCGCTTGATCATGGATGGCTGTTCCAGCATCAGGGCGATGGCGCGGTCACGGTCGATATCGGCCTTGGCCGCGTCGGGCAGCTTCTTGAAGGTGGTACCGGCCCGGTTCAGCAGAACCTCCCAGCCCAGCTTGTCGACCCAGCCGGTCAGGGTGTCACGGTCGATACCGGCTTTCTTATAGTCATGGAACTGATAAGCGACGCCTTTATCGTCCAGCCAGGTCCAGGCCTTCTTCATCGTGTCGCAGTTCTTGATACCGTACAGGGTGACGCCGCCCGACATGGGTCCGCTCCGTTTCATCGATGATGGCGCGGGTGTAGCAGATCAGGCGGCCGAACGCATCGCCATCTCCTCATACCGCGCATAAAGGATCGCCTCTTCCTTGTGCCAGCGCGACTGAAGCAACGCCGACATCCGGCCGAAATCCACCGCGAATTCGATACCCGAGCCGCCATCCCTGTACTTGTCGAAGAAAGCCAGGATCTGGCCGCCCAGCGCCACCATCTCCTGGCTGAACTGGTCCGCCGTGGCGGCACGCAAAGGGTCCTGCCGGGCCAGACGGCGGTAATCGGGGTAGAATTCCTCGTCCTCCCGCCGGATATGGTCCACAAACAGCGCCCTTGCCGCCAGCAGCGTCTGCCGACCGCCTGCTGTGCCAATGCCTTGCCGCCGCACCTCCTCCAGCACGGCCTTCAGTTCGGCATGGTCATGTTTCAGTTGGGGGACAATCCGGCGCATGATGGAACTCCATAAAGATGTATTTCATATACATGTTAATTGTGACGACAGACCTTATCCATGTGGCGGGGTGTCGCGGCGGCACTTGAATGATGCGGTCTGCGCAGGCATCATTGTCCACCGGTTACCATAAGAAGAACCTTGGGGGATGGACATGGCGGTGTCACGGCGCGACTGGCTGCGCGGATCGGCGGTGCTGGCGGGGATGATGGCGTCACCGGCGCTCGCCGTGACAGCCCCCGGCGTAGAGACCGTTGAAATCTGGCCCGGCGGTGTGGGGCCGGGGTCAAAGGGCGCGCCATTGCAGCAACGGATGGTGGAGCGCAGCCAGGACCCGTCCAAACCCGACCGCTATATGGAGGGGATCACCCGCCCCTACCTGACCATCCACCGCCCCGCAAAACCCGACGGGCGCGCCCTGCTGATCACGCCGGGCGGCGGCTATCAGCGGGTGGTGGTGGACAAGGAGGGCGGGGAGTTGGCCCCCATTCTGACCGCTGCCGGTATCACCATTTTCATCCTGACCTATCGACTGCCGGGAGAGGCGCCACAGCATGGGCCGATGGTGGCATTGCAGGACGCACAGCGCGCCATCCGCCTGATCCGCCATCGCGCCAGGACATGGGCGATCAACCCGGAAACGGTTGGGGCCATGGGCTTTTCCGCCGGCGGGCATGTGGCGGCCAGCCTGGGCACGCGCTTTGACGAGGCGGTCTATGACCCGGTCGATGCGGCGGACAAACTGTCGGCCCGGCCCGCCAGACTGGCCCTGATCTATCCGGTCATCGATATGGGGGGCAGCGCCCATACCGGATCGCGCGACCGGCTGCTGGGCCCCAACCCGTCAGCGGCGGAGGTGGAACGCCTCTCCTGTGACCGCGCCGTCACGGGCCGCACGCCGCCCACCTTCCAACTGCACGCCGCCGATGACAATGCCGTGCCGGTGGAGAACAGCCTGCTGTTCAATACCGCCTGCCGCAAGGCGGGGGTGGAGGCAGAGATGCATCTCTATCCGCGCGGCGGCCACGGCTTCGGCCACGGCCCCCGCATCGCCGCCGACAATCCGCTGCGCCGTTGGCCGGAACTGCTCCTGGAATGGTATGGGCGGGGGTAAATGCCTCAATTCGTCATCCCGGCGAACGCCGGGACCCAGGGGGATAGACTGAACCTATCCGCAGGGGCGGTCACCGCTGTGTCAAGCTCGGGCCTCTGGCCCCTGGGTCCCGGCGTTCGCCGGGATGACGACAGGGGGTACTTCCAGTCAGTATAAAACAGTCCCTCAGCCCGCCTGATCCGCCGGCACCACGAAACTGTCCATCACCTTCTTGATACCCGCGACATCGAAGCTGATTTCCAGCTTGTCATTCTCCACACCCTTGACCGTGCCATAGCCGAATTTGGTGTGGAATACGCGGTCGCCAGGGTTGAAGGCGCGGTCGGGTCGCTTGCGCGGGGTCACGTCAATGGCCGTCCCCTCGATCAAACGGCCCCCAGCGCGCGCCGGGGCCTGGGCCGCCTTCTGGCCCATGCGGTTGAACCGGTCGCCAAAGCCACCCCCGCCCCAGCCGCCCCCGAAACCGCCACCATAGGCACTTTCCCGCATGCCGCCGCCGAAACCAGCGCCACCAATGCCGGGATTATTCTCCGTCTCGATATGCTCGCCCGGCAGTTCCTCGACAAAGCGTGACGGGATGGCCGTGGCCCAGGTGCCATGGATGCGGCGGTTGGCGGCGTGGCTGATATAGACGCGTTTGCGCCCGCGCGTGATGCCGACATAGGCCAGCCTCCGCTCCTCCTCCAGCCCGGCAATGCCGTTCTCATCCAGGGTGCGCTGGCTGGGGAACACCCCCTCCTCCCACCCCGGCAGGAACACCACGTCGAACTCCAGCCCCTTGGCCCCGTGCAGGGTCATCAGCGACACCTGCTCGTCGCCCGACCCTTGCGCGTTTTCCATGACCAGGGAGACATGTTCCAGGAACCCGGTCAGGTTCTCGAACTCTCCCATGGCGTTGATCAATTCCTTCAGGTTGTCCAGGCGGCCAGGGGCTTCCGGGCTCTTATCCTCCTGCCACATACGGGTATAGCCGCTTTCATCCAGGATGGTCTGGGCCAGTTCCGTATGCGGCACGCGGTCGATCAGGGCGCGCCAGCGGAAGAAATCCTGCGACAGGGCCGAAATGGCGCTGCGCATCTTGGGCTTCAGCTCATCCGTCTGCGACAGTTTCCAGGCGGCTTCCGTCAGCGGCACACCCAGCGTGCGGGCCGCGACATAAAGGCTCTGGATGGTCGTCGCCCCGATGCCGCGCTTGGGCGTGTTGATGATACGCTCAAACGCCAGATCATCCTCCGGGCTGATCAGCACGCGCAGATAGGCCAGCGCATCGCGGATTTCCTGGCGTTCATAGAAACGCGGGCCGCCGATAACCCGGTACGGCAGACCCAGCGTGATGAACCGTTCCTCGAACTCACGCGTCTGGAAGCCGGCACGGACCAGCACGGCCATCTGGCCCAGGCTGACGCGTTGACGCTGCAACGCCTCCACCTCATCGCCGACCCAGCGCGCCTCCTCCTCCGCGTCCCACAGTCCCCGGACGCGGACCTTCTCCCCGCCCTCCGTTTCGGTCCAGAGCTGCTTGCCCAACCGGCCCTGATTGCAGGATATGATGCCGTGGGCCGCGCCCAGGATATGGGCGGTGGACCGGTAATTCTGTTCCAGGCGGATCACCTGGGCGCCGGGGAAATCATGCTCGAACCGCAGGATGTTCCCCACCTCCGCCCCGCGCCAGCCATAGATCGACTGGTCATCGTCACCCACGCAGCAGATATTCTTATGCGACTGGGCCAGCAGGCGCAGCCACAGATACTGGGCCACGTTGGTATCCTGATACTCGTCCACCAGGATATATTTGAACCGCCGCTGATACTCGATCAGCACGTCGTTATGCTGCTGGAACAGCGTGATATTGTGCAGCAACAGATCGCCGAAATCGCAGCAGTTCAGGGACAGCAGCCGGTCCTGATACTGCTTATAGATCGACAGGATGCGGCCATTCGCGGCATCGCCGGCATCCTCGGGCTTCAGCTTGTCCGGGGTCAGGGCCCGGTCCTTCCACCGTTCGATGATGGACAGCAGCATACGGGCGGGCCACTTCTTGCTGTCAATGTTCTCCGCCTCCATCAACTGCTTCACCAGACGGATCTGATCGTCGGTGTCCAGGATGGTGAAGCTGGGCTTCAGGCCGACCAGTTCGGCGTGGCGGCGCAGGATGCGGGCGGCCAGCGAATGGAACGTGCCCATCCACCAGCCTTCCGACTGGCTGCCCAGCAGATTGTCGACGCGGTCGCGCATTTCGCGCGCGGCCTTGTTGGTGAAGGTCACCGTCAGCACGTTCCACGGGCTGATCCGCCGCGACAGCAGCAGATGCGCCAGCCGCGTGGTCAGCACCCGCGTCTTGCCCGTGCCGGCCCCGGCCAGGACAAGGACAGGCCCATCCAGCGCCTCCACCGCCTGCCGCTGGACCGGGTTCAACCCGTCCAGATAGGGGCGGTGCGCGGGGGCGGGCGGGTGCGCCGGAAACGGCTCATCGATCAGATCGTCAATCATGGTGGGGAGAACATATACAGAATTCTCTGCCCTGACAAAGGGTCCGACCAGCCCTTTTTGCTCAATCCTGTACCCAGCGCGACATGACCGGATAGGGGGGTAGGCCGTTGCCGCCGCCCATCATGGCGAATATCCCGGCGGGGCCGGTCATGCCGACCCGCGCCAGGGCCGCCGGCCCGTAATGGGTGCCGCTTTCGATCCAGGTCCGCATCGGATGCTGGCCCTCATAAACATCCACTTTGTGGGAACCGGGAAAGAAGATGCAGTCCGGCGTCACGCGGATATGCAGGGCGGCGGCATAGGACCAGGCCTGGGCCATGAATTCTGCCTGCTGCTTGGGAACGGCCAGAATCGGATCGGTCGGCATGCCCGGCCCCACCTCCTCTTCGATCAACCGATGCATATCGGCGTCCAGGTCGCTACCCAGTCCGGAACGGAACCGTTTGGGCAGCACCGCCATATGCCCCGCCTCATGCAGAAGATCACCCGGTCCGACCAGCGTCTCTGGATCGACATGGATCACGCCGGCATGGATGTTCACCCCCGGCAGAAAGCCGCCCTGCGCGCCGGGACCGAATTCCACACCGAACCCGATATCGCGCAGGAAGGCGACAATCGGCTCCAACGCCTCCGGGTGATACTTCAACTTCCCCTCCTGGTTTTATCTGCACGCATGATGATCGCGCAAAGAGGGTCGGCAAGGCAAGGGGTGCGGGCGCAGCCAGATGCCGCCATTTGCGATTATAAGTTTATGTATTTTCTCTTAAGCAGTCATTTTTCTGACTGGAATTGTGCTTTTCTTCGTCATCCCGGCGGAAGCCGGGACCCAGGGGCCCCAGGCTCAAACCTATACGCTGCGTCGATCAAAGCTGCGGATAGGTCGGGCGCTCGGCCCCTGGGTCCCGGCTTTCGCCGGGATGACGAAGGGGGAGGCTTCGGTCAGTGTTAACCGATCTCAGTGATCTGGAAAATCCTGCCATAATGAAAACGGCGGCCCAGCATTAGCGGACCGCCGTCAACGGAGGTAAAGAGGGTGGGCCGGTGTTAGCAGCACCGTCCCACCTTCTCCCGACTATAGGACAAATCTTCCCGTTTGACCAGAAAGACCAGACAAGGTCACACCAGTTTCACCAGGGCGTGGCGCTTCTTGCCGGCGGACAGCTTGATGACGCCGTCATTGCCGACATGGGAGGTGAACAGCTTGTAGCCCTCGTCCGACACCGCCCCGTCATTGACCTTCACGCCATTGCCCTTGATCAGACGGCGGGCCTCGCCCTTGCTGGCCGACAGACCGGCCTGCACCATCAGGTCGGCCAGATAGGCACCGTCGACCAGCGCACCCGCCGCGACCTCGATGGTGGGCAGACCTTCGGCGGCCGCCCCTTCCTCAAACGTGCGGCGCGCGGTTTCGGCAGCCTGTTCGGCGGCCTCACGACCGCGCACCAGGGCGGTAACTTCCGTGGCCAGGATCTTCTTGGCCTCGTTGATCTCCGCGCCTGCCAACGCCTCCAGCCGGGTAATCTCCGACAGCGGCAGATCGGTGAACAGCTTCAGGAAGCGGCCCACATCGGCATCTTCGGTGTTGCGCCAGAACTGCCAGAAATCCAGGTGGGACAGGCGATCCTCGTTCAGCCACACCGCACCCGCCGCCGTCTTGCCCATTTTGGCACCCGACGCGGTGGTCAGCAGCGGCGACGTCAGGCCGAACAGCTGTGTATTGGCGATGCGGCGGCCAAGCTCGACACCATTGACGATGTTGCCCCACTGGTCCGACCCGCCGCACTGCAAGGTGCAGCCGAAGCGGCGCTGCAGCTCCACGAAATCATAGGCCTGCAGGATCATGTAGTTGAATTCAAGGAAGGTCAGCGGCTGTTCACGGTCCAGGCGCAGCTTGACGCTGTCAAAGGTCAGCATGCGGTTGATGGTGAAATGCCGGCCCACATCGCGCAGGAACGGGATGTAGCGCAGCTCATCCAGCCAGTCGGCATTATTGGCCAGCAGAGCATCGGTCGGCCCGTCGCCGAATTTGATCAGCCGGTTGAACGGCGTCAGGATACCCTGGATATTCTGGTCGATGACCTCATTGGTCAGCAGCGGGCGCGCCTCATCCTTGAAGGTCGGGTCGCCGATCTTGGTGGTGCCGCCACCCATCAGGGCGATGGGGCGATGGCCCGCCTGCTGCAACCGCCGCAGGATCATGATCTGGATCAGCGAGCCGACATGCAGGCTGGTCGCGGTCGCGTCAAACCCGATATAGCCGGTGACGATCCCGTCCGACAGTTGCTTGTCCAGCGCCTCAAGATCGGTGGCCTGATGATAATAACCACGCTCCACCATCACGCGCAGGAATTCGGACTTGATGTTCGCGGGAACGGTGGTGGTGCTCATCTTTCATAGACCTTGATGTTCGAGAATGGCCCCAATGGCCAGGGGCGTGGTAGCACATCTAGAAATCCAGAGCATGGTGCGTGATGGCATTGCAGCGTTTCCTGACAGTCGGCTTGATGAGCGGCACCTCCATGGACGGCATCGACGCCGCGCTTGTGCGCACCGACGGCCATGGCTGGGTAGAGCCGTTGGGCTTCATCTTCACCCCCTACCGCCGTGCCTTCCGCGACCGGCTGCGCGCCGTCCTGGGTGGCGTCGGCGACGTAGCGGGGGTGGAGGCGGAACTGACCGACCTGCATGCCGAGGCGGTGGCAAGCCTGCTGCGCGTGCAGGAGGTGGAGCCGGCCACCGTGGACCTGATCGGCTTTCACGGCCACACCATCCTGCACGCGCCCGACCGCCGCCACACCTGGCAGATCGGCGACGGCGCCCGGCTGGCGGCGGCCACGGGCATCGATGTGGTCCATGATTTCCGTAGCGCCGATGTGAAGGCCGGCGGCCAGGGTGCGCCGCTGGTCCCGCTCTATCATCAGGCGCTGGCCAGTGACATGGACCGCCCCCTGGCCATCCTGAATATCGGTGGCGTCGCCAACATCACCTGGCTGGGTGACGGGCCGCTGGATGTGGTGGCCTTTGATACCGGGCCGGGCAATGCCCTGATCGACGATCTGGTCCTGTCGCGTACTGGCGAACCCTACGATGATGGCGGGCGCATTGCGGGCGCGGGCCATGTCGATGATGACATGCTGGCCCGGCTGCTGAACCACCCCTATTTCGCGGCCCCGCCGCCCAAATCGCTGGACCGCGACGCCTGGGCCAAGGCGGCCATGTCCAACCTGTCGACGGAGGATGCGGCGGCCACCCTGACGGCGTTTACCGCCGAAACCATCATCCGCGCCCTGGACCATGTGCCGGCAAAGCCCAAACGCTGGCTGATCTGCGGCGGCGGGCGGCGCAATGAGACCTTGATGTGGATGCTGGCCGACCGGCTGGACGGGGTGCCCGTGGCGCCGGTGGATGGCCAGGGCTGGAACGGCGATGCGTTGGAGGCCGAAGCATT
Organism: Niveispirillum sp. FG156; assembly: GCF_057809555.1. Taxonomy (NCBI): domain Bacteria; kingdom Pseudomonadati; phylum Pseudomonadota; class Alphaproteobacteria; order Rhodospirillales; family Azospirillaceae; genus Niveispirillum; species Niveispirillum sp. FG156. The sequence continues at coordinate 184,040 of NZ_JBMDKE010000002.1, read as the reverse complement.
CGCCTATCTGGCTGTGCGCTCCCGCCTGGGTCTGCCCCTGTCGCTGCCGGGCACGACGGGTGTGCCGGAGCCGATGACGGGCGGGCGATTCAACCCACACGGGTGAAGGCCACATTGCATCTTCCTTCGTCATCCCGGCGAAAGCCGGGACCCAGGGGCCCCAGGATCAAACCTCTCAGCGACCTTTATCAAAGCTGCCGAAAGGTTGGGCATGTGACCCTGGGTCCCGGCTTTCGCCGGGATGACGGAAAAGAGGCTCGACCTTACCTATGCCCTGACCCGCCGTTCCGGCGATGCCGGCAGCAGGGCCGTGACCAGGCCCAGCAGCGGCAGGTAGGCGCAGAACTGATAGACCCAGGTGATGCCGTGGATATCGGCCAGATTGCCCAGGGCCGCCGCCCCGATGCCGCTGATCCCGAACATCAGGCCGAACATCAGGCCGGACACCAGCCCGACGCGGCCGGGCACGATCTCCTGCGCATAGACGACCAGGGCGGCGAAGGCCGACGACATGATCAGGCCGATGGTGATGGCCAGCACCGCCGTCCAGAACAGGTCGGCATGCGGCAGCAGCAGGGCAAACGGCGCCACGCCCAGGAAGGAGACCCAGATCACCGCCTTGCGCCCGATCCGGTCCCCCACCGGCCCGCCGGCAAAGGTGCCCGCCGCGACCGCGGCCAGGAAGCAGAACAGGTAAAGCTGCGACTGCTGCACCGACAGGTCGAACCGTTCGATCAGGTAGAAGGTGAAGTAATTGGTGATGGCGCCGATATAGATGAACTTGGCGAACATCAGCACGCCGATCACCGCCAGCGCCCGGATGACCGTGGCCCGGTCATGGCGGAAGGCAGGCGCCAGCCCCACCGACGCCATCTTCGCCTGCGGATGATGCAGCCGCCAGCGCGTGACGCCGAACAGAACCCAGATGGCCGCGACCGCCGCGATGGCGACCCAGCCCACCGCCATCTGACCAAAGGGCAGGATCACAGCTGACGCCACCAGCGGGCCGATGGCCGATCCCGTATTGCCCCCCACCTGGAACGCCGACTGTGCGGTGCCGAACCGCCCGCCCGACGCCATGCGCGCCACCCGCGACGCCTCCGGATGGAAGGTGGCGGACCCGACGCCAATGATCACCGACGACAGGATCAGCGCCGGATAGCTGCCCGACAAAGCCAGGAAGATAACGCCCAGCAGGGTGACCCCCATGCCCATAGGCAGCAGCCAGGGCTTGGGATGCTTGTCGGTGTACAGCCCGATCCAGGGCTGCAGCAGCGAGGCCGTGAACTGGTAGGTCATGGCCAGCCAGCCGATCTGCCCGAAGCTCAGCGTGTAATGCGCCTTCAGCATGGGATAGATGGCGGGCAGCACCGCCTGGATCAGATCGTTCAGCAGATGGGCGAGAGCCACCGCGCCGACGATACGGACGACAAATTGCGGGGCTGCCGGGGTAACGGCGATCGGTTCCGGGGCCGACGGCGTATCGGCAAGGCTGGCCGTCTGAAGGGTCACGATGATGCTCACTCAAACGCTGTTCTGATCGGAAGCTGACTTCCATCCCGTCATTTTAGGGGATTGGCTTTGATCCCGCTTCGTTGCGTGAGACAATAATTTCTGAAACTGGGACAGAGCGCGTGCAATGCAGGCAGACCAGAACATCCTGGCACGGCGGCCCGCCGTGGCCCGTGGGGAGCATTACCCGCCGGCCTTTGAACTGGCGGAGCATCAGCATCGCCGCAGCCAGTTCCTCTATGCCGCCAGCGGGGTGATGGCGGTCAGCACCCCGCATGGCGCCTGGGTGGCGCCGCCGGAGCGGGCCGTCTGGATCCCCGGCGGCACCCCGCATGCCGTGCGTATGGTGGGCGCGGTGCAGACGCGCAGCCTGCTGATCGAGCCGGACCAGTGTACGGCGCGCGGATCCTCCTGTCAGGTGGTGGCCGTATCCCCGCTGCTGCGGCAATTGATGGTGGCCTCCGCCGACATCCCCCCGGACTATGAAGAGGCGGGGCGCGACGGGCTGGTGATGAAGCTGCTGCTGGCGGAGATCGACCGGGCGCCGCTGCTGCCGCTGGCGGTGCCGTTTCCGGCCCATGCCGGGCTGGCCCGCCACTGCCACGCCTTTCTGGGTCAGCCGCAGGCGACGACGACCATTGATGATTGGGCCGACGCCCTGTCCATGAACCGGCGCAGCTTCACCCGCCTGTTTCGCGCCGAAACGGGGATGAGCTTTGCCGAATGGCGGCAGCAGGCCTGCATCTCGGCGGCATTGCCCCGTCTGGCGGCGGGGGAGACGGTGACGTCGGTGGCCCTGGACCTGGGCTATGACGGGCCGGGCAATTTCTCCACCATGTTCAAGCGGGTCACCGGCATGTCGCCCAGCCGATATTTACCCTGATCCCCCATCCGTTTTGTTTCAGCTTTGTATCACCCGCTTACCCCGACCGCGCTGCGATGATACGCAGGAAGCCATAAGAACCGTTGGCTTCGGACGGCCATCGGAGGCAACAAAGGATACGCGGATAATGTCAGTACGGAGCGCGTTGATGACGGCGGCAGCCCTAATCGCCCTTTCGGCGACCCCCACCCTGGCGGCCGATGCGCCGGTGGGCCATCCCTTTGCCGAGGCACAGGCCAAACAGGACCCGTTCTTCTGGCTGGAAGAGGTGGAGGGCCAGAAGGCCCTGGATTGGGGCAAGGAGCATAACGAGAAAAGCTTCGCCCGCCTGAAGAACGACCCGCGCTTCGAGACCATCCGGGCGGAGGCCGAAAAGGTCCTGACCGCCAAGGACCGCATCGCCTATGGCAGCCTGGAAGGCGGCAAGGTCGATAATTTCTGGCAGGACCAGACGCATGTGCGTGGCATCTGGCGCCGCGCCACCCTGGACAGCTACAAGGCCGCCGACACGGCCTGGGACACGATCCTGGATATCGACAAGCTGTCGGCGGATGAGGGCAAGAACTGGGTCTATAAGGGCCATAACTGCTTCGGTGCCGATGCCAGCCGTTGCCTCGTCTATCTGTCCGATGGCGGCAAGGACGCCGTCGTGGTCCGTGAATTCGACGTGGCGGCCAAGTCCTTTGTGAAGGATGGCTTCCAAACTGTTGAATCCAAACAGACTTTGGACTGGATGGACAAGGATACGCTGCTGGTCGCCACCGATTTCGGCCCCGGCACCATGACCGACAGCGGCTATGCAAGACAGGTGCGCCTGTGGAAGCGCGGGACCGATCTGGCCGCCGCCCCGGTCGTGCTGGAGGTTGGGGTCAAGGATGTCTGGGCGCGTCCCTGGGGCATCCATCGGCCCGAGGGCAGCACCATCCTGTTGCAGCGCGGGCCCGACTTCTTCACCGAGGAATGGTCCCAGTTGACGCCCGAAGGCAAGGTCGTGAAGCTGGCCCTGCCGCTGGGTGTGGACATGAAGGGCGTCATGAATGGCGACCTGATCGTGGCCCTGCGTGAAGACTGGGCCGTGGCCGGCAAGTCCCTGAAAAAGGGCGACCTGATCGCAGTGCCGCTGGCCCAGGCGGCGGCGGGCACGGTGGAAAAGGTCGATGTGATCTATTCGCCGGGTGAGACAGCGGCCATCCAGGGCGTGGGCATCGCCAAGGATGCCATCTATCTGGACCTGCTGGACAATGTCGTTGGTCGTCTGGTCGCCACGCGCAAGGGGGCATCCGGCTGGACCCAGGCCGATATCGCCCTGCCCGCCAATGGCAGCCTGAACATCGTCTCGACCGATGGCAGCAGCACCGATGTGCTGGTCAACTACACCAATTTCCTGCAGCCCGACACGCTGTACATCATGGAAAATGGCGGCGCACCGCAAGCCATCAAGTCCCTGCCCGCCCGCTTCGACGCCGCCGGCCTGACCGCCGAACAGCGTTTCGCGGTTTCCAAGGATGGCACGCGCGTGCCCTATTTCATCGTCCATAAGAAGGACATGAAGCTGAACAGCGACAATCCGACCCTGCTCTATGGCTATGGCGGGTTCGAGATTTCGATGACGCCGGCCTATATGTCGGTGTTCGGCAAGGCCTGGCTGGAACAGGGTGGCGCCTATGTCGTCGCCAATATCCGGGGCGGCGGCGAATTCGGCCCCCGCTGGCATCAGGCAGCGCTGAAGGAAAACCGGCAGCGCGCCTATGATGATTTCCAGTCGGTGGCCGAAGACCTGATCAAGACCAAGGTGACCAAGCCGGCCCGCCTGGGCATTCAGGGCGGGTCCAATGGCGGCCTGCTGACCGGCGTCACCATGACCCAGCGCCCGGACCTGTTCGGCGCCGTCATCGTGGCGGTCCCCCTGCTGGACATGATGCGCTACCACACCATGCTGGCTGGCGCCTCCTGGATGGGGGAATATGGCGACCCGGAAAAGGCCGATGAACGGGCCTGGATCGCGAAATACAGCCCCTATCAAAATGTCCGCAAGGGTGTGAAATACCCGGAGGCCTTCGTCTACACCTCCACCAAGGATGACCGCGTGCATCCGGGCCATGCCCGCAAGTTCGTGGCCAAGCTGGAAAGCCAGGGCCACAAGGTCATGTATTATGAGAACATGGAAGGCGGCCATTCGGCGGCGGCCAACCTGAAACAGCGGGCCGAGGTGACGGCGCTGCAGGTCGTGTATCTGACGCAGAAGCTGATTGATCGGTAACGGTTGCGGCGGATCAGAGAAAGGGGGGCTTCGGCCTCCCTTTTTTTGTCAGGGCGGGAGGTGACTGTCTGGCCCCTTCCGTCATCCCGGCGAACGCCGGGACCCAGGGGCCAAGCGCCCAACCTATCGGCAGCTTTGATCGACGCTGCGTTGAGGTTTGATCCTGGGATCCTGGGTCCCGACTTGCGTCGGGATGACGGCATAAGTGCGGGACCCGTCAGCGTCACAACCATTCCTCACCCCTCCTTCACCCGGTCACTGGCCGCCTGCTGCGCCTCCTGCCAGGCGCGGATATCGGCGGGCATGGGCGGGCTTTCCAGGTCGATGCCCATATGGTGCATCAGGACCGAGGTATCGATGGACCGGCCCCGCTCCAGAAACACGCCCTTCACCACGATGACAGCGGCCAGATGGCCGTCCATCGCCTCGAACACATGTTCCAGGTATATCCATTTGCCTTCCCAGCACAGGACGCGGGTTTTCAGGCGGTAGGGCTGAAGCGGCTTCAGCTCCCGCCGGAACCGGATCATGGCCCCGCCCAGCACCGGTGCCCATTTGCGTGCCATCAGCATCTTCAACATGCCGGTGCGGATCATCAGATCGACGCGGCCCAGATCGGCAATGGTGAAGTACCGGCCATTATTCATGTGCAGGTTCGTGTCGATATCATTCAGCCAGACACGGAACCCCAGGATGGAGGTCCCCAACGGCTCCACCCGCCGGCCCGACAGAAGGGCGGCCAGCACGACGCGCAGCAGGCGGAAGATCAAATTCATTGACAGCACCGGAACAGCGGAAAAGACAAAGGGCGGCGCCCTTTTGGCACCGCCCCTTGTTTTGGGCAAGGATGATCGGGTTTGAGGCCCGGCAAGAAATCAAACCCCAACCATCCTTGCTTATCCGCGATCCATTTCCGTTCAGATGTAGAAGTGGATCTGCGTGCGGTCATAGCCGGTGCCGATCATCACCGGCTGGCCCTTCACGACGGGCAGGTCGTGATTGAAGAAATACACGGCCTGCTTCCAGTGGTTGGTGCGGGTCGGCGACTTGGAGTGGTAGTCGACCTTCTCATCCATGTGCAGGTCGAACCAGAAGGCAATGCCATGGGCGACACCCGTCTCCGAGGCGGTGACCGTCAGGACCTTGGCGTCGCTGTCGGGCATGTTCTTGTAGAAATCGAAGAACCAGGCCTTTTCCGGTTCGGACAGCATGCGGTGGGCGTCGGCAGCCAGATCGATGGTGCAGTAACCCGGCGTGCGGAACTGGTCGAACTTCGACATGTCAAAGCCGGAGACCGTGCGCACCGGACTGATGCGGCGCATGTCGTCGGCCTGGATCAGCGAGGCATAGACCGTGGCCGCCGCCGGGATGATCTTGGCACCGGGCTTCAGCAGGTTCTGGCGGGCATGCTGCAAAATGGTCAGCATGTCAGGTGCCAGCATGCCGACATTGATCAGTTCGGACACGAAGACATCGGCCTTTTCGGGCATGTCCTGGCCCACCACCAGATCGGTGGACTTCTTGCCGATCACGGTGATGTGCTTGTCATAACCGTTCAGCGCCACCGTCTCGCGGGCCACCTCGACCAGCGGCTTGTGCATCTCGCAGGTATAGACATGGCCGGCACCGGCACGCGCCGCCATCATGGCGACCAGGGCGGAACCCGTGCCGATCTCCAGCACCGTGTCCCCCGGCTTCACATTGTTCAGCAGGGCCGCCTCATAGGCGTCGTTGCGTTCATGATCGTTGATCATCGGGATGTGCCACGCGGGGACCTGGGTGGAGCGCAGCAATTGCAGCGCGAACAGCACGGCGGCATTGTCGGGCATGCGGTTATGGGCGCCGGTCAGCAGCGCAATGGCATCGTCGATCCGGCCCTGCCCCTGGAACACCTGGGCCAGACCGATGGCGGCCTCCGCCCGGCTGGGATCACCCGCCAGGACATTGGCGAACAGGCGGCCAGCCTCGTCCAGACGGTCGGTATAGAGCAGCAGGGCAGCGAGGTTATAGGCGGCATCCAGGTTCTTCGGGCGCAGGGCCAGCGAGTGGCGGAAGCAGAATTCCGCCTCGGCCAGAGAACCCATCTCCCGCAGGGTGTTGCCCAGATTATTGTGCGCCTCGGCGTAGGAGGGGCGCAGTTCGACGGCCTTGCGGAAGCAGGGCTCGGCCTCGGCCAGCTTGCCCTGGGCGCGGAGCGCATTGCCCAGATTGTTGTAGGACAGCGGGTCGCTTTCATCCAGGGCCGCGGCCTGGGCGAACTCAACCTCCGCCTCCTCGAACCTGCGGCAGCCATACATCAGCACGCCGCGGCTATTGTGGAATTCGGCCTTGGCGCCGTCCAGCGCGATGGCCTTGGAAAACAGCTCGTTGGCCTCGGCAGCGCGGTTGGAGCGCAGCGCGATGATGCCCAGCAGGTGCGTGGCTTCCGAATGGGCCGGTTCGGCCTGAAGCGCCGTGCGGCAGCTCATTTCGGCTTCGGCCAGGTAACCGGCCATCAGGTGCTGACGGGAGATGCTGACGCAATCCTGGACGAAGGACATGGGGTTGCTCCTTGGCTTGGCGCTTCACGGCCCATCCGGGCCAAATCGGTTCGAAGCCATAAAAGCAAAGGGTGTGCCAACCACCAGAACCCAAGGAAATCTGCGGATTTTTGACCAAGGGGCAAAAGATGCCGGGTGGGATGGCGTCCCTGTCGGCGTTTCTTGCCCGCAAGGGGCGGGTAAATGTCGCCGCCCCCCGCCAATCGGCTCAACGACGCAGCAACGGCCCCCGGCGATAGGCACCCTGCCCTGCCAGATTGAGGTGCTCCCGCGCCACCAGTGCCCCCTCCTGCCTCACCAACCCTGCGATGGCATTGTCCATGGCGGGGTCCATCATATGGTGGGCGGACCAGGTGGTGACAGGCTGATAGCCGCGCTTCAGCTTGTGCATGCCCCCGATGCCACCATCCAATGTCGCCAGCCCGCGCTCAATCGCAAACTCGATGGCGCGATAGTTCGTGACCTCGAAATGCAGGAAGGAAAAGCCCTCCACGCCGCCCCAGCTACGGGAAAACAGCGTCCGGCTGCCCAGAATGTTCAATGTCGCGCCGACATAGCGCCCGTCCGCCCGTGCCATGACCAGAACCACGCGGTCGGCCATACGCTCACCCAACATCAGGAAATAGTCCCGGGGAAGCAGGGGCAGGCAATTCTTCTTCTTGAAGGTTGAAAGATAGAAGCCGGCAAAAACATCCATATGCTCTTCGCGCAGATCAGGTCCGGTCAGGATCCGGATATCCACGCCGCGCTGCGCCACCTCGTGACGTTCCGACCGGATCATGCTGCGCCGGCGGGAGATAAGGGTCTCCAGGAAATCATCAAAGCTTTGATAATCCTGGTTCTGCCAATGAAACTGGATATTGCTGCGGGCATGCCATCCCGCCTTCTTGAATAAGTCCAGGTCGCCTTCGTTCACATAGGTGGCGTGGGCGCCGGAAAGATTGCTGGATGCAGCCGACCGCGTGACCAGCCCGATGATCCGCGACAACAGCTGTTCCGGCGCGTCACGGCGGCGCAGAAGACGCGGTCCCGTCACCGGACTGAACGGGGCACAAATCTGAAGCTTCGGATAATAGGAACGACCGGCCCGCCGATGCAGATCAACCCAGGCCTGCTCATTCACCAGATCACCGAACGGACTGGCTTTGACAAACATGGGCATTGCCGCAACCAGCCGACCGGCGGCATCCCGCGCCATCAGATAGCGTGCCGCCCAGATCCGGCCCTCGATGGCACGGCAATCGTCAAGAATACGTAGATGGGCATGCTGTAGAAATGGGTGATCGTCGCCCCCAGGCGTCTCAAGAAGGCAGCCATCCCAAGCATCGGCGTCAATGTTGGAGATACGATCAGTAATACTGACCGTAAATTGATTGGAGCAATCGACCACCACCAGACATCCGAATTATGTTAACGCGTTAAAAAACAATCAAGATATACGATAGTGTGTTTTTTGGATTCTTGGCATCGCTCTTTTGGAAACTCAGCCCTCCTGCCGATAGGGGCTTTCCTGCATCAACTCCGCCATGTGCTCCTCTATCGCCGCCCGTTCCTTCAGCAGGAAATCGGTGACGGCATAGCGCAGGCCACGATGGGCGATGTAATGCGCGGAAAAGGTCTTCACGGGCAGATAGCCGCGCTGGATCTTGTGTTCCCCCTGCGCCCCCGCCTCCACCCGCGTCAGGCCATGTTCGATGGCAAAATCGATGGCGCGGTAATAGCAGGCCTCGAAATGCAGGAACGGGTATGCCTCCGACCCGCCCCAGTTCCGGCCATACAAGGTCGTTTCGCCCAGCATGTTGAGCGCCCCACCGACCCAGCGCGCGCCGTCGCGCGCCATGACCAGCACAACCCGGTCGGCCATGTCCTGACCCAGTTGGAAGAAGAACTCCCGCGTCAGGTAGGGGGAGCCCCATTTCCGGTCGGACGTTGACCGGTACAGCCGGTCGAACGCATCCCAATGCTCGTCCCTGATATCCGCCCCGGTCAGGGTAAACAGTTGCAGCCCGCTATCGGCGACGCATTGTCTTTCCTTGCGCACCATCTTGCGCTTGCGGCTGCTGAAGGCACCCAGGAAGTCATCAAAGCTGCGATAGCCGAGATTATCCCAATGATATTGCATGCCGATGCGCGACAGCCACCCCGCGCCGACGAAGCGGTCATGGTCGGCCTCATTGGGAAAGGTGACATGGGTCCCAGACAGGTCGTTGCGCCGGGCCAGGCCCGACAGCGTGGCGATGATGGCCCCATGCACCCCCGGCGGCGCATCGGCCCGGACCAGGAGACGCGGGCCTGTCACGGGTGTGAACGGCACCGAGGATTGCAGCTTGGGATAATAGTTGCCGCCCGCCTGGTCCAGGGCATTCGCCCAGCCATGGTCGAACACATACTCGCCATAGGAATGGTACTTCACATAAAGCGGCGCGACACCGAGAAGACGGCCCGTACCGTCGCGCACCGCGACATGGCGGGGATCCCAGCCCGTATCGCCGCCGACCGACCCGCTGCTTTCCAGCGCCGCCAGAAAGGCGTGGCGCAGAAAGGGATTGTCGGCACCACCCGGCGTATCCCGCAGACAGGCATCCCAGTCTGATGCCGGGATGCTGCGGATGTCATGGACAAGATCGATGCTGATATTGTCCAGTTCCTGACCGTCGGGCATGGGCGTCGCCGTGCTGTTGAATGGTCAGGATATAGAACGTGCGGGGTCGAGGCCAAGGATATGCATGTCGCCCCCTCACCCTCCCAAGCCTTCCGGCTTGGGCCCCTCCCTCTCCCACTTGCGTGGGCGAGGGGCGAAACCTCGGCGTTGGGCTATTGAGCCCCTCGCCCGCTTGCGGGAGAGGGAGGGGCCCGTCGGCGTCAGCCGGCGGGAGGGTGAGGGAAACCCGCGCCGTTACGCCACTTCCAGAATCGCCTCGATCTCCACCGCCACACCAAACGGCAGCGAGGCGGCGGACACCGCGGAGCGGGCATGCTTGCCGGCATCCCCGAACACTTCGCCGAACAGTTCGGACGCGCCGTTGATCACCTTGGGCTGGTCATTGAAATCGCCCGTGGAGTTCACAAAGCCCACCAGCTTCACCACCCGCACGATCCGGTCCAGATCACCATCGAGCGCCAGCTTGGCCTGGGCGATGATATTCAGGGCGCAGGTGCGGGCTGCCTCGCGCCCTTCCTCAATGCTGTAGCCGGCACCCAGCTTGCCGACATGGCGCAGTTCGCCATTCCACATCGGCACCTGGCCGGAGATGAACAGCTGGTTGCCGGTGCGCACGGCAGGCACATAGGCGGCCAGCGGCACGGCGGCCTTGGGCAGCTCGATATTCAGTTCGGCCAGACGCGCATCGATACGACCCGCCATGAAAACCTCCATCACAAGAATGCGTTGCCGCCTTGATAGCAGCAGGCACACCCACCGGGAAAGCCCCGTGGCGACGGCTTATGGAGCGATAACCCGGTCTGACAGCGTATAGAAATGCAGGATGGCCTTCTTGCCACGCGAATAGTTGAAGCCCGAAAGCTCACTGACCAGAAGCGGCTCACGCCCAGCGGCGCGCAGGGCGGCGTGAAACGCCTCCTCCTCCCGCCCCGTGGTGACCATGCCGATGGCACAGGCAGGATCGGACAGCAGGTGGGCCGCGACCCGTTCCCCGCCACCCAGCCGCGTTTGTGTGCCAACCAGGAAGACCATCGACGGCTCATTATAGCCGCCGGCGGCCAGGATGCTGCCGGGGCATGGCTTGTTCTCGTCGAAAACCTGCTTCACCTGCGGGCTGAGCCACATGGGCGTCAGGTTGGGCAGCGCCATGGCAAAGATCCCGATATAGGCGAAGACAGTGCCCAGCACGGCATAGGCCGCCGCATCGCCACGGGCCGACCGGATCAACCAGACCGTCAGGCCGGCGACGGCCAGAATGGCAACCGCTGCCAGCACCGACCCCACCTGCACCTGCCCCATCAACTGCACCGGAAAGCCGATGATGGCCCCGGCAAAGGCGACGGAAACGATGACCGTCATTGCCGTGGCCGCCCAGACCCAGCCACGGGACAAGACCGGGCGGCGGTTATTGACCACCAAGGCCGCCGCCAGCAGCGCCAGCGCCGGCAGCACCGGCAGGGTGTAATGTGGCAGCTTGGTCACCACCGCCTCATGGATCACCCAGGTCGGGATGATCCAGGCCAGACAGAAGCGCACCGAAGCCTCATGCCGCCGCGCCCAGATCAGGGGCAGTGACAGAAAGACCACCGGTGCCCAGGGCCAGAAGCTGAGCCAGAAGGTCGCCAGGAAATATCCCGGCGGGCCGGCATGGTTCTCCTGTCCCGTGGCTCCCTTGCCCAGAAATTCATGCCCCACAGCGGTGCCGAAAAACGCCCCCTTGGTGGCGATGGTGATGGCGATCAGCCAGGGCAGGATGATGGACAGGAACAGCGGCAGCCCCAGGGCCGGACGCAGCCGCCGCAGCCACCACACCTCCCGGTCGATCAGCCATAGCGCCAGGATGGCGGTACCCACCACCATCAAGATCACACCCTTGACCAGCACCCCGATGCCCAGCGCCACCCAGAACAGCAGCGCCGTCGACAGGGGCAAGGCCCGGTCGGGCCGTAGATAGGCGCGCGCCAGCACGCCAAAGCAGCCCAGGATGCAGGCCAGTTGTACCGCGTCCGTCTTGGCCATGCGCGCTTCCACGCCCAGGATGACGCAGGTGCCCATCATCATGGCAGCGATGGTCCCCGCCCCCGGCCCAAACAGCGCCAGCCCCGCCCAGGCCGTCAGCAGGACGGCGGCGATGGCCCCGATCAGCGACGGCAGCCGGTACATCCAAACCGGCCCCGTATCATCCCCACCGGTCAGCAGATGGACGGTCGCCGCCTGCATCCAGTAGATGCCCACCGGCTTCTTGTGCCGCGCCTCATCCTGGAACCGGATATCGATGAAATCGCCGGTTTCCAGCATCTGGTGGCTGGCCTGGACATAACGGCTTTCATCCCGGTCAAAGGGCGGGATGGTGGCGAACCCCTGGATGAAGGCGGCAAAGGCCAGCAGGGCCAGGAACAGCCAGACCTTGCCGCCCATCCCCTGGTCCGGTGCCCGATCCGGGCTCATGCCCCCGCCCCACGGCGTTCGCGACGGCGTTCGCGGCGGATCAGGTGCAGGTTGCGGGAATAGATGATCAGGGCCGGCAACTGCCCCGCGATGATCACCAACTCATGTTTCAGAAAGCCATAGATGGTCAGCAGCAGGCCGCCGCCCAGGCTGAACCACCAGAAGGCGACGGGCATCACACTGCGGCCCGCGCGTTCCGAACTGATCCACTGCACGACAAAGCGCATCATGAACATGGCCTGGGCCGACATGCCGAACAGGACCAGCCATTCCTGCCCATCCACGGCGGCGTGCCACCATTGGCTCAACTGGGTCCAGATCATGGTGCCTTCACCTCTGTCGCCCCACCGGGCCGTTTCTGCCGCCGGATCAGCCACAGGATACCGAACAGGTCCCAAAGCCCCACGGCGGCCCGGTGCAGATTGGTATATTTGGAGGCGCCGGCCACGCGCGGCCGGTCATTCACGGGCAGGTTGGCATGGGTCAGCCCCCGCCCTCTCACCAGGGCCGGAATGAACCGGTGCAGACAGTCGATGGCCGGCAGGTCCAGGAACAGGTCGCGCCTGATCAGCTTCAGCCCGCAGCCCGTATCCGGGCAATCATCATGCAGGATGGCCTGACGGATGGCGTTGGCGGCGCGCGATGCCAGCCGTTTGGATAGCGTATCCTGTCGGCGCCGGCGCACGCCATTGACCAGGACCAGATCCTCGTCCGCCTCCAGTTTGCGCAGCATGGGTGGAATGTCGGCGGGATCATTCTGCCGGTCGCCATCGATGAAGGCCAGCCACGCCCCCTGCGCCGCGCGGGCACCGGTGACCAGGGCCGCACTCTTGCCGGCACGGCTTGCATGGCGGATCAGGCGCAGGGTCGGGTACTCGGCCAGGGCCTTTTCCACCCGCGATGGGGTGGCGTCGCCGGACCCGTCATCGATCACCAGCACCTCAAACGCCGGACAGGCGGCCAGGGCCGCGTAAATCTCTTCCAGCAGCGGCAGGATATTGTCCTGTTCATCCAGGACCGGGATCAGAACGGAAAGCTGCACGCAACCTCCAGCCGGTGCGGAACCATGACCAAGGCGGGATAATCCGTTCGGGGCAGGAAGAAAAGTGACGCTTTCATGCGCCTGCCCCCCGCCCCATGCCGATCAGAGCGTATCCACCACCATGACCCCCGCCGCCGACAGCCGGGCCATCGCGGCCTCCAGCGATCCGTGCAGGTCGATGGCCCGGCTGGCACCCGTCAGCAGGACAGACGCAAAGCCGCAGCGGGCCGCATCCTCCGCCGAATAGGCGACACAGAAATCGGTGGCCAGCCCGGCAAAGAACAGGCGTGTGAAGCCCCGTTCCCGGCAATAGCCGGCCAGACCCGTCGGTGTCCGACGGTCATTCTCGAAAAAGGCGGAATAGCTGTCGATGCCGGGGCGGAAGCCCTTGCGCACCACCAGCGACGCCATCGGCACATCCAGCCCGGCATGGAATTCCGCGCCCTTCGTGCCCTGCACGCAATGGGCCGGCCATAGGGTCTGCTCCCCATAGTCCAACTGTATGGTCTGAAACGGTCCGGCGCCCGGATGGCTGCTGGCAAAGCTGGAATGGCCGGGCGGATGCCAGTCCTGGGTCAGGACGACACCGCCGCCCGCTGTATGGAACCGCCGGGCCAGTTCATTGGCCAGCGGCACCACCGCATCGCCATCGGCCACGGCCAGCGCACCGCCGGGGCAGAAATCATTCTGGATATCGACCAGGACCAGCAGGTCGCTCGCACACAGCGTCACCATCACCTCCGCCGTCAGTAGGGCACGCGGTCGGCCTTTTCCGCCCAGTCGTTGAAGACCGACAGGGCATCCTCATTGGGCCGGTGGTCGCAGGGGATGATACGCTGGTCCGGGGCTGCCGCCACCTGTTCATAGATCAGGGCATCGTCAAAGCCGATCGCCGCCGCCTGGAACCGGTCATTGGCATAAACGATACGGTCGACCCGCGCCCACAGGGCAGAGGCCAAACACATGGGGCACGGCTCGCAGCTGGCATAAAGCACGGCCCCGCGCAGGTCGAACCGGCCCAGGGTGCGGCAGGCATCGCGGATGGCCACCACTTCGGCATGGGCGGTGGGGTCGTTGGTGGAGGTGACCTGATTGCAGCCACGCCCGACCACCTTGCCGTCCATCACCACCACCGACCCGAAGGGCCCGCCCTGCCCGCCTTCCATGCCCTGGCGGGACAGATCGGCGGCGAGTGACAGGAAATGCTGGTCTTGACCGGACATGCGGACGCTATCCCTTGAAGCTGTTATCAGCCCCAAGGGATAGCGTCCGGACACCGGCCCTGTCACGAGCTTATACCGGGGGCATGGTCCATGCCCCCCCAGGCCGGCGACCGCCGGCCCGCAGGCACGTGCCTGCGTAAGCCCAAGCTGCCGGAGGCAGCGCCCGGCGCTTGAGGGGACGGGTCTTAAATACGTCCCAGCAGCACCAGGATCAGCAGGACGATCAGCACGGTCCCCAGAAGGCCGGACGGGCCATAGCCCCAGCCGCGGCTATAGGGCCAGGCGGGCAAGGCACCGACCAGGATAAGGATCACGATGATCAGCAGGATCGTCGTCATGGGGCACTCCATCTTCTGTTGTCATTACGCCCACCTTCTCAACAACACAGAAGGACGAATGGGTGCAGGCGATTACGGGCTACCCCTTTCGCGGCGCAACGTCGCGATGGGTTGACCTTTGCCAACAGATGGGGCCTGCTGTGCCCAGCCCCCGTTTTCGGGGGTGTTTTCGAACAGAGGTGTTTTCGGTTGGCCGAAGACACCTCCGGCGGCGACTGCCGCCGCGGCGCCCATGCGCCGTGAAGCCAAGCCGCGGATGCGGTGCCGGCGTTTGAGGAACTGAACAGAACACGCTTTAGAGGAAAAGATGAACCGCAAAGTCCAGATCGGCGACCCGCCCATCCGCATCCTGCGCGATGATTTGCAGAAGCTTGAGACGTTGCTTGACAGCATGCACCGTTCCTACGCGCGGATTTCGATGTTCCTGCAGCAGGAGGTCCTGCGTGCCGACATCGTGGATCAGGCGACGCGACGCCCCTTTGTCAGGCTCGGGTCGCAGGTGCATTTCACCGATGATATCGGCACCAGCCACAGTGGCACCCTGCATATGCCGGAAGACGGCTGCCCGGTGCCGTCCGACGCCATCTCGATCCTGACACCCGTAGGCTGCGCCCTTCTGGGCCTGTCGCCGGGGCAGAGCATCACCTATCAGACCGTGGACCGCCGGGAAAAGCGCATCACCGTGACCAAGGTGGTGAACAGCGCATAGCATCCGCCGGGGTCAACCCTCACCCTCCCCTTGGCTGACGCCAACGGGCCCCTCCTTCTCCCACTGACGTGGGCGAGGGACCAGGATCAAGACCAAATTCCGCCCCTCGCCCACTGACATCGGCGGGGGGACTATATCGGGATCAAGGCCAAGTTTCGCCCCTCGCCCACGAAAGTGGGAGAGGGAGGGGCCCAAGCCTGCCAAGGCTTGGGAGGGTGAGGGAGCGCCCTACCCCCGCACAATTATCCGAAATTCAGCAGCCCCGGCGCCTTGTCGATGATCTCTTCCAGGATCAGCTCGGCCGTCTCCAGATCGCCCTTCAACTTGTCGCCCATGGTGGCGGCATATTCGGGCCGGCGCAGCTTCTCCGCCGCATCGTGCAGGCTGCGCAGTTCGGAGATAAAGATGTCGCGGGCACCCATGGGCAGCATGGTCTTGGCCGACAGCACAAAGAAGAACCGCATCGACGCGCGGACCAACAGGCCCAGCATCAGCGTATCCAGCCGCGCATATTCCTCTTTCAGGTCATCGACGCGCGCCGTATCCACGGATCTAAGGCGCCCTTCGATCAGGATGCATAGCGCCCTGAACTCCCCGACCTTGTTGCGGAAGTCGTTATAGGCCAGGAAACTATCCTTGGCCGCCTCTTCTTCCGCCTGCTTGGCCAGACGGATGGCGTCCCGCGCCTGCCGTTCCAGAGCGCCCAACAGGTCCTGTACTTCCTTGCGGGTATAGGTGCGCTTCATGATCGGGGTTATCGCCACAAGCCGGAGCATCATTGCGGCACCTATATAGGCTGTTGTTCCGCCGACCGAAAGGGTTCCGACGGGAATGGCTGTCAGGGTGGGGGCGCGGGGGCTTGGGTCCCAAGTTTATTCTCGCCACCTCCCCAACAGCCCCAACCGCTGACTTTGCGCCGCTACCATGCTATATTGCTTCCATCATCGCCCCTCTCACGCCTGCATGCCATCCCCATCACGGCATTCGGAGCTGCTTGCTTTCGGAGCGGCAATAGCCGGCCCTCCGGAACACACCCCTTTTTTGTGTCGCACAACGTTGCACGAGGGCCGGCGGCCCGCTCCTTCCGGGGCCGGGACACCCCCGCCCATACGAAACACCCCCTCATTTTATGGTGCACAGCGTTTCATATCCCGGACAGCATTCGGGGTCCGGAGCTTCTCGGAGCGGTATCCCAGCCGCCTCCGAAACAATGTTTCACACGGGTGTGCGGACGCCAAAGCCGCCGCTATCGGCCCCTATCCGCCTCACCGCAGGGCAAAAAAACCACAACCAGTAAAACCGTAGCGAGCGCTCACACAGGCTCTGGTCAAACCTTACTGATCTGTTAATCTCAATCTCGCGGATGCGAAACGAAGCCATTGTCGGCATCGCCCTCGACAGCGGATCGCATGGCACGAAGGGCGCAGGGGGCTCTGTTGAGCGGGTCTGGAAAAGGTGTTGACGACCTGTTGTCGTCCTATGACGCCAACGGCTTTTATGATGAGCTGTTCGGCTCGGCCAGCAAACCGGCATCGCATACCGAGGCCGTGAAGGACCGGCTTCGACAATTGCAATATGATGATCTGCGGCGCCGCGCGTCCGACGCGGAGCGGGAGCTTTACAATCTGGGCATCACCTTTCTGGTGTATAGCGATGCCAAGGCCGTTGACCGCATCCTGCCCTTCGATGTGATCCCGCGCATCATCGCGGCCAAGGAATGGGCGCATCTGGAAAAGGGCGTGCAGCAGCGCATCGCGGCGCTGAACATGTTCCTGCATGATATCTATCATGATCAGCATGTGCTGAAGGACGGGATCATCCCGGCGGAGCTGGTGCTGGGCAATGCCAATTACCGGCCGCAGATGCAGGGCATCACCCTGCCCTTCAAGACCTATATCCACATCGCCGGCGTCGATCTGGTGCGTGACCATGAGGGCACGTTCCGGGTGCTGGAGGATAATGGCCGCGTGCCGTCGGGCGTATCCTATGTCGTTGAAAACCGCCACATGATGCTGCGCGCCTTCCCCGATCTGATGGGGGATATTGGCCTGCGCAATGTGGAGAATTACGGCGCCAAGCTGCTGGAGGCGATGTGCGAGATCGCACCACCCCGGCCCGACGTCGATACCTATGACCCGCAGGTCGTGCTGCTGTCGCCCGGCGCCTACAACTCCGCCTATTTCGAGCATATTTTTCTGGCACGCGAGATGGGTGTGCCGCTGGTGGAAGGGCGCGACCTGGCCGTCATCGACGACAAGGTCTATATGAAGACCACGGGCGGCCTGCGCCGGGTGGACAGCATCTATCGCCGCATCGGCGATGATTTCCTGGACCCCAAGGCCTTCAATCCCGACAGCCTTCTGGGCGTGCCAGGGATTTTCGAGGCCTATCGCAAGGGCAATGTGGCGCTGGCCAACGCCATCGGCACCGGCGTGGCGGATGACAAGGCCGTCTATGCCTATGTCCCGCGCATGATCAAATATTACCTGGGCGAGGATGCGCTTCTCCCCAATGTCGACACCCATATCTGCCGCGAGCCTGACGCGCTGCAATATACGCTCGACAATCTCGACAAGCTGGTGGTGAAGCCGGTGGGCGAAGCAGGCGGCTACGGCATCACCATCGGCCCGCGCGCCACCAAGGCCGAGCTGGAGGAATGCCGGGCCAAGCTGCTGGAGGACCCGGCCAATTATATCAGCCAGCCCATGGTGCCGCTGTCGGTCTGCCCCACCTTGACGGAGGAAGGGATTGAGCCGCGCCATGTGGACCTGCGTCCCTTCGCCATCACCGCCAAAAGCACCTGGGTGCTGCCCGGCGGGCTGACGCGTGTGGCGCTGAAGAAAGGCACCTTGATCGTGAATTCCAGCCAGGGTGGTGGGTCCAAGGATACCTGGGTCCTGACGGAAGGTGGAGAGGCGGAGACCGAGCCGGTGGCCGATGACAGCACCGATCCGTTCCATACCCAGTCCCAGTCCCAGTCCCAGTCTTCGTCATCCCAGTCGCAAAGCCAGTAAGGGGAGAACCGGACATGGCAGCCCTTCTCGCCCGCTACGCCGAATGCATCTTCTGGATGGCCCGCTATATGGAGCGTGCCGAAAATCTGGCCCGCATCCTGGATGTGCATGAAACCTTTGCCCGCGACAGTTTCGGGTCCACCAACTGGTTGCCGATCCTGCGCCTGAACGCCGATGAGAAGCGCTTCTTTGAGCTGTATCCCACGGCCACCGTCAAGAATGTGCTGAATTTCTATGTGCTGGACCAGAACAACCCGACCTCCATCATCGCCGCCATCGCGTCAGCACGGGAGAATGCGCGGCAGTTGCGCCCCCTGATCTCGACGGAGATGTGGGCGCATCTCAACATGTTCTATAACCGCCTGCTGGCGCTGGAACCGGCCACCGATCTGGCCCAGCACAATATCCAGCGGCTCTGTGCCTCCATCAAAGAAGCCTGCCAGACCCATACGGGCATTACCGAGGGTACCTTCTTCCGCGACCAGGGTTGGTACTTCTATCAACTGGGCCGCAATCTGGAGCGGGCGGATCAGGCGACCCGCGTGCTGGACATCAAGTATCACACCCTGCTGCCCAGCCCGCGCGACATCGGCACCCCCATCGATATCAGCCAGTGGAACAGCCTGCTGCGCTCCGCCGCCGGTTACCACGCGTTCCGCCGCGTCTATCCGCGCGGCATGACCCCGGCGGCGGTGGCGGGCTTCCTGCTGTTCAATGACAATTTCCCCCGCTCCGTGCTGGTCTGCATGCGGGAGGTGGACAGTCTCTTGAACCGGCTGAACAGCAAATACCGCCTGCGCCGCGGCACCCTGCCGCTGGAACGGTCGGACGAGTTGTTGGGGAACCTGTCGAACCAGACCATCGAGTCCGTCATTTCGGTGGGCCTGCACGAATATCTGGACGGTTTGCAGATCAATTTCGGCAAGCTCTCCAATGACATCGCACAGGCCTTTTTCCTGATCGACGAACCGGGTACGCTATCGGCCTGATCCCCCGCCCCACCACCCCGCGCCAGGGCCACGAATGAGTGTCATCCCACCCCTGCACCGGCCCTTGCAGCAATTCTTCCGCTCCGGCCCCATGCCCTGCCCCTATCTGCTGGGACGGGTGGAGCGGAAGCTGTTCACGCGGCTGGTGGGACCACAGGCGGCAGAGGTGAATTCGGCCCTGTCGCGGGCCGGCTTCCGCCGCAGCCACGACATCGTCTATCGCCCCGTCTGTCCGGGGTGCAGTTCCTGTGTGCCGGTGCGGGTGCCGGTCGCCACCTTCGTGCCGGGGCGGACCAACCGCCGCATCCTGCGCGCCAATACCGATCTGGTGCTGGATGTCGTCCCCGCCGCATCGACGATGGAACAGTTTCAGCTTTTCGCCCTCTACCAGGATGCCCGCCACAGCGACAGCGACATGAACCGCATGACGCCCGGCGATTTCGCCTCCATGGTGGACGAAGGGCAGGTCAATACCTTCATGGCCGAAACCCGTGACGAGGCGGGCCGGCTGCGCGGGGCCATGCTGGTGGACCGGCTGGAAGATGGCTATTCCGCTGTCTACAGCTTCTATGATCCCGAAGACCCCAAGCGCAGCCTGGGTACGCATCTGATCCTGGCCATGATCGAACGCTGCCGTCAGGAAGGGCTGCCCTATCTCTATCTGGGCTATTGGATCGAGGGCAGCCCCAAGATGGAATACAAGGCGAATTTCCAGCCGCTGGAAGCGCTTGGCCGCGACGGCTGGGCGCCGCTGACGATTTAGGTTTCCATCAGATCAAAATGGAAGGTCTTGGCAATGATCTGCCACTGGCCCTCCAGCTTCACCAAGCTCAGGAAATCCGTGAAATGCTTGGGTCCGATGGCGCATCGTGCCTGGACCAGGGCCGTCACGGGGCCGGCAAACGTGATGGAGACCACCTCATCCCGCCGCACCTCTCCCCGGCTCGCGGGGGACTGCCGGGCGGCCACGATGGGCAGATAGGCATCCATGGTCAGATGGGTCAACCGCCCCTCCGTCGCGCAGGCATAGACCGCCTGCGGATGGAAAATCCGGCCAAGACGGGCCGCATCGGAATGATACAGCCCGTCGAAATAATCGGCCATCAGGGCGGTGACCCCGGCGAAGTCAGGTATTGCCGGGGTCGCGCCGTCCATCAGATCAGGCCTTCCGCCTTCAGCGCCGCCTGCACGCCCGGACGGGCGGCGATGCGGGCGCGATAGGCCGACAGGTTCGGCCACTTCACCAGATCCAGCCCGACATAGGGCGACCAGCCCAGGACCGTGAACAGATAGCCATCAGCAACCGTGAAGTCGGCCCCAAGCAGATAATCGCGGCCATCGGCCAACTGCGCCTCCAGCGCGTCGAAGCGACGACCGACATTGGCCGGCACGGCGGCCTTGGTGTCGGGATGCGTGGTCGGGTTGAAGAAGGGGCTGAAGCCCTTATGCACCTCGGTCGCGATGAAGTTCAGCGCTTCCTGCACGCGGGCGCGGGCCAGCGTGGCCGGCAGCGGCAGCAGCTTGGCATCGGGCTTCAGGTCGGCCACATACTGCATGATGGCCACGCCTTCGGTCAGCAGCTCACCCTCGTCGGTGATCAGGGCGGGGACATAGCCCTTGGGGTTGATCGTGTAGAAATCAACGCCGCCGGCGGTCTTGTGGGTGGGCAGATCCACCGCCTCGATCTCCGGATTGAAACCCGCTTCGCGCAGGGCGATATGGGAGGCCAGCGAGCAGGCGCCGGGCTTGTAATAGAGCTTCATCTTGTTTCCTCAGTCTGGATCATCGCCCCGTTCAGGGGCCTGGGTGATGGCGCGGAGAATGGCGAAGATAGTTGCCATTGTATAGCTGGTTACTTCTGGTAACCTGCATTTTGAAGTTTCGAACCGGTAACCGGAATCTCCCCGCCATGGCCTTGAAAATCCGCAAGAACCCCGTCGTCCCGGCACCTTACTGCCCCGTGTCGGAATTCATGAACATGTTGAGCGGCGCCTGGACCACGCACGTGCTCTGGCATTTGCAGGCGACACCCAGGCGGTTCGGGGAGTTGCGGGTCGACATGCCGCAGATCTCGGCCAAGACGCTGACCGCCCGGCTGCGCATGCTGGAACAGCACGGGCTGGTGGTGCGGACCGTCATGCCCACGTCCCCGCCCTCCACGGAATATGGGCTGACCGATCTGGGCGGCGAACTGATCCCGGTGCTGAGCGCCATCGCGGAGGTCGGGCGGAAGCTGAAGCTGAGCCGGACGGGCGAAATCTGCGAAGAAGCGGCATAGGGCCTTACCGTTTCCCGGTACAAAAGCCGCCAAACCTGCTATGATTTGCCGCAGTGGGTTCGACCGATCGCCCCTTGCGGCAGCCGTCACCCGGTATGCCGACTTTGATTCCCCGGGCCAAATGGCCGAACCATGACACGCCAGCCATTCATCAGGATGGTGGACAGGCTGGCCTTTGGGGAGGTTGAGGATATGGCTTATCGCATGGCCGCCGATCAGGCGGCGATGAACCACGACCGTTCCGTCAGTATGCCGGAAATCCGGCACATCACCGTGCATGATCTCATGGAAGCCCTGTCCATGGGGGTGCGCGACTTCATGGCCGCCCCGACACAGCTGCTGTTCCTGGGCCTGATCTATCCAATCGTGGGCGGTCTTGCGGCGGCTGCGGCGGCACAGAATGATCTGGTCCCCCTGCTCTACCCTGCCCTGGCTGGCCTGTCCATCATGGGGCCCATCGCAGCGCTGGGCATGTATGAGCTGTCGCGACAGCGGGAGATGGGGGTGGAGATCACCTGGCGCAACGCCCTTGATGTCCGCAGTTCGGGGCAGATCATGCCCATCGCCTGGCTAGGCGCGATGCTGCTGGCTGTGTTCCTGGTCTGGCTGGGTGTGGCGGAGCGGATTTATATGGCGACGCTGGCCAGCCAGCCACATGACGGGATCGCCAGCT
The DNA here is from genome assembly GCF_057809555.1 of Niveispirillum sp. FG156. Classification (NCBI taxonomy): domain Bacteria; kingdom Pseudomonadati; phylum Pseudomonadota; class Alphaproteobacteria; order Rhodospirillales; family Azospirillaceae; genus Niveispirillum; species Niveispirillum sp. FG156. The sequence goes on along the minus strand of NZ_JBMDKE010000002.1, from coordinate 161,469 downwards.
TCATCAATGCGCTGATCAGCACCCGTGAAGGCATGATGATGTTCGTCATCGGCAATGGTGTCGGGTTCCTGTTCGCCATGCTGGTACTGACCATGACGGTTGTCTCCTTCCCCATGCTGCTGGACCGGCGTGTCGGGGTGCTGGACGCCATGGTTACCTCGGCCCGTGCTGTCTGGCGCAATCCGGTCACGATGGCCGTCTGGGGCCTGATGGTCGCTGGCTTGCTGCTGCTGGGCAGCCTGCCGCTATTTGTCGGGCTGGCTGTGGTGATGCCGATCCTGGGGCATGCCACCTGGCACCTGTACCGCAAGCTGGTAGTCTGACCAACCAACGCTAAGTTGTTGAGCTGACAGCGAAAGCATGCAACCATTTCCCCGTTGATCATAGATGGGGGCTTTATGATGCATGCTTTCGCCAAGGCTCTGCTGGGCCTGTCAGTAACGGCCCTGTTGGCCATTCCTTCCGCGTGGGCGGAGGGAAAGCAGAATTTCACGCTGAACAACAAGACCGGCTACACGATCTCCGAGGTCTATGTCTCGCCCAGCAAGGCGTCGAGTTGGGAAGAGGATGTGCTGGGCCGTGATGAAATGCCTGATGGCGAAACTTTTGACATTGAGTTCAGCCGCTCGGAAAAGTCCTGCAACTGGGACCTGAAGGTCGTTTACGACGACGGTACGCCGGCCGAATGGTCCGGCTTCAACCTGTGCGAAGTATCGACCATCAGCATCTTTTACGACCGCAAGAAGGACAAGACCTGGGCCGAGTATGAGTGAAGCCAGGGTCTGATCGTCTGGAAAGGGGCCGCCGGCGGGGAACCGGCGGCCCCTTTCTTTTGTACAGATGGCGGCAAAGAAAAAGGCTGCCGGGTCGCACCGGCAGCCTTTGAGTTGCAGAGCAGTCCACCCTGCCGAAGGATCAGAACTGTTCGACGTCCAGATCCATCATGGACTTGGCGCCGGACATCAGGCTCTTGAAGCGGAAATCCACCTCCGGCAGCATCTTTTCCACGAAGAAGCGAGCCGTCTTGATCTTGGCGTCGTAGAAGGCTTCCTTGCCGTCGGTACCCTCGGCCAGCTTGGCCTGCGCCACCTTCACCATCTTCAGCCACATCCAGCCCACGGCCACCAGACCGAAGATGCGCAGATAGTCGGTGGAGGCGGCGCCCGCCTCATCCGGGCGGGCCATGCCCTTCTGGGCCACAACCGCCGTAGCTTGCTGAAGCTTGCCAAACGCCTTGGCCACGGGAATGACGAATTCCAGCAGCGTCGGGTCTTCCTGGCTCTGCTCCAACTCCGCCTGCATCGGGTGGAAGAAGCGGCGCAGCAGGCGGCCCAGATTCTGCGGCAGCTTGCGGCCCACCAAGTCCAAAGCCTGGATGCCGTTGGCCCCCTCATAGATCATGGCGATGCGGGCATCGCGCACGAACTGTTCCATGCCCCATTCACGGATATAGCCGTGACCGCCATACATCTGCTGGCTGTTGGTGGCAACCTCATAGCCCATGTCGGTGAAGTAGGCCTTGATCACCGGGGTCAGCAGGGCCACGAAATCGTCGGCCTCCTGGCGGACCACCGGATCGGGGTGCTTTTCCACCATGTCGATCATCATGCCGACCCAATAGCCCAGCGCGCGGCCACCTTCGGTGAAGGCCTTGGCCTGCATCAGGTTCTTGCGCACGTCGGGATGAACGATGATGGGATCGGCGACCTTGTCCGGCGCCTTCGTGCCCGACAGGGCCCGGCCCTGCAACCGGTCCTTGGCATAGGCCACGGCGTTCTGATAGGCGACGGCGGCCACACCCAGACCCTGCATGCCGACACCCAGACGGGCGCTGTTCATCATGGTGAACATGGCGCGCATGCCCTTGTGCGGCTCGCCCACCAGCCAGCCCTTGGCATCATCGAAATTCATGACGCAGGTGGCGTTGGCCATGATGCCCATCTTATGTTCGATGGAGCCACACATCACACCGTTGCGAACGCCCGGTTCATTATTCTCGTTGGGCAGGAATTTCGGCACCAGGAACAGGCTGACGCCCTTGATGCCCGGCGGGCCGTCCGGCAGTTTGGCCAGCACCAGATGGATGATGTTGCTGGTCAGGTCATGTTCACCGGCGGAAATGAAGATCTTGGTGCCGGTGATGTTATAGCTGCCATCATCATTGGGGACGGCCTTGGTCTTCATCAGGCCCAGGTCGGTGCCGCAATGCGGTTCCGTCAGGCACATGGTGCCGGACCATTCCGACGACACCATCTTGGGCAGATACTGGGCCTTCAACTCGTCACTGGCGTGCGCCCGGATGGCGTTCATGGCGCCATGGGTCAGGCCCGGATACATGGCAAAGGCCATGTTGGACGAACACATCAGTTCTTCCAGCACGAAGCCGATCGTGTGCGGCAGCCCCTGCCCGCCATAGTCGGGATCGAAGGCCAGACCCTGCCAGCCGCCTTCCTTGTACGTGTCATAGGCTTCCTTGAAGCCCTTGGGCGTGCGCACCACACCGTTTTCGTAGTGGCAGCCTTCCTCGTGACCCGAGCGGTTCAGCGGCTGCAACACGTTCTCGCACAGCTTGGCGGCTTCTTCGAGAACAGAGGCGACCAGATCGGGGGTCGCATCCTCAAACCCCGGCAGCTTGGAGAGCTGTTCGGCATTCAGGACGTCATTCAGCACGAAGTTGATATCTTCGAGCGGGGCCTTATAGACGGGCATGGGAACTCTCCGTGTGGACCGCTACCGCGGCAGACCACCATCCCCCGTCATGTCCGGCACCGACATTGCGGATTCAGACATATCGGCAGATGGGGCACCTCGGGGCGTCGATAGGGTGGACAGGGGAGATGTGAAACATTGTGCAACATCGTGAAGGGGGATGTTGCTGCCCCTCACCCTCCCAAGCCTTGGCAGGCTTGGGAAGCACTTGATCCCTCACCCTCCCAAGCCTTGGCAGGCTTGGGCCCCTCCCTCTCCCACTTACGTGGGCGAGGGGCAGAAATTGGCGTTGGGCCTTATTTCGCCCCTCGCCCGCTTGCGGGAGAGGGAGGGGCCCACCCGCGTCGGCGGGTGGGAGGGTGAGGGATCAACGGGGTCAATTCCGCAGCGGCTTGCCGGTTTCCAGCATATGTTCGATGCGGTTGATGGTGCCCGTGGTCTTGGTCAGGGCAAGGAACCCTTCGCGTTCCAGCGTCAGCAGATCGTCTTCGGTCAACACCTGCGTGATGTCGGTGTTGCCACCCGACAGCACGAAGCCGATGGCCTTGGACACGACCACGTCATGCGGCGTGGCCTTGCCCTGCTGGGCGAAGCCATCGACCGCCATGGAGAAGGCAGCGGCCGCGGTCGGACCCGGCAGGCGGATTTCCGGCTCCTGCGGCGGGGTATAGTTCGCCGCCAGTTCCAGGGCCTTGGCCTTGGCATCAGCCAGCAGACGGTCCTTGTTGAAGGTGATGCCGTCGGTCGGACGCAGGATCAGCATGTCGCGCGCTTCGAACGCCGACTTGGCGACCTTGGCGGTGCTGATGGCCTCAAACGCGGCCGACAGGGCCGGCATGGGGCCGCCCGGACGACGCTTGTTGGCCAGATGGCGGATGACCATCTCCTTACAGCCGCCCCAACCCGGCAGCACACCGACGCCGACCTCAACCAGACCCGAATAGGTCTCGGCATGGGCCTGGACGGCAGAGCTGTGCAGCAGGATTTCGCAGCCGCCACCCAGCGCCATGCCCGACGGGGCGGCGACGGTGGGGAACTGCGCGTATTTCAGGGCCTTGTAGGTGTTCTGCCCCTCGGCAATCGTCGCCTCGATCTGCGGATAGAGGCCGATATTGATGGCGAACAGGGCCAGACCCAGATTTGCACCGACCGAGAAGTTCTGCGCCTCGTTATGGATGACCAGGGCCTTGTAGGCGCCGGACTTGCCATCACCGATGATGCCCATGGCCTTGCGGATCATGCCCATGATGTCCTGATCCAGGGCATTCATCTTGGACGTGAATTCCAGGCACAGGACGCCGTCGCCGATATCCCACAGGCTGGCCGAGCCGTTCCTGGCGACCGGCTTCGACCCGCGCTTGATATCGGTCAGCAGCAGCACGCCATCCGGACGCTTCACCTCGGCATAGTTGCCATCGGTGCCCAGGAACAGCAGCTTGGCGCCTTCCACCTTATAGAAGGGACGACCGGCGGCCACCTTCACCATGTGCGGAACGGCCTTGCCCTCAGCGGTCAGCTTTTCGGCGAACCAGCCGGTGCCCAACTGGTCGATCAGCTCAAACGGGCCGGACTTCCAATTGTAACCCAGGCGCATGGCCTCATCGACCGCCGTGATCTGTTCGGCGATCTGCGGAACGAGGTCAGCGGCGTAGGACAGCGCCTGCGACAGCACGCGCCAGGCATAGGCGCCGCCGGCATCGCCGGTTTCCACCAGCGCCTTCAGGGTCTTGGCCGAAGCCGACGCCAGCGTTGCCTTTTCCGACTTGCGATAGACGCCCGTCGTCAGGTCGATGGCTTCCTTGACGCGGCGGCCATCGGCCAGCTTGGTCTGACGGTAGAAACCGCCCTTGCCCTTGCGACCCGTATAGCCGTCGGCGATCATCTTGTTGGCCAGCGCATTGTCGCGATGGATACGGCGATAATCATCGTCAGCCGGCAGCGTGGACAGCAGCGACTTGGAAATCAGCGGCATCAGGTCCAGACCGACCAGATCGATCAGGCCGAAGGTGCCGGTCTTGGGAATGCCCATCGGACGGCCGGTGATGGCGTCCGCCTCTTCCACCGTCAGGCCGCCATCGATGGCCTCGTTCACGGCGACGGCCATGAAATAGGTGCCGATGCGGTTGGCGATGAAGCCCGGCGTGTCCTTGCATTCCACCACGCCCTTGCCCAGGACGCGGTCGCAGAAGGCGCTGACGGTGTCAAACGCATCCTGGCGGGTCTTGGGACCCTTCACGACTTCCAGCAGGCGCATGTAGCGCGGCGGATTGAAGAAGTGGGTGATGCAGAAATCAGACGCGAACCGCTCCGACTGGCCTTCCAGCAGGATGGACAGCGGGATGGTCGAGGTGTTGGACGAGACGATGGAGCCGTCCTTACGGACTGCTTCCAGCTTCTGATACAGGTCGTGCTTGACCTTGGGGTTCTCCAGCACGGCCTCGACGATCCAATCGACATCGGCCAGCTTTTCCAGGTCATCCTCGATATTGCCGGGGGTGACGAGGGAAGCGGCCTTCTTGTGCATGAAGGGGGCCGGATCGGTCTTCAGCATCTTGTCGATGGCGGTCTTGGCAACGACCGAACGGTCACCGCCATTGTCCTTCACCGCCTGCGGGACGATGTCCAGCAGATAGACTTGGATGCCCGCATTGGCGATATGGGCGGCGATGCCGCTGCCCATCACGCCGGAGCCGATGACGGCGGCTTTCTTGATAGTCATGGGTGTTTCCTCCCGCTTGAAGCCGCCGATCAGACCGCTTCCAGGACGGTGGCGATGCCCTGACCGCCGCCGATGCACTGGGTGGCCAGCGCCAGGGACTTGCCCTCACGCTGCAACAGGCTGGCGGCCTTGCCGGTGATGCGGGCACCGGTGGCACCCAGCGGGTGACCCAGCGCCAGCGCGCCGCCATCCAGGTTCACCTTGGACGCATCGAAGCCCAGTTCCTTGGCGACCGACATGGACTGCACGGCGAACGCCTCGTTGCTTTCCACGATATCGATATCGGCGATGGTCAGGCCGGCGCGGGCCAGCGCCTTCTTGGATGCCGGCACCGGACCGTAGCCCATGATGGTGGGATCGCAACCGGACACGGCGATGGAGCGGATCTTGGCCAGGATCTTCAGGCCATGGGCCTTGGCGAAATCTTCCGAGCAAACCAGCGTGGCAGACGCGCCGTCGGTCAGCGGCGAGGAGGTGCCGGCGGTGACGGTGCCGTTTTCGGCATCAAAGGCCAGCTTCAGGGTCGCCAGACCCTCCGCCGTGGTGCCGGCGCGGATGCCGCCATCCTGGCTGACCACCTTGCCGCCGGGGACGGTAATGGGAACGATCTCAGCCTCGAACCGGCCCTCGGCCTGGGCCTTGGCGGCCTTGGCGTGGGACTCAACCGCGTAGGCTTCCTGCTGGGCGCGGGTGAAGCCGAACTTCTTGGCGAGGTTTTCAGCCGTGATGCCCATGGCCATGTAGGCGCCCGGATTGGCGGCATGCAGGACGGCGTTGGGCATCGGGTTGTAACCGCCCATCGGCACGCGGGACATGCTTTCCACGCCAGCGGCGATGAAGCAGTCGCCAGCGCCCATGGCGATGGCGCCGGCGGCCTGATGGATCGACTGCATGGACGAGCCGCAGAAACGGTTGACGGTGGCGCCCGCCACCGACTGCGGCAGGCCCGCGATCATCGCCACCAGCTTGGCGACGTTGAAGCCCTGCTCCCCTTCCGGGAAGGCGCAGCCCATGATCAGGTCTTCCACGGCGGCGCCGTCGACGCCGGTACGGGCCAGCAGTTCCTTCACGACAGCGGCGGCCAGATCGTCCGGGCGCACCTTCGTCAGTTCGCCCTTGTTGGCGATGTGGAAGGGGGACCGGGCGTAACCGGCAATCACGACGTTCTTCATCTCTGGAGCACTCCTCGCCTGGGGTTGGCTGCGGCCCGTCTCTGTCGGACGGTACCGTTGATTTTGGGGACAGGATAAACCATTCAAACGAGCGTATGAAATCATTCCGCCCGGGAAAAGAAGCTTATTCGGTTTGAACCGGCACACCCTTGGAATTGAGATGCGACACGATCATGCCGTCGATCTCATGCAGTTCCTTGAGCGTCTGCTGCACATCGCGCAACTGCTGCTCCAGATGCACGATACGGTCGCGGGCGCGGCGCAGCAGATAGGTCATCTGCTCCACCTGCGCCTCGTCCGTGTCATACAGGTCGAGGAAATCCTTTATTTCCCCGATGGAGAAGCCCAGCCGCTTGCCCCGGCAGATCAGCTTCAACCGGGCGCGGTCACGGTGGGTATAGATTCGCGTCTGGCCCATGCGGGCCGGCGAGATCAAACCTTCATCCTCGTAAAACCGCAGCGACCGCAGGGTCAGGCCGAATTCGTCGGCCAACTGACCGATGGTGAAGGTTTGCGCCGGGTTATAGGCGGACTTGGCCTGATCGATGGTGTTCAGCATGAGAGCTGCCCTTGTCGCTGACAGGTGGCTTACGTTTACGTAATAGGTAAGTTAAGCTTCCGCGCACGTCAAGCGGTTTTTGCATGGCGGCCATCCTTTCGCCGCCTTTATCTAATCTGGGGGTGGACAAGCCCGCGCGCCAGTCGCAACTCTCCTGCCCGATCAAATTTTTGCTGAAGTGGCGGGTGCGTGACATGTCGGTAATTGCTGAGCAGGGTCCTTATGTGCTGATCGTGCGGTGCCCGGACCGCAAGGGGATCGTGGCGGCGGTTTCAACCTATCTTGCCAAGCATGACGCCTCGATCACGGAATCGAACCATTTCAATGACGCGCTGAACAACCTGTTCTTCATGCGCACGGTGTTCCGGGCGGATGGGGCTGATTTCCCCGATCTGGACGCGTTGAAGGAAGGGTTCGCCCCCATCGGGCGCCAGTATGACATGCATTGGGAACTGCACGACCTGTCGGTGCGGCCCAAGGTGGTGATCGCCGTATCGAAGTTCGGCCACTGCCTTTATGACCTGCTACACCGTCAGCGGTCGGGCAGCCTGCGCATGGACATCCCGGCGGTGGTGTCCAACCATGACGATATGCGCAGCTTTGTCGAATGGTCGGGCATCCCCTATCATCACCTGCCCGTGCCCAAGGGCAACAAGGAAGCGCAAGAGGCGCAGTTCACGAAGATCATTCAGGATAGCGGCGCCAATCTGGTAGTGCTGGCCCGCTATATGCAGATCCTGTCGCCGGAATTCTGCGAGGTGCTGTCAGGCCGCTGCATCAATATCCATCACAGCTTCCTGCCCAGCTTCAAGGGCGCCAAGCCCTATCATCAGGCGCATGAACGCGGCGTGAAGATTATCGGTGCCACGGCCCATTTCGTCACCAACGTCCTGGATGAAGGCCCGATCATCGAACAGGATATCCAGCGCGTGGACCATAGCCACACGCCCGAGGATCTTGTCGATATGGGCCGCGACGTGGAATGTGCCGTGCTGGCGCGGGCCGTGCGCTGGCAGCTTGAACACCGCATCATCATGGATGGTTCGCGGACGGTGATTTTTAAGTAATACTGACGGTCAAGAATTTTGACCGTCAGTATCCGCGCCGACTGGCGCGGCGGCGGCCCATGCCGCCGAAGCCTTTAATCCCGACCCGTCGGGATTAAAGGCCGCTGGTATAAACGTGAAAAGGGGGCCAAAAGGCCCCCTTTTTGTTTTTAGAAGCCGTCGTCGCCTCCCGCCCCCGGTTCCGGTGGGTGCTCATCCGGTCGATATTCCAGAATGTCGCCGGGCTGGCAGTTCAGGACCGCGCAAATCTGATTCAGGGTCGCAAAGCGGATACCTTTTACCTTCCCGGTTTTCAGCAAGGACAGGTTGGTCAGGGATATTCCAACCTCGTCTGCAAGCCTGGTCACCGACATTTTGCGCCGGGCCAGCATCACATCGACATTGATGATGATGGCCATCAGATGATCCCCTCCCCTTCAACCTTCAGGTTGCGACCGATACGGAAAGCTTCTGCCAGCGCAAGCAGGACCAGACCGCAGAGTGCCAACCAGCCATCGATATCGGCTTTCACCTGGGCATAAGGTGTCGATGGCAAGCCGAATGATAGAGGGCTGGTCACCAGAGCGCGCCCATCCGCCAACGTGATGCCGGACAGCGTCAGCGGCAACAGGCAGGAAGAGAGCAGTGTTGCTGCGTTCACACCGATCAGCAGCCAACCCAGCCATCGCAGGCGCGGCACAGCCGTCTCAGCAAAAGGGTCACCCCCGGCAATATCCCCGACCAGCCGTCGCAAGGTGATGGCAGCGTAAAGCCATAACCCGACCACCAGCGCCATTGAGACGCCAAACAGGAATTTTATCCACGTCTGGTCGACTGCGACGTTCAAGGTAGCGCGGTCAGCCAACAGATGGCCAACCACCGCCTGGGCATCACCCAGCAGGCTTGTGGAACTGGCATTGCTCAAGACAACCGGAAACATCATGAACCACTGCTTACCGGCAAAGCCTCCGTAAAGGCTGACACCAAGGATCAGTAGGATACTGATACCGAGCAGCCAGATGGATGCCGTCAAAATCCAGTTCAGGACACGCAATGACATGTTTTGAAACTCCATTCGTTGCGGACATGGATTTTCTATATCTCATCCATAATTTTATGTAAAACATAAAATTTAGTATGCATAACGAATATCACATGCAATACCTGAGCAGACGTGCCCAGGCGTCATGGCTGCCAGAGGCCCGCCATTCGCCGGTATCTAATACCATCGGCACAAAATCATGACCGATGGTCTGGGGTGGCTACGTAGCGCGGATTAGGCGCAGCCGGAATCCGCGGGCTTCCCCGGCGTCGCTCCACGGATTACGCTTCGCTAATCCGCGCTACGATGAAGTCTCGGTAGTGACATCAACGGTCAGTCATTTATGACGATGGTATAAGAGCGATGGGGTTACAACGAGATAGCATCGGGCAACAGCGACTGCCCGCATACCCGCGGCTGGGGGTATCGGGCACAGGACAATGAGGTCCGCAGGACAATCAACGGCGGCGACGTCCGTCGCGACATTATTCGAGCGTATAGAGCGGGGAACGCTGGCTCGCTTACCCGTAAAGCTGCTTCGCCCGTCCCTCAAACGCCGCCACCATGCGCTTCACGGCCTCGTTGAACAGGGCGCCGATGATGGTTTGCAGCACTTTGTTCTTGAACTCGAAATCCACGAAGAAATCGACGGCACAGCCGTCGGGATGCGGCTCGAACTGCCAGTGGTTGTTCAGGTAATGGAACGGCCCATCGACATATTCCACGTCGATGCGGCGCGCGGCGGGGTTCAACGTCACCTTCGACGTGAACCGCTCGCGGATCATCTTGAAGCCGATGACAAGATCAGCCCAGATCACCGCATCCTGCCGCTTGCGGATGCGGCAGGCCACGGCCCAGGGCAGGAATTCCGGGTAGCGCTCCACATCGGCGACAAGCGCGTAAAGCTGCTCCGGCGTGTGCGGCAGGATGCGCCGTTCGGCGTGTGTCGGCATGGGACTTCAGACGCTCACTCGGCAGCGGGGCGGCTGCCCGCCAGCTTGGCCTCACGCGCGGCGCGCAGCTTCCGGAAATCGTCACCGGCGTGATAGGAGCTGCGGGTCAGCGGGCTTGACGACACCATCAGGAAGCCCTTGCCGCGCGCCAGCGTGGCGTAGCTTTCGAACTCATCCGGCGTCACGAACCGGTCCACCGGCGCATGCTTGGGCGTGGGCGCCAGATACTGGCCGATGGTCAGGAAATCCACGTCGGCGGCGCGCAGATCGTCCATCACCTGCCCCACCTCCTCCTTCGTTTCGCCCAGGCCGACCATGATGCCGGACTTGGTGAAGATGGTCGGGTCCACTTCCTTCACCCGCTGCAACAGGGCCAGCGAGGTGAAATAGCGGGCACCGGGCCGGATGGTGGGGTAGAGGCGCGGAACGGTTTCCAGATTGTGGTTGAACACATCGGGCCGGGCCTTGGCCACATGCTCCACCGCACCGGGCTTGCGCATGAAATCGGGGGTGAGGATTTCGATAGTGGTGGAAGGGGCCGTCTTGCGGATGTTCAGGATGGTGCGGGCGAAATGGTCGGCCCCGCCATCGGGCAGGTCGTCACGGTCCACGGACGTAATGACCACATGTTCCAGGTTCAGGCCGCCCACCGCCTCCGCCACCTTTTCCGGCTCGTGCGGGTCCAGGTTCAGCGGCTTGCCCGTCGCGACATTGCAGAAGGCGCAGGCGCGGGTGCAGATGGCCCCCAGAATCATGAAGGTGGCGTGCTTCTTCTTCCAGCATTCGCCAATGTTCGGGCAGGCCGCTTCCTCGCACACCGTATGCAGCTTCAGGCCGCGCATCAGGTCGCGGGTTTCCGCATATTCACGGCTGGTCGGCGCCTTCACGCGCAGCCAGTCGGGCTTGCGCTGGATCGGGTTGTCCGGGCGGTTGACCTTTTCCGGGTGGCGGACGCGGGGTTCTTCGATCGTCATGGCCCTGACCTTGGGAATTGCCTTGGCACCGAACATAAGCCGCCCCGGCCCCTGAACCAAGCGCGGCGTTCCGCCACCCTCCCCCGCTTACACTGCAAGGCGGACCAAAGCAAAAGGGCCGGAGCGATTGCTCCGGCCCTTTCTCAATCAATGCCCCGAGACGTCCATCACATATGGATGGCGCGGCCATCCACGGCCAGGGCCGCTTCCTTGACGGCCTCGGTCAGGGTCGGGTGAGCATGGCTGGTGCGGGCGATGTCTTCGGCGGATGCACCGAACTCAATCGCCAGACCCAGTTCCTCAATCATCTCACCGGCCGACGCGCCGATGATATGGGCGCCCAGGATGCGGTCGGTCTTGGCATCGGCCAGGATCTTCACGAAACCGTCGGTGGCGTTCATGGAACGGGCGCGGCCATTGGCGGTGAAGGGGAACTTGCCGGCCTTATAGGCGACACCTTCGGCCTTCAACTGCTCTTCCGTCTTGCCGACAGAGGCCACTTCCGGCCACGTGTAGACGACGCCGGGGATGGCGTCGTAATTGATGTGGCCCGTCTGACCGGCCAGGATTTCGGCGAAGACCACGCCCTCTTCCTCGGCCTTGTGGGCCAGCATGGCGCCGGCGACCACGTCGCCGATGGCATAGATGCCGGGGATGTTGGTCTGGAAATGATGGTCGATCTTCACGCGGCGGCGTTCGTCCAGCGCCACGCCCAGGGATTCCAGGCCTAGGCCGCTGGTGAACGGACGGCGGCCAATGGCGACCAGGACGATATCGGCTTCCAGCGTTTCGGTATTGCCGCCGGCAGCGGCCTCGATGGTCAGCTTCACCACCTCACCCTCGGTCACGGCGGACGTGACCTTGGTGGAGGTCTTGAAGGACATGCCCTGCTTGCCCATGATGCGCTGCATCTGCTTGGACACTTCGCCATCCATGGTCGGCAGGATACGGTCGAAATATTCGACCACGGTCACCTGCGCACCCAGACGCTGCCAGACAGAGCCCAGTTCCAGGCCGATGACGCCGCCGCCGATCACGACCAGACGACCCGGCACCGTGTCCAGCGCGATGGCGCCGTCGGACGACACGATGCGCTTTTCATCGATGGTGACGCCCGGCAGGGGGGCGACGTCGGAACCGGTGGCGATCAGGATGCTCTTGGCGGCCACATCTTCCGCGCTGCCATCATCCTTGGTGACGGTGACGACACCGGCGGCCTTGATGGAACCCAGACCCGTGAAGCGGGTGATCTTGTTCTTCTTGAACAGGAAATCCACGCCCGTGACGTTGGACTTCACCACCTCGTCCTTGTGCTTCATCATGCCGGGCAGGTCCAGCTCGACGCCGCTGACCTTCACGCCGAAGGCACCCAGATGATGCTTGGCCTCGCTGAACTTCTCCGACGCGACCAGCAGGGCCTTGGACGGGATGCAGCCGACATTCAGGCAGGTGCCGCCCAGCGTCTTGCGCTTTTCCACGACGGCGACGCGCATGCCCAGCTGGGCGGCGCGAATGGCGGCGACATAACCGCCGGGACCAGCACCGATGACGACGAGGTCGAACTGCGTATCAGCCATTTGAATGACCATCCGTTTTTGTGCGACCCCGTCCAGGGTCCTGGAATTTGTTCGCGGGATTTATGGCAATCCCTGACGCCCATGTCCATCGCGAGGCCTTCGGGACAGATGCCGCCGATGCACATGGCTGGACATAATCTGCAGCATTGATGGAAAAATCGGAAAAGTTCTTTCTGCTGCGGCGCAATAATCGACTAAAGCCTATATACCTTTGGTTAGGAAAGGATGGGATGATCACCTGTTAGGGCAAAAAGCCGGGCCACCGCCGACCAGCGGAACAACACCGGCACCGGTAACGGGAGGAATCATGGATCAGGCCGCAGGCTGGCAGGACACCGCCACATCCACGCACCGGACACAGAACGCCATCGCCGAACTGGCGCAGGAGGTGGGAACGCTGGGCGTTTCCATTGCCGATGTCGCCGGTCATGTCGGCGATGTCTCCGTCCGCATCGCCCGGCAGGCCGCCATCTTCGAGGAACTTCGCCGGCAGGCGCACGACATGGCCGACGGCAACAGGAAGGTGACGGGCGCCGCCTCTGCCGCCCGCGAGGTTACCACCCGCGCGCGTCAGGAAGTGGCGCAAAGCCGGAGCCAAGTGGATCACGCCCTGGCCGATATCCGCGCCCTGGCGGAGGATGTGAACGGCATCGAACGGCAACTGACCGGGCTGACCGACGCGCTGAACCGGGTGGGAAGGGTTGCGGCGGAGATTAACACCATCGCCAAGCAGACCAACCTTCTGGCGCTGAACGCCACCATCGAGGCGGCGCGGGCCGGCGATGCCGGACGCGGCTTTGCGGTTGTCGCGACGGAGGTGAAGGCCCTGGCCAACAAAACGGCGGAGGCGACGCAGGAGATTGACGCCACCATGCGCGACCTGGGCCAGCAGGTAAAGGATCTGTCGGCACGGGGGGCCGCCGGCGCCGCCAAGGCCACCGCCGTGCGCAATGACACAACCCGCATCGGCGACGTGATGAACACGCTGGACAAGGCCATGGCCGAAGTGGACAGCCAGCAGGACCATATCGACCGCGCTGCCCAGGCCATCGCCGGCTCCATCGCCACCGTGGAGGGCCGTATTGACGGTCTGGCCGGCGATGTGAAGGATAGCGCCAGCAGCCTGTCGGTGGCCGGCGACCGGCTGAACAAACTGCTGGCCACATCGGAACGGTTGATCGGGCACAGCGCGGAACTGGATGTGGAGACGGTGGATACACCCTATATCCGCACCGTCCGCGAAATCGCCGCCCGCATGGCCGCTGCCTTTGAACGCGCGGTCGCTGACGGGACCCTGACGGTGGCTGACCTGTTCGACGACAAGTATCAGCCGATCCCCGGCACCGAGCCGGTTCAGCATCGCACCCGCTTCACCGACCTGACGGACCGTCTGCTGCCCGACATCCAGGAGCCGGCGCTGGCCCTGTCGGACAAGGTGGTGTTCTGCGCCGCCGTGGACCGCAACGGCTATCTGCCCACCCATAACCGCAAATTCAGCCAGCCGCAGCGGCAAGGCGACGTCGCCTGGAACACGGCCAATTGCCGCAACCGCCGCATCTTCGATGACCGTGTCGGCCTGGCCGCCGGACGCAACACCAACCCCTTCCTGCTCCAGGCCTATCGCCGCGACATGGGCAACGGCACCTTTGCCCTGATGAAGGACTGCTCCGCCCCCATCATTGTCGCCGGCAAACACTGGGGTGCCGTGCGGCTGGCGTATCGGGTTTAACCAAGAGCCAAGGTCGAGACCGGTTGCCGTAGGTCGTGGGTGAGCCGGCGGCGAACCCCGACATTGATGGTGCGTCGTTCTTCGGGGTTCACTTACGTTCACCCACGACCTACGGGAAGGGGCTGTATCAAAAGCTCCCGGTATAAACCTTACCGCCGCAACCGCCGCTCCAGTTCGGTCACCGCCTCCGCCTTGCCGAAGGCGCGGCACATTTCCAGGATGGGGGTGATGTTGGACGCGGTGGTGTGGCGGGCCTGGGGTGCCATTTCGTGGCTGCGCAGGTAACGGTCGATATCATCCACGGCCTTGTCACCCAGGCGCATGCGCAGCTTGTGCGCGCGGTTGCCGCGTTCACCATTGTCAAGGAGCAACAGCAGGGCCGGATAGATACCGGCCAGGGAGCCCAGCACCATGGTGGCCCGCATGCGCTTGTCCGCCGGCCCCATCAGCACATCATGCAGCCAGTCCATCAAAGCCTCGCCCAGCCGTTCGACGGAGTCGAAGCCAAGTCGGGCACGCAGAAGCTGAACCAGCCCTTCCGCCCCCGCCCCTTCCGTCCCGAACAGCGGGATGCGGCGCAGGCGGATGACCAGATGGTTCAGGGCAAAGACCCGGTCGGCAAGGTTCAATAGAATTTCGGTCGGTTGTGTACGCGGTGGTCGGCCCAGGAGAGTGGCAGTATCCGCCGCCAGATTATCCAGCCGGTGGTGAAGCCACTGCACGGCCAGGCCCGACGGTTCCGTCATGGTATCGAAATAAAAGGGAAAGGCGTCGATGACGTCCACGGGGTTTGGCGTCATCTCGAACAGGTACAGGACATAAAGATCGAACTGCGTATCCAGCAGCTCGAACACGCCGTACCAATTCGTGTAAAGCCGTAACGCCTGCACCTGATTGCTTTGTCGGGCCTGTGCCTGCTGAAAATAGCGGACATTCGGCATGACCAGCCGGTGCCATTTCAGCACCCGCGCAATAAAGCGCACCACCGCCGTTTCCGCCGCCGACAGTTTAAGTCGGGCCGGGATATTCATGGCGTTGTTCAGGATAAAGGCCGCCAGATCCACCACCTGATGTGCCACCTGATCCAGGGCCATCTGGTCCCCGTCGAAACAGGCGGTCAGGTGACGGCGACGCAACTGGTCCACCAGATCGGCATTTGCCGCCTCGATCAGTTCCCAAAGCGGCCGCAGCATACGGCGGGGAACCACCCATGGAACGCCCTGCACCACCTCCGTCTGGTCGGTCAGAAACCGTTCCAGGGGGCGCCAGCACATACGTTCCACCGACCCCACCCGTTCGGGCTGGACCTGACGCAGGCGTGGGCGCAGCGCCGACAACAGGTCAGGCGGCTCCCCCTCCAGCACACCTTGGAATTCCAGGGACCGGGCCAGATGCCGGACATCCGCATCCGACAGCGACGCCAGCCCACGGCGCAACGCCTCCGCCCCGCCCGCAGTGCGGACCAGATGCAGACGGTTGAACGATAGCGGCGTGGCGGGATCGGCAGGCATGGGAACAGTGCTGGCAAAAGGGCCGGCACTATACAAAGACATCAGCGCCTGTCAAACGGACAAACGAAGTTGAACATGGTTAAAGATTGGTTGATGTCAAGAGATCACAGCCGCGATCTCTTGACACCGACGGACAATCATCAAATTGAAACCCGACGCGAGATTCGATTTGATGCCGATCAGTAAACCCCGCCCGTACCGGTGCCGACTGTCGGCTGCGGCGTGGTGCCCGTCGGCTGTCCCGGCTGTCCCTGGACAAAGCCGGCGCCGGCATCACCGCCATCCAGAACGCCTTGCTGGCCCTTTGGCTCCGTTCCCGGAATGAAGCCTTCCCAGATGGCGTTGCGCTGACCCGGCGATGCCGGCTTGCCGGTTTCGGGATCGATGCGGACCAGCTGCAGGCCGGGCGGCACGCGGAACGGCGTGGCCGGTGCATCCTTCAGCGCGGCGGACATGAAGTCCTTGGCGATGGGTACCGCGATGGTCGATCCGCTTTCATGGTCGCCCATGGAACGCGGCTGGTCGTAACCGACAAAGATGCCCACGGCCAGATCGGGGGAGAAGCCGACGAACCAGGCATCCATGGCATCATTGGTGGTACCCGTCTTGCCGGCTAGCGGCTTGCCAATCTCCCGCAGGCGCACGCCGGTACCGCGCTGAACCACGCCTTCCAACATGGACACGATCTGATAGACGGTACGCGGATCGGCAATCTGTTCGCGCGGATCGGGGATCAGCGGCAGAGCGTTGGGATCGGCGGGAACAGGGGTGACGGCGGGTGCCGCCGGCTGCACCGGCACCGTTCCGGCGGGCATGGGCGCTGCCGCCAGGGGCAGGACCGTCTGACACCCCGCGCAATCGCGCATGTCATGGCGATAGACGGTCTTGCCGGCCTTGTCCTGCACCCGGTCGATGAAGCTGGGATCAATCTTGCGCCCGCCATTGACCAGCATGGAATAGGCCGCCGTCAGGCGCAGAACCGTCGTCTCCCCCGCCCCCAGGGCCATGGACAAGGTGGGCTGTAGATCATCCTTGATACCGAAACGGCGGGCCACATCCACAATCGGCTCCATGCCGATATATTGCGCCAGCCGTACCGTCATGACATTGCGCGACTTCTCGATCCCGACGCGCAGCGGGGTCGGGCCGTAATATTTCTCGGTGTAGTTAGACGGCTTCCATTTGCCCAATCCACCGCCCTGGTCCAGCGCGAAGGGCGCATCCAGCACCAGCGTGCTGGGCGTGAAGCCCTGATCCAGGGCCGCCAGATAGACAAACGGCTTGAAGGCGGAACCTGGCTGGCGATAGGCCTGGGTGGCGCGGTTGAACACGCTGATCCGGGCGCTGAACCCGCCCGACATGGCCAGAACGCGGCCCGTATGCGGGTCCATGGCGACAAGCGCGCCCTGCACCTCCGGGATCTGGCGCAGGCCCAGGCTGCTGGCCTTTTCGTCCAGCGGCTCCACCAGCACCACCTCACCCGGCGACAGGGCGTCGGAGGCCTTCTGGATGCTGGGGCCGACGAACTTGCCGTCCTTGACCTTGCGCGCCCATTTCAGTTCCGACAGCGGGATCTGACCCTTGGAGCCGTCGGCCAGACCAACCTCCACCGCGTCCGCCCCCGCCGACAGCACGACGGCCAAGTCCCATTCCTCCCCGCCGGGCGGGGTGCGGACATCCTCCAACTGCTCCTGCCAGCCATCCAGGCTGTCGAAGCGGGTGATGGGTCCGCGCCAGCCGTCGCGGCGGTCATAGGCCAGCAGACCATTGCGCAGCGCCGTGGACGCCGCCGCCTGGATATCGGGGTCCAGCGTGGTTCGTACCGACAGGCCACCGGCATAAAGCGTCTGCTCACCATAAAGCTTAGCCAGCTCGCGGCGCACCTCCTCCACGAAATAATCGGCGCGGACATTGCTGTCGTTGGACCGGTCGGCGAAATTCAGCGGCTCGGCCCGCGCGGCCTCCGCCTCCTCCCGCGTGATGTAGCCATCCTCTTCCATGCGACCGATGACATAGTTGCGGCGCGCAATGGCGGCGTCGCGGTGACGCTCGCGATAATACCGGTCCGGCGCCTTGGGCAGGCTGGCCAGGAACGCGGCTTCAGCGATGGTCAGTTCATCCATCGACTTGTTGAAATAATTCAGGGCCGCCGCGCCGACGCCGTAGGCGCGGTTGCCCAGAAAAATTTCGTTCATATAGATTTCAATGATCTTGTCCTTGCCCATCGCGTCTTCGATGCGACCGGCCAGGATGGCTTCCTTGATCTTGCGGACGTAGGAGACCTCGTTCGACAGCAGGAAGATGCGCGTCACCTGCTGGGTGATGGTGCTGGCGCCGATGGGACGGCGGCCCTGGCCGATATTCTTCACATTCTGCACTTGCGCGCGCAGCACCGCGAACCAGTCCACCCCGTGATGGCTGTAAAAATTCTGATCCTCGGCGGAGATGAAGGCGTTGGTCACCCGCTTGGGGATGGCCGCGAACGGCACGAACACCCGCCGCTCGCTGGCGAATTCCGCCACCAGACGTCCGTCGCCCGCATGCACGCGGGTGGCGACGGAGGGGTTGTAATTGGCCAGCGTCGTATGATCGGGCAATTCCTTGCTGAAATAGACCCAGGCACCCCCGGCGGCGGCCATACCCAGCACACCCAGCGAGACACCGGCGATCAACAAGCCCTTCACAACGCGATTCATAATTCCAACCCCTGAAGGCCCCGGACGGGACCGCATAGATATGTGCCGACACCCGCGACGGACGGGTACCGTTCGGCCATTAGTACAAGATGACGCTGATTATGTCGCGGTCATGACCGCTGCGGCACCGCGTTGCCGGTAAAGTAGCTATCCACGGCACGCAGCAGTGAACCCGCCATGCGTTTGCGATGCGTATCGCTGCCCAGCAGCTTGGCATCCTGGCTGTGCGACAGATACCCCATCTCCACCAGGATGGCCGGCACGTCGGGCGCCGTCAGTACGGCAAATCCGGCGGAACGCAGCGGACCCGGCAATACCGCGACATTGGGGTCCAGGTTCTTCAAGACCAGCGAGGCGAAGCGGCGTGACCGGTTCATCGTATCCCGCTGCGACATGCCGATCAGGATATTGGCGATGTCGGCAGACTGTACCGACAGGTCCATGCCGACAATAGCGTCGGACTGGTTCTCCCGCTGGGCCAGCATCTCCGCCTCGCGGTCGGATGCCTTCTCCGACAGGGTATAGATGGACAGGCCGCGCACCTGCCGGCCCGTTATGCTGTCGGCATGGAGCGAAATGAACAGGTCCGCCCCCTTAGCCCGCGCCAGAGCCGGACGGTCGCGCAAAGGGATGAACACATCCTTGTCGCGGGTCAGGGCAACGCGGTAACGACCGGTAGCCAGAAGTTGTCGACGCACCTCCTTGGCCATGGCCAGGGTGATATCCTTTTCATAGGCGCCACTGACCGCGACGGCGCCGGGGTCCTGACCACCATGACCGGGATCGATGACGATCATGGGCAAGGGTGGCTTCGGCTTTTCCTTCGGGACCGGCGGGGTCATCATGCTGGCGCTGGCGGGGGTCAGCACGGCACCCGGCCCGGCCTTGCCCGCCGCCAGATCCATGACGAAACGCGGGGGCATGCCGTCACGTGGCGGAATGATCTCCGCCAACTGCACCCGGACCGGGCCAGTGGTTGCCAGAATCAGGCGCAGATGCCCCGCCTTGGCGCCGGGCCTTACCGAAACGGATTTGACCAGACCCTTGGCTGGTGGCAGGGCGGCATCCAATGCCGCCTCCATCTCAACCGCCACACCACTGGCATCGGGCAGAATAGTGAAGGACGCTTCACGCGTCAGTTCCAGAACGAAACGCGTCTTGTCGCCATGATCCCCCAGCCGGGCCGCACCGATGCGGGCGGCTTCCGGCATCATACGGGCGGACGCGACGGAGGCGGTCTGCACCGGTGTCTGCGCCACCGCGACACCTGTCACCGTCCACAGAAGACACAGGCACCCAATCGCCAGCAGCGCACGCGCCGCCAACGCCGTCTTCACGGCCATGGACTGGATTGCCCCCTTCTGCGACAAGCGGCCCTTCCCCCTTGGGCGAATCGGTCATGATGGTTGGTTTCATCAACACTATAAACACGGCGAATCAGTGACTTCAACGCCTATCATAACCTGCCGACTCAATCCCGCCCCCTAAACACGCCGATATGCCCATCACCGGCATGACCAAATGCGCTTTTGGCAATTCTCCCATTGTGGAATGGGGGGCGGAGTGTTTATGGTGACAACCGCGACAGACCGCGCCTCGCCAGGGCCCTGAAACGGGCTTTGGCGTCGCCCTGGGGACCCCGCCGCCGGCTCTGACGCCGGCCCGAGCCGCCCCCAGGATGTGACGCCTCACGGGTTCGACCCCAACGGGGTGCGGTGTAGTGGAAACCTTGGGGCTGGCCAGTCCGGTTCATCCGGTACAGGCCCGGCATCAGCGTTGGTCCATCCTGGCTGCTCCCCCCTGCTTCCCATATGGGATAATGGCGGCGGGCGCTGTTCGAGGACCCAAGACGCCGGTGCCGACAGGTCCCTCACCGCAATGGTGGCAGGGTCCGTCTTCCGTCCCGTCGCGCGGAAGGGCGGCCACCCTGGCCACGGGGAAGACATATGGCCAAGCGTATGCTTGTCGATGCCACGCATCCGGAGGAAACCCGGGTCGTCGTGGTGAATGGTAACCGCCTGGAAGAGCTTGATTTCGAGATCGCCTCCAGGAAACAGCTCAAGGGTAATATTTACCTCGCCCGCGTGATCCGGGTTGAACCGTCGCTTCAGGCGGCGTTCGTTGAATATGGCGGCAACCGCCACGGCTTTCTTGCCTTCTCTGAAATCCATCCCGACTATTACCGCATCCCGGTCGCCGACCGCGAGGCGCTGCTGCGCGAACAGCAGGAGCTGGCGGAAGAGCGGGAGGCCCGTGCCGAACGGGGCGAAGACCTGGACGATCATGGCCATGTCGAGGATGCGCCCCCCGCCCCGCCGCCCGAGGAAATCGGCGGTGCCGCACCGGCCCCAATCGTGGCCGACGATGCCGGCGAGCCGGTAGGCGCCGATCACGGCGATGATGTGGTGGAAACCGGCGACGCCGAAGGCGTGTCGGCAGAGGAAGAGCATGCCGGCGGCGATGCCGATGGTGAAACCGCCGATGTCGGCGAAACCGGCTCTCCCTTCGTGCATTCATCGGGCCGTGGTGGGCGGGAACGTTCGCGCCGCTATCGTCCGCAGGCCGCTCAGGCCGAAAGCAATGACGAAAGCGTCGAAGAAGAAGTGGAAGAGCAGCGGCAGCCGCAGCAGCAGCGCCGCCGCCCGCTGAAGTCCTACAAGATCCAGGAAGTCATCAAGCGCCGTCAGATCCTGCTGGTGCAGGTGACGAAGGAAGAGCGTGGGAACAAGGGCGCCGCCCTGACCACCTATCTGTCGCTGCCGGGCCGCTATGCCGTTCTGATGCCCAATACGCCGCGCGGCGGCGGCATCAGCCGTAAGATCACCAATCCGGCCGACCGTAAGCGCCTGAAGGAGATGCTGGAAGATTTCGACATTCCGTCGGGCATGTCGGTCATCCTGCGCACGGCCGGTATCGAGCGGTCGAAGCCGGAAATCCGCCGCGATCTTGAGTATTTGATGCGCCTGTGGGACAGCATCCGCGAGACGACGCTGCAATCCGTCGCCCCGGCGCTGATCTATGAGGAAGCGAACCTCATCAAGCGCACCATCCGCGACCTTTATTCCAGCGACATTGACGAAGTGCATGTCGAGGGTGAGGCAGGCTTCCGCGTGGCCAAGGACTTCATGCGTATGCTGATGCCCAGCCACGCCAAGAAGATCCAGCTCTATAACGATCCCTCGATCCCGCTCTACCACCGGTTCCAGGTGGAAGGCGCCATTGAGACGATGTTCAACCCGATCGTGCAGCTGCGTTCGGGCGGTTACATCGTCATCAACCAGACCGAAGCGCTGGTCGCCATCGACGTCAATTCGGGCCGTTCCACCAAGGAACGCAATATCGAAGAGACAGCGCTGCGCACGAACCTGGAAGCTGCTGAGGAAGTAGCCCGTCAGCTGCGTCTGCGCGATCTGGCCGGTCTGGTCGTTGTCGACTTCATCGACATGGAAGACCCGCGCAACAATTCCGCCGTTGAAAAGCGTGTGAAGGACGCGATGAAGGCGGATCGCGCGCGCATCCAGCTGGGTCGCATCTCCGCCTTCGGTCTGCTGGAACTGTCGCGGCAGCGTCTGCGCCCGTCCTTGCAGGAAATCAACTTCGAACGCTGCCCGCACTGCCAGGGCACCGGCATGGTCCGCAGCCTGGAAAGCGCTGCCCTGGCCGTGCTGCGCGCGGTCGAGGAAGAGGGTATCCGCAAGCGGTCGGCGGAAATCACCGTCACCTGCGCCAGCCATGTCACGCTCTATATCCTGAACCACAAGCGCGAAGCGCTGGCGGATATCGAGCGGCGTCACGGTCTGCGCGTCTACCTGCAGGGTGATGACAATCTGATTGGCCCCAGCCACCAGATTGACCGTATCCGCGCCCGCACCGCCGCCGACGACATTGTCGCCGCCGCACCCGTCAGCGCCGAGCGCGTAATGGCCCAGACCGAACGCGCGATCGAGATCGAGGAAGCAGAGGCCGAGGCCGAAGCCACCGAGATTGAGGCCGAGGGCGAGGAAGAGGAAGCCAAGCCCCAGGGGCGCGCCGAAGCCCGTGGCGACCGCGATGGCGACCGTGACGGTCGTGGCCGTCGCCGCCGCCGTCGCCGCCGTCGTGGTGAGCGCGGTGAGAATGGCGGCGCGCCGGAGGCCGGTGATGGCGAGGGTGACGACGAGGCCGATGGTGAGGAGGGTGATGCTCCCGCCGAAGGTGAAGCCGTCGAAGCCGAGGTTGTTGCTGAAGGTAAAGCCCCCGCTCCCGCCGCTGGCGAGGATGATGATGAGGCAGCGCGCGCCAAGAAGCGTCGTCGTGGCAAGCGCGGCGGTCGCCGCCGTGGCCGCCGTGGCGAGGATGGCGTGACCGATGGCACCGGCGATGAGGGCGAGGATGATGGCGAAGGCGATGAACAGGGTGCCGACGAGGCACCGGTTGTCGCCGATGCAGCAGCACCCGCTGCCGAGCCGGTGGCAGAAGCTGCTCCCGCAGTGACCGAAGAAGCCCCTGCCACCCCGGCAGAGGAAGCTCCGGCACCGAAGAAGCGCGCGACCCGCAGCCGCAAGAAGGTTGCGGAAGCCGAGGCGGCACCCGCCGATGCCCCGGTTGAAGCACCCGCCGCTGTCGAAGCCGCGCCTGTCGTGACCGAGGAAGCCGCTGCCCCCGCAGAGGAAGCCCCGGCACCGAAGAAGCGCGCCACCCGCAGCCGCAAGAAGGTAGCGGAAGCCGAGGCGGCACCTGCGGAGGCTCCCGCCGCTGTCGAATCCGCCCCTGTCGTGGCCGAGGAGGCCCCCGCCGCACCGGCAGAGGAAGTCCCGGCACCGAAGAAGCGGGCACCGCGTCCCCGCAAGAAGGCCGCCGAGGCCGAAGCGGCGCCGGTCGAGACCGTGACGGAAGTGGCCGCCGAGGCCGCCGCACCGGCGGAGGAAGCCGCGCCGGCCCCGATGCCAGCCGAACTGGTCACCGAGGTGAACCCGGAAGTGGAGAAGCCCAAGCGCGGTTGGTGGAGCCGCAAGTCGTAAGGCTTGTTCTACCATCGCAATGAATGGGGGAGGTGTTTCGGCACCTCCCCTTTTTCATATCGAATGCGGAATGATGCCGATGATGCGCAGAGCGGCGATCCGCCGCTTTCCCGCCGCGCCCGAATGCGCTAAGCACGCCTCCCGAACGGAATTCTTCAGAGACCCGCCATGACCGGTTCCCCCCCCCTTCCCTCCCCGCGCCTGACCGGCCGCGTCGCCCTGGTGACGGGTGCCTCGCGCGGTATCGGCGCCGCCGTGGCCGAGCAACTGGCGCGCGAAGGCGCCCATGTCGTCCTGCTGGCCCGCACGCTGGGTGCGCTGGAGGAACTGGATGACCGGATCAAGGCGCTGGGTGGGGCCGCGACCATCATCCCGCAGGATCTGATGGACAGCGCCAAGCTGGATAGTCTGGGTCCCGCCCTTTATGAGCGGTTTGGCCGTTTGGACATCATGGTCCATGCAGCGGCGCAGCTGGGTACGCTGGGTCCCATCGCCCATTCCGATCCCAAGGATTGGGATCGTGTCATGGGCGTGTCGATCGCCGCCGCCATGCGCCTGATCCGCACCGCCGACCCGCTGCTGCGCCTGTCGGATGCGGGCCGTGCCATCTTCCTGACCGACCGGGTGGGCCGTGAACCCACCGCCTACTGGTCAGCCTATGCGGCGTCCAAGGCAGCCCTGGACATGATGGCCCGCACCTGGGCGGCGGAAACGCTGAACACCAATCTGCGGATCAATATGGTCGATCCGGGTCCCGTCTCCACGGGCCTGCGGGCCAAGGCCTTCCCCGGTGAGGATGCGGCAACCCTGCCGACGCCCGCCGATACGGCCCGCGCCATTGTGGAGTTCACGGTTCCGGCCTGCGCCCTGCACGGCGATTTGATCGATTTGCGCACGGCGTGACACGGGTCACAGCGGCAGGGTGAAGGACGGGGTTACTTTCTAACTACTGACCGTTCCCCGTTCAGTGGCCGGATGGGTTCCATCCCTTTTCCCATTCCGCCGACGACCCCGCCTTGAACCCGCCGCCCGCCCCGGGCCGGCGGGTTTTCTTTTGCTGTCCACCGGAAGACACTGACCTCGCCGGGCAACAAAACCTTCCGCGCCCTGCGGCCTTCACACTATAATACGGTCGGCGGCTTTCGCCGTTGCTGGGGAACCGGTACCATCAAGCATGCTTGAAAAACTGACCGAAGCCGTGATCGCCTTCCTTGTGATCTCCGGCCTTGCCTATGTCATCGGCACTGGCATCGCCAGCGCCGCCGAGAATGCCGTGCGCAAACGCCAGGCGGATGTCGGGCTGGATGGGCGGTTGCAGAAGCTGGGCATCCTGGGTCAGAGACTGCAATCGCGCAAAGACAAGATGCTTCCGCGGCTGGCCAAGCTGGATGCCGAACTGAAATCGGCGCGGCGCCGCCATTACATGGTCAACAAGAGGATCCTGGACCTGAAAATGGCCCGGTCGCTGTTGATGCGCGTCCTGGGCGAAGAAGATGCCTTCCTTCGAACGGAGAGACCCGCCCGCAAGTTCATCGCCAATATCGTCAACCGGCATGTTCAGCGCGCGCAGATGGACCAGAAGGAACATCCGTTCCTGTCCCGCGCCTGGTCACGCACGCAGCAGGCGACCATCTGGGCCCCCACTATCGGCGATGCCAAGCTGATGGTGGAGAAATCCTTTCCACCGGCCACCGGCTTCTTCATCGCCTCCATCGCCGAACCGCAGGGCGATGGGGAGGAGGATTTGACGGCATTGGAGAGTGCCGAACTGGAAGCGGTTGCCCAGGAACGGGGTGGCTGAGACATGCTGAGCGCACTTTTCGCCAGCCTTCCGATCCTGTTCGGCATTCTGGGTGGGGGCGTGGTCGCCCTGCAAATGGTCGCCCATACCCGTAAACGCCTGCGCCGCGCCCAGAAGATGCATCAGGGCCAGCAGACCCGTGTCGCCACCGTCAGCCGAGCCACGCGTGAGCAGGCGGGCACGACCCTGTCATTGCGGCGGGAGGAGCGGCAGATGCGCCAGGAACTGGAGCGGCTGAACCACGCCATTGAGCAGGGGGAGCAGCAGGCGGAACGTGAGCGGGCGGGCGAGTCGCAGATTTACGTCTTCGATGAGCGTAAAAACATGGGCGACACCGCCTTTGTGTTCCAGATCAGCCATCCGGATTTCAACGCCCTGGCCCGCAACGCCCCGGACGAAGTGATCCAATCCTGGAAAGCCGGGCGCCGTTATATGGTGTGGGCCGCCAGCGAGAAGATGGCCACCGCCAAGGCCAGCATGCGCTTCAACCAGGACAAGGGCTATCGCGTCAGCGCCCCCAGCCCCTTTGAAGGGGACCCGGAAGCCTTCTGATCCTTGGGACGGGCAGGATCGGTTATGTAGCGATGTTACATAAATCAGCCTGACCTCTCTTTATCGCCACAACATCAATATTAGCCCGAAAAATCGCTGTCCTGGGCGAAATCAGTACGGTTTGCGCCTTGTGGACAGCGCCCTTCATGCTATCAATCGGAAACAGAGTTTCAGCGTTCGGCCGGAGAGAAAGCCCATGTCCGCCCTGACCCAATCCCCCGCCTGGCAGGCCCTTGCCGCCCACCGCGCCACCCTGGAAGGGGTGTCGATGCGCGACATGTTCGCCACCGATCCCGGCCGCTTTGACCGCTACCGCATCACGTTCGATGGCATGATGCTGGATTACGCCAAGAACCGCGTGACGGATGAGACACTGTCCCTGCTGGTTGACCTTGCCTATCAGCAGAACCTGGAAGAGATGCGCGACGCCATGTTCCGGGGCGAACGCATCAACATCACCGAGGATCGCGCCGTCCTGCATGTCGCCCTGCGCAACCGCGTCGACCGCCCTATCCTGGTCGATGGTCAGGATGTGATGCCGGGCGTGCATGAGGTGCTGGCCCGCATGTACGCCTTCTGCCACAAGGTGCGCGACGGCGAATGGCGCGGCTATGACGGGCAGGCCATCACCGACATCGTGAATATCGGCATCGGCGGCTCCGACCTGGGCCCCGTCATGGTGACCCAGGCTCTGACGCCCTGGCACCACCCGCATCTGGCGGCGCATTTCGTCTCCAATGTCGACGGCACCCATATTGCCGAGGTGCTTCGCCGCGTCGACCCTGCGACCACCCTGTTCATCATCGCGTCCAAGACCTTCACCACCCAGGAAACGCTCGCCAACGCCCACACGGCGCGCGACTGGTTCCTGGCCAATGGCGGCGGCGCCGATGATGTGGCCAAGCATTTCGTGGCCGTGTCGACCAATGCGGTGGAAGTGGCGAAGTTCGGTATCGACACCGACAATATGTTCGGCTTCTGGGACTGGGTCGGCGGGCGCTACAGCCTCTGGTCCTCCATCGGCCTGCCCATCGCCCTTATGGTGGGACCGGAGAAGTTCGGGGAGCTGCTGGCCGGCGCGCACGCCATGGACGAACATTTCCGCACAGCACCCCTGGCCAAGAACATGCCCGTGATCATGGGCCTGCTGGGGGTGTGGTACGGCAATTTCTTCGGCGCCGCCGCCCATGCTGTCCTGCCCTATGACCAGTATCTGGCTCGCCTGCCCGCCTATCTCCAGCAGTTGGATATGGAAAGCAATGGCAAGTCGGTGGACCGTCAGGGCAACAGCGTTGATTACGCCACCGGCCCCATCATTTTCGGTGAACCCGGCACCAATGGCCAGCACGCCTTTTATCAGTTGATCCACCAGGGCACGCACCTGATACCCTGTGATTTCATCGCCCCGATCAGCAGCCAGAACCCGACGGGCCGGCACCATGCCATGCTGCTGTCCAACACGCTGGCCCAGACCGAAGCGCTGATGCGCGGCAAGAATGCCGATGAGGTGCGTGCCGAGTTGACGAAGGAAGGCAAGTCGGGTCCTGCCCTGGATGGGCTGCTGCCGCACAAGATCTTCAGCGGCAACAGCCCTACCAATACGATCCTGGTCGATCAGCTCGACCCCTATCGCCTGGGCATGCTGGTCGCCCTTTATGAACATAAGGTGTTCGTGCAGGGCATCATCTGGAACATCAACAGCTTCGACCAGTGGGGCGTGGAACTGGGCAAGCAACTGGCCAAGGTCATCCTGCCGGAACTGGAAGGTGAAGGCGCGAAGGCGCACGATGCCAGCACCCAGGGGCTGATCGGGGTGGTGAATGGGGGCAAGGTGGGGTGAGGACCGTCCTTCTCCCATCCTGAGACTGCTGATAGGCTGACCATCTGTCGCTGGATGGTCAGCATCGTGGCCATTCAACTGGCCAGGGTCTGTTGAGATTCAAAAACCCATATGGGCTAACCCATTGAAGTTCTTAAATCGCCTCCCCGGCGAAGGCCGGGGCCCAGGGGCCTCAAGCTTCAACTTCTCCATCTGCCTCGCCACCGGCAGCACTGACGTTGGGCCTGTGGCCCCTGGGCCCCGGCCTTCGCCGGGGAGGCAGATATTCTCAGTCCAGGTGAATTCTCAACAAGCCCTAAACATCGTCGGCATTAACGCCATCTTTCCGCCGCGCCTGCCTGCCAGAACGCTGCCTGAACTTCTCTTCCGGCGCCCCTCATGCTGAAACCCCACCCACCCAGCGCGACACGCGACTGGCCCCTGCTTTCCAGGTTCATTGCGCGGGAGGCCGCCATGGGCGACGCCGTGAAGGCGCGGGGTCCCTGGACGGCGGGCTTCTACGAGTTCCTGCGGTTCGGGGCTAAGCAGGCTTGGGCCTGCTTTTATGGCGGGTTGATGCTGGCCCTGCTGCTGGGGACCTGGCTGCTTTACCCACGTGATGCGGCCCTGCCCCGCTATGATTTTCTGACCCTGGCCGCCCTGGCGCTGCAGGTCGCGCTGATCCGCTTCCGGCTGGAGACGAAGGAGGAGGCGCTGGTCATCCTGATCTTCCATCTGGTCGGAACGGGGATGGAGATTTTCAAGACGGCGGTAGGGTCCTGGGTCTATCCGGAGGAAAGCTATCTGCGCATCGGCGGTGTGCCGCTGTTCACCGGCTTCATGTATGCCGCCGTCGGTTCCTATATCGCGCGGGTCTGGCGGTTGCTTGATTTCCGGTTCAGCCATCATCCGCCACTGTGGTCCGTGCTGCTGCTGGCCACCGGCATCTATGCGAACTTCTTCCTGCATCATTACTGGTGGGATTTGCGCTGGGGCCTGTTCGCGCTGGCGGCCCTGCTGTTCGGGCGCTGCTGGGTCTATTTTCGGGTGTGGGATGTGGACCGGCGTATGCCGCTTCTGGTTGGATTCGCGCTGGTCGCCCTGTTCATCTGGTTCGCGGAGAATCTGGGCACCTTCGCGGGCGCCTGGATCTATCCTGACCAGAAGCAGGGTTGGACCATGGTATCCTTCGCCAAATTCGGGTCCTGGTATCTGCTGATGCTGATCTCTTACGCCTTGGTGGCAATGATCCGCAGGCCACGGGAGCAAAACAGCGTCGCGATTCTGTGACAACCAAAGACCGTTGGCGTGAAGCCGTCACAAATCATTCAGTGTCACCACAGGCATTCACTATTCCTTTGCAACGACCCGCGCATGATGGCTCAACTTGAGCAAAATCAGACCGGTCAGGGAGAGAAACATTGGTCGAACAGCGACCGCTCTACAAGGCGACGCAGGAACAGCTCGATGCGCTGCTGAAGCGGCATGAGATGTTCCGCAACGCCCGCATGGGCGGTGCCCGCGCGGTCCTGACCAACTATGATCTGTCGGGTTTGAACCTCGCCGGGCGCGATCTGGCCCATGCCGATCTGACCGGCTGCATCCTGCGCCGCGCCAATATGGCCGGGGCCAATCTGGATTGCTGCACCCTGTTCGCCGCCGACCTGCGGGAAAGCAATCTGACCGGCGCCTCCATGGTGAAGGTCGATCTGCGCGGGGCCAGCCTGCGCGGGGCCGACCTGACGGGTGCCAATCTGGTTAGCGCCGATCTGCGCGACGGGTCGCTGGCCGAACGCGGCGCCGATGGCAGCCTGAAAATGGTGGTGGTCGAAAGCGATGCCAGCCCCGCCGACATGCAGGGGGCCAAGCTGGCCCATGCCAACCTGTCCCAGGCCAAGATGTCGGGCGCCATCGCCCAGCATACGGACTTCACGGATGCCGTGATGCGCGGGACCAAGCTGGTGCGTGCCAATCTGCGCAACGCCACGCTGGACGGCGCCATCCTGGAAGGGGCCGACATGTCGGGCGCCGATGTACGCGGCGCCAGCCTGAAAGGTGCGGTGCTGACCGGTGCCGTCCTGATGATGACGGAAATGGCGGGTGCCGACATGGCCGGCGCCCTGACTGACAAGCCAGCGGGCAAGCCGGCCAGCGCCCTGCCCCGCCCGCTGGAAGAGATGCTGAAGCTGCATGCCGAATGGGTGGGCACGGCGGGACAGGCGGGGCTGGCCCTGGACCTGACCGGCTATGATCTGCGCACCGCCGGTAGCCTGTCGCATGCCTGCCTGACCCGCCTGCACGCGCCGGGGGTCATTCTCTATGGCATGGACCTGTCATCGGCGCAGATCCAGGTGGGCAATCTGGCGGGTGCCGACCTACGCGGGGCCAATCTGTCGGGCTGCGACCTGCGCGGCATCAACCTGACCGACGCGCAGTTGGGCAATGCCAACCTGTCGGAGGCCAATCTCGGGTTTTTGAAGATCGATACCACCCGCTTCGTGCGGTCGGAACTGGCCGGCGCCCGGCTGCGCTATGCCAACCTGTCGGGCGCGCGGCTGGTGAAGGCTAATTTCGCGGGCGCCGATCTCTCCTTCGCCAATTTGCTGCTGGCTGACCTGAAAGAAACCGACCTGACCGGCACGCGCCTGTCGGGCACCAAGGTAAAGCGGGAACAATTGGCGGAGGTAGTGGGGTTCAAGCTGTCGTAGTTCTAATTGTTCCTATTTGGCACACCTTCGTAAAAAGAGGATTGATCTGCATACCCTCGAATAGGGTCCAGCTCGCGCTCAATATCTAGGAAGGCGCGAATTATTTCGTCGATAAAATCCGAATCTCTTATTGCTCCACGACGCAGATTATATATGCTCTCCCTGTAAGCTTTCATTATTTTTTGAAGCAACTTACCACTAACGTCAGTTTGCGAAGAAGAATTCATGGCGTGTATTTCATTTATTTTTGTAGATATATGTCTTATTATATCGCCATGCTCCTTAAATAATCTATAAATATTATTTTGGTTTTCATCATCAGAAACATTACCTGCATCAGTGACCCCATACTCAATTAATGCTTTATTGATTTTTTGCTCCATAAACCCCCAACGCCAATCAAACGTACCGACCAAAGTAGAATCACTTAATTTATTTGGCAAAGATACATTTATCGCCCTTATCACCTTAAGCATATCCTCCTTATTGAAGTACGATGCTTGAAATTGTGTCAACGGCCCTGGTAATCTGCCTTTTTCGAGGCCAAACAATATAGGTATCACATTTCCATAATTCAGAGATTTTGATATAGCACCAGCTTCAAACATAATCCAAGGTTCCAGTATATTTTCTGGCGTCAGGCAGACTATACCGAAATTAACATTCGCAATAACTTCATTCAAATCGCTCTGCCACCGACGACCCATACGGATGTCATCTGAAGATATGAAGGGAAAAATCCCTTGATTTATCATTGAAACTTCATCTCTCAGAATTTCTGCGAGAGTTTTGCTTAGCTGTTTGGACCAACTAATAAATAAATTATATTCATGTGGCATTGGTCATCCTCAAACTTCGCGTTATTCGCTCTCTGGCGTCATTGAAGCACAGGTGCTATCTCATCGCTATGCCGATCATCCGCCGCCTTCCCGATAATCTCGTCAACCAGATCGCCGCCGGTGAGGTGGTGGAGCGTCCTGCCGCCGCCGTGAAGGAGCTGGTGGAAAACGCGCTGGATGCCGGTGCGCGGCGTATCGACATCACCCTGCGTGATGGCGGCAAGGCGCTGCTGTCGGTGGCCGATGATGGGTGCGGCATGGACCCGGAACAGCTGGCGCTGTCCGTGGAACGGCATGCCACGTCCAAGCTGCCCGATGGCGACCTGACCGATATCCGCACGTTGGGTTTTCGCGGTGAGGCCCTGCCCTCCATCGGGGCCGTCAGCCGCCTGACCATCACCAGCCGCACCGAAGGCGCCGACCATGCCAGCGCCATCCTGGTGGAGGGTGGCGCGGTGCATCCCGTTGGCCCGGCCCCCGGCGGGCTGGGCACGCGGGTGGAGGTGCGGGACCTGTTCTTCGCCACGCCGGCCCGACTGAAATTCCTGAAGGGCAGCCGGACGGAAAGCCAGCACGCCATCGACGTGGTCGAACGGCTGGCCATGGCCCATCCGCATGTCGCCTTCACGGTCACGGATGAGGGGCGGACGCCCGTCCGCCTGACGTCCAACAGCGGTGAGGAAGAGGCGGCGCGCCTGTCCCGCCTGGGTGCCGTCCTGGGACGGGAGTTCCAGGAAAACGCCATCCCGGTGAATGCCGAACGGGCCGGTGTGCGGCTGGTCGGGCATATCGGCCTTCCCACCTATAACAAGCCCACCGCCGCCGGGCAGTATCTGTTCGTCAATGGCCGTCCCGTGAAGGACCGGCTGATTGTGGGCGCGGTACGCGGGGCCTATGCGGATTTCCTGGCGCGTGACCGGCACCCCGTGCTGGCCCTGTTCCTGTCACTGAACCCGCATGACGTGGATGTGAACGTGCATCCGGCCAAGACGGAGGTACGGTTCCGCGATCAGGCCCTGATCCGCGGCCTGATCGTCGGGGCGTTGAAGCATGCCCTGGCCGCCGCCGGCCACCGCGCCAGCACCACCGTCGCCGCCGACACGCTGGCCAGCCTGACCCCGCGCGTGGCCCCGCAGACCAGCCTGCTGTGGGAACCGCAGCGCCCGTCAGCACCCCCGCCCTATGCCCACACCCACCACGCCCCGCCGCCCGTGAACCGGGAAATGGCAGAGGCGGCGTGGCAGTTCCAGGCGCCGCAGCCGATGATGGCCCCCGCTCAGAGCTTCGCCCCGGCAGCCCGCGCGGAAGAGGCCGATGCCATCGCCGCCACCCCGCCCAGCTTCCCGTTGGGGGCGGCGCGTGCGCAGCTTCACGCCACCTATATCGTGGCGCAGACCGAAAACGGCATCGTCATCGTGGATCAGCATGCGGCGCATGAGAGGCTGGTCTATGAGCGCATGAAGAAGGAGATGCTGGGCGGCGGGGTGAAGCGCCAGGGCCTGCTGATCCCCGAGGTGGTGGAACTGGACCCCGCCGATGCCGAACGGGTGGGCGAGCGGGCTGATGAGTTGGCCGAGATGGGGCTGGTCCTGGAAAGCTTCGGGTCGGGCGCCATCGTCGTGCGGGAAGTGCCGGCCATGCTGGGGGCGCGGGCTGATGTGCGCGGCCTTATCAAGGACATCGCCGACGAACTGGCCGAAATGGGCGACGCCCACGCGTTGAAGGAAAAGCTGGACGCCATCTGCTCCCGCATGGCCTGCCATGGCAGTGTACGGGCGGGCCGGCCCATGAATGTCGATGAAATGAATGCCCTGCTGCGCCAGATGGAGGCCACGCCCCATTCCGGCCAGTGCAACCATGGCCGCCCCACCTATGTGGAACTGAAACTGGGCGACATCGAGCGGCTGTTCGGCCGGCGTTGAGCGGTTCTCGGTCAACGTAAAACAGCTCTAACAGGGTGCGGAAAAAGGCTTTCGCGTCGCGAGGGTGGGGAATTTTCGGTAAGATTAGGAAAGGCCGAAGCAAGATACTGGTGGTATCTTGCGAGGACTTGACGCTAGATTGCCGAAAATAACCCGACCGCAGTAGCGAAATGGTTTTTCCGCACCCTGCTAATGCTTAAAGTTCATTGTCATGTGGTCAGGCCCTTTACGCAAATTTGTATGCCCGCTGGCCACGGTTGCGCTTGGATTGACATTGGTGACCACGTAGTCCAGGGCACCGCCGGCACGATGCGTCGCGCCATTGTCGCGAATGAACATTGTGGCACCAGCGCCGGTGATCACTCCCGCTCGCAGATGTTCGATCGCGGTTGTCAGGGCAGCGGGAGCTGCGTTCATATCACCACCGATGGCATACTGGGTACCCGCCGCCCCATGCTGATCATGAATTTGCACGATTGCCAGTGCCAACGCATGCAGCTGGGTATCAGACGGGCTGGATTTTCCATGAATTCCATAGATATGGACACCTAAGGCGTCGGTCCACATGTAAACCGGAAAGCGCGGGTGTTTGTCCCGTCCCCACAGACCTTCATAGGTAGATGCCTTTGAGCCGGTGGCGGCGGCAATGGCGGCCTTGTCCGCGCCGACCGCTGGTGCGGGGTGGACCAAGGCCGATCCCACCGGCACCATGTAGTTCAAGGAGCCGCTGGGAGCGGCCTTGCCGCCGGCATGCATCACCATCATGCCCATAGGGGCCGCCGCAGTCGCCATCACCTCCGAAACGAATGCCACATCCGCAGACTCGATGGCCCGCGCCGCCATTCCAGCCTTCCTGCCATTATTGCTGCCCAGATGCTGCATGTTGGAGAAGGAGGCTGCGGAATGGGCGTGGCAATAGGATGTGCCATCACGGGCGATCTTGGTACATCCGGCGTGCTGACACATCGCCGCGGCCACTGCGCGCTGCAGCACGGGTGCCGCAGTCAGGGGAACCCAGCGTGACGGCGCCGGTTTTGCCTGCCCCACAGCCGCACAAGGGTCCCATTGCCTAGTCCCCAGCAATGCGGCCACCCGCTGGCCCAGCCTGTCCGCCTCAAGCTCCAGCGCCTGGTTCTGCACCACGGCCATGGGAGCGCCGGTCCGGTTCTGCACCCTGCCCTGCCGCTGCTGCACCACATGGGCCAGTTCATGTCCCAGCAGTTGCCGTCCAATCGCTGTCTGCGGTTGATACTGTCCGGGAGCGAAGAAGATGTTGGAACCCGTGGTAAAAGCAATGGCCCCGATACGGGCGGCCTGCGGCCCTATATGCACACGCACACCGGACAGATCGGTCCCTACCAGACGTTCCAGTTGCGGACGCAATTGCTCGGGAAGCGGCTGTCCCGAACCGATAACGCCCAGCACCGCCGGGTTCACCGCGACACTACGGTCGCCCGCGTCTGGCGCAGGGGCTGACCGTTGTACGGCGCCGGTACCGCCGACAGGAGGCAACACCACAGATAGCGGCAAGCTTCCGGCGAAACGGCCCTGTATCACACCCCCCATGAATATCCCCAAGGCCGGATGGAATTGTCTAATAGTATTGTCTGGCAATATGACAATCAACCGAAATGACCATGGCACCCGGCAGAATTTTCCCAATAAAAACCGGCACATGGCTTGCTTATCCCTCCCCGTCCTTTTCACCGGAGGGTCCAAAATGCACGACCGACTACACCGTCCAGGCGCCGCGAAATCGGGCGGTCTCTTTGCAAAGTCCAAGGAAGCCAAGGCTTCCGGCGGCTTAGATGGCTTGCCCGCTGGCTTGCGCCTGCTGGATGACGCCAAGTCAGACGTGGGTCTGGCGGAAATTCTTGCCGCCATCACGGCAGAACCTGCCAAGCCCGACATGCGCCTGCGCGAGGTGGAGGACAGCATCCGCCGCCACTGGGCCGTACTGCGCAATCTGGTCCGTGAACATGCCGACCTGACCCGTGCCGCCATGCAGCGGGCCGATCATGAACAGGGCATGATGGCCGACCGACCGCCGCCCAAGGTGGCGATGTTCACGCCGTCATTGCGAAATATTGTGGCCGCGGAGTAAGGTCGACGGCCAAAATCCTTGGCCGTCGATACGGCGGCGACTGCCGCCGCGCCGCACGTGCGGCGTAGCCAAGGGCGCGGATGCGCCCGCCCGGCGCCTGAGGGGGCACGAAAACTTGACCATCGGTCATGATTTCGTGCCACTTGTGTAGCCCCTGTGACAAGTCCGGTGACGGGGGTGGGGTCACGGCAAATCCGCCACCCCGCCCCTTCGTCGCCCGGTGCTTGACCGGCTTTCGCCTTAATCTTCCACCATCTTGATCTCATCGGCGCCGGGGTTCCGGCACTGTAGATGACAAGGTGGCGGTGCCATGAATTTCACGACGAAGATACTGGTCCTTTCCAGCCTGGCGGCCCTTCTGGGGGCCTGTGCCGGTTTGTGGGACCTGACCGCCGATACGCTGTCCGGTACGCTGGCCATCCTGGCCGCGTCGGCCTTTATGCTGGCTCTGTTCCTGCCGCGCCTCGCCGTCTTCGGCGTTCTGGGCCTGGCGGGGGGCGTGCTGCTGGCGCACCTGATGGCCTATCCGCCGCCCGGCAGTTCCATGCCGGTGCTGGAACGCGGCATGATTGCCGCCGCCGTCGCCATGCTGCCGGCAGCCGCCGGTGCCCTGGCCGGTATCCTGGTCGCCCGCACCGCCGCCAGCATGGGCTGGCGCAGTGTGGAGTGACGTTTCAGCCGCCAACCGCCGCCAGACGCGGCCCGGCCAGCGCCACATTCAGCATGCCGCCCAAGGCCCCGCACTGCCCCTCACAGGCACTGACCTCTGACAATATCCAGTCGCGGAAGGCCTTGATCTTCGGTTCATCGACGCGCCGCTGTGAACAGACCAGCCAATAGGACCGGTCGGTGACCAGCACCAGATCGGGAAACGGCACCAGCAGCCGACCCGACGCGATATCCGCCGCGAAGAAGGCGGGGCAGACTAGGGCCACACCCTGCCCCATGACCGCCGCCTGTCCGGTGATGGCCTGCATGTCATATTGCGGCCCGCTGCGCATGCCATCGACGGCCACATCCGCCATGGCAAACCATTGGTGCCAATAGCGGATATCCTCGATATGGTTGTAATCCAGCAACGGCAACCGGGCCAGATCGGACGGATGCCGGATGCCACCCATGCGGTCAGCCAGGATGGGGCTGATCACCGGGGTCAGGCGATATTCGACCAGCCGTTCCGCCACCATGCCCGGCCATTGCCCCAGGCCCGACCGGATGGCGACATCGAACTGATGGTTCAGATCGCCCAGCCCCACCGAACTGTCCAGCCGCACCGCCAGATCGGGTCGCCGCAGCTGAAAATGCCCCAGGCGTGGTACCAGCCAGTGTGAGGCGAAGGTGGGAAGCGTCGTCACCGACAGGACCTTGTCCTCCGCCGCGTCCGTCAGCTTATGCATGGTGGCGCGGATACGGTCGAACGCATCCTCCACCGCCGCCTGCAACTCAACCCCCGCCGGGGTCAGTTCCAGCTTGCGCGTCAGACGGCGGAAAAGCTCCCGCCCGATATGCTCCTCTAACTGGCGGATCTGATAGGACACGGCGGCCTGCGTCACGGCCAACTCATCCGCTGCCTTGGTGAAGGACAGGTGCCTTGCCGCCGATTCAAAGGTGCGGAGCGCATTCAACGGCGGCAGTCGCTTATCCATCACAGCCCCTTATGCACAAAATCAGCTGATGCATCCTATCGGGATTACTCGTTTGTCGTCCAGGCCGGAATGGAGCGATAAAGGGTGCAACACAGGCACTCACTTCCCAAACCGGTTCGGAAAGGACCCTTCAAAATGCAAAAGCTGAATTTCGCCCATGGGGCCGCGACGCGGCCGCAAACCCTGTCGCTCGCCCCGACCACCACCCCGCCATCGCGCCGGACCACGGCCCTGTCGGGCATGGCCGGACAGTTGCAGTCGGTGCTGACCGAACTGCTGGCCGGTGAAGCCTATCGCCACGGCGTTCCGCCGCAGTTGAAGCGGGATGTGGGGTTCTGGGGGTGAGCGTTTGGAATGCTGAAAAAGGTAGAGCGGATTAGGCGCAAGCCGTAATCCGAGGAGCGACGATCGAGGTTGCTCCGCGGATTACGCTTCGCTAATCCGCTCTACGCATTTGCACGTACCTTAGCCAAAGAACCCAATCCGCTGCGTCAACGCGTTGCTGGTGCGGCGGATCAGTTCATAGAGCGAGGCCATGGGGCGGAAGATATTCTGATTTTCCTGGCTATAATCCTGGCTCTCATCGCTGACATATGTCGCGACCTCCCCGAACCCTTCATCCAGGGTTACATCGGTGCGCGCCGGGAAGATGCGGGCCAGCTGATCCAGGGCCCAGGGCACATCCAGATGCAGCATGCGCGTCACCAGCCGCTGGTTGGTGATCGAATGCTGGCTGGAGAATTCAGGGATATGAACCGCCAGCCGGTAGACCTGATGGATCAGCGACAGGCGCACGGCATGCAGCAGCGACAGGTGCCGGTCCAGGTCGGGGTTCGGCTTGGGCGCCGCCCCTGCCCGCTCCAGGTTCTGACGCAGCACACCGTAATCGCGATACAGTTTGCGGAAGATGCGGACCAGACGCGCCTGCGTCGGCGTTTCCTCCAGCACCGCCGCGATGCGGCGCATATCATCGGCCTCCAGCGGGTTTTCCGACCGGGCGGCCCGCGTCAGCCAATGGCCGGGGTCCAGCGTGTCGACATAGGCCTTCAACGCATCGGGGCAGCTGACGGCAGCACCATAGACGACGATGCCCATCAGCTCACGGAACCGGGCCGAGGTTGCATAGAGCGCACGGAACTGTTCAGGATCGCGGTCAATGGCCTCCCCCACGCCCGAAAGGGCATTGGCCGGCAGGCCCATCTGCAACAGCACCGCATTGTGGGGAATGGCGCGGAACTGCCCGGCCATGACACGGGCCGCCGGATCGGGTGCTGCATCATGCTGGCGCTTGATGGCGCGGCTGCCGCTGGGGAACAGCAGGTTGGTGCCGAAGGCGGCTAGCAGCTCACCATAATTCGGGTCTTCGACCAGCCCGACCTGGAAGGCCTTCACGGTCGTGAAGAACTCCCGGATATAGTCGCCCTTGGCATAGAAGACGTCATGATCCAGGTCCGGCTTGGCCGTGCCGATCATATATTCCAGGATACGGGTGACAACGGCCAGCGCCGAGGCCGGGGTCACGAAATAGGTGTAGCCATCACCGCCCTGGAAGCTGACTTCCTGCTTCAGCTCGATATTGTGCTTGGCCGCGAAGGCCAGCGTGGCCGGCGGGCTGACATAGGCCAGACGGTTATGCAGGCCGGCGGGGTGACCGCCGCGACCGATGCTCTCACCATGCGTGTCAAAGATCACCAGCTGCACATTTTCCAGCGTGTGACGCATGAACAGCCGCATGACGCGCAGGCGCAGACGCTCGATCGAGGCGCTGGCCGGGGTCTGCCCCAGATAACGGCCGGCATCGGAATAGCCGGTCTGAATGCACAGGCGCCCGCGCTTTTGCACATAGGCGCGGTAATGCGGGTTCTCCAGCAGCTGTTCGATAATGCGGCTACCGGTTTCCAGCGCCTTTTCGGTTTCGAACAGCGGGCTGATATCGACCCGCTCCTCCACCCCGAACAGCTTGGCGAAATACAGCGCGGACAGCACGGTGAAGGCGCTTTCGCTTTCGGCGATCAGGAAGCGGATGGGCGTACGCGCATCGGAATATTTCAGCATCTGCGCCACGACCATGAACAGGCGCTTGGCGCTGGTGCGTTCGGCCACGACGGAACCGAAATTGATGTTGACCGGCTCCACCTTGTCCAGAAGGTCGGTCAGGGTGGCCAGATAGGACTGGCGGTAGCGCGGGTCATCCGCCGCCGTATCCAGGCCCACGGCCTTGCGGATGGCGTTATGGACCTGCGTGCTGTTCAGGCGGACATGGGTATGCGCCATGCCCAGTCCGAAGGTCGCCAGCTCGGCACGCAGCACCGCCAGCTGTTCGACGGTGGCCAGCGCCTTGTCACCCTCGATGGCGGCGGACAGGCGGATGCCGCGATTGACGAACTCGATGGCTTCCGACGCGTCGACCAGACGCAGCGGCAGACCTTCATGCATGCGCTTCGCGATGCGGCGGAGATGGTCCAGATCCTGGGCTTCCGATCCGCCGAAGGCCGCAATCTCATCCGTGACCTGATTGAGGGCCAGGGCCAGACGGCTTTCGATCAAAGCCAGCGTATGGCGCAGATCCTCCAGCGACGGCGCCCCGGCGCGGATGTCGCGCAGGTTGGACAGGTAGTAACGCAGCTGCCGCTGCTGCACGATCAGGCGCTTATGCAGCGTATCGGACCAGCGGATGTCGGAACGGCCATCCAGGTCATAGCCAACCCAGCTTGCCACCGTCAGCAGGCGCGGCGTCAGTTCGGTCCAGCGCTCCGGATAATGCTTGCGCCCCACGCGCAGAACGGCGCGGTAAAGGGTGCGGATGGCGCTTTGGATATTGGCGATGGCGTCCAGCGACAGTTCATGTTCGCGGGTCAGCGACATGTCTTCGGGCGCGTGTTCCGCCGTCGCCATCTGCCGGATCAGGCTTTCGCGTGCCTCCGCCGACAGGCGCTTGCCATTCTGGTCGCGGCCCGTGGCCAGACAGGCCATGGTCGTCATCTGCGCGCCCGACAGGTTGAAGGTCGGATGCGCGGTAATAACGATACCGAACACCTCCTTCTCCACCAGCTTCTGGAACGCCTCAAAGGTCAGCGGCTCCCCGCCGCTGCCGGCGGCGGCGACGTCCAGCAATTCTTCCATGCGGCTGGCATTGGCTTCGGGCGACGCCTCGCCCAAGTAATTGGAGAGACGCGCGGCGCGGGCCAGAAAACCCTCCGCCGAGAGATACTGAATCAACTGCTCCAGGGCGCCCGGCGACAATTCGCCGGCACCGATGCGGCGGGAAATGTCCAGCGCCAGCAGCATGACGGGATTGGCAAAGGGATCCTGCTTGGCATCGGCGCTGAACCGGTCAAGCTGCGCCATCAGATCGCCCGCCAGCGCGCGCACATCCAGGCCCTTGGGCGCCGGGAAGCGCGCCTGTTTAGTGGACAGCAAAGCCCCCTTGGCCGTGGTAGTGCCCAGAAATTCCAGATCAGACGGGGCGGCGGCTTGGGGCATGGCGGGGTCCAGCGGCATGGGGGCTTCCATCTTCTGCGAAAGGGCCGCATTCTGTTGCGGCGCAGCGTCGCAGGGTGCTGTAATTTCACTACATCTGTCAACGCCGAAAGGGGTATGGCGGACATAATCAGTCTGCATCACCCCCCAGGATTGAAGTGATAGATTAAAGGAGACCGGCTTCTCTGGCGATAGATTACTTGTAACGTCGTTCGCTTACATGTTGGATCGGGACAAGGGTGTTGCGCATGCACAGCAGTCCGCAGGACAGCGAAGAGAGTGCCGGAGAGGGCGCCCAGACACGGGCCATCGCCCTGTTGAGCGACGCCGCCACCCATGGATTGCCGCCCGCAAACAAGGTCGACCGGATCGACACGCACGCAGCCCGCATTTTCATGGCCGGCGACCGAGCGTTCAAGATGAAGCGGGCCGTCACCTACCCGTTTTTCGACTATGCCACCCTGTCGCAGCGCCTTGATGCGTGCGAGGCGGAACTGGCCCTGAACCGGCGGACGGCGCCGTCGCTTTATCTGGGTGTTGGCGGGCTGGTCCGGGATGGCAACGGCCCTGTCCGTCTGGTTGAACAGGCACCGGTGGCCGCCGAAGGCGGGCCAGACCCGTCGGTGCTGGAATATCTGGTCACCATGCGGCGTTTTCCGCAAACAGCGCTACTGGACCGGATGGCGGCGGACGGTACCCTGTCACCCGCCATCATGCGCGATCTGGCCGCCACCATTGCGGAATTCCACGAAAGTGCTGAACCCAGGCCGAATGCGCCTGGGATTGAGGAGATGGCCGATCTGGCCCATACCAACATCCGCGAGATGCGCAAACATGGAACCCTGTTTGATACCGGGGCCGTGGACCGGCTGGACCGCGCCACGCGACAGGCATTGGCAACAGGCGGCGACCTGATCGACCGGCGGCGGGATGCCGGCTATATCCGCCACTGCCATGGCGATCTGCACCTGCGCAATATCGTCATGCTGGATGGGCGGCCCGTGCCCTTCGACTGTGTCGAATTCGGT
Organism: Niveispirillum sp. FG156; assembly: GCF_057809555.1. Taxonomy (NCBI): domain Bacteria; kingdom Pseudomonadati; phylum Pseudomonadota; class Alphaproteobacteria; order Rhodospirillales; family Azospirillaceae; genus Niveispirillum; species Niveispirillum sp. FG156. Next base: position 119,883 of record NZ_JBMDKE010000002.1, on the reverse strand, counting down.
GACCGCATCGCGGTGACGGATGTTCTCTATGATCTGGCTTTCCTGCTGATGGATCTGGAACATCGCCGCCTGCGCAGCCATGCCAATATCCTGTTCAACCGCTATCTGGACCTGACCGGCGATTTGTCAGGCCTGTCGCTGCTGCCGCTTTTCATGTCGGTGCGCGCCGCCATCCGCGCGCATCTGACGGCCTCCGCCGCTGCCGGGCAGGCCGATGCGGACAAGGCGGCGGCGATGCGGGCGGAGGCGCAATCCTATCTGGTGCTGGCCAACCGGCTGCTGTCGCCGCCGCCCGCCCAGTTGCTGGCCATTGGCGGCCTGTCGGGCACCGGCAAGACCACGCTGGCCCGTGCCCTGGCCCCGACGCTGGGGCCGGCACCGGGGGCGGTCATCCTGCGGTCGGACGCATTGCGCAAATCCCTGGCCGGCGTGGCGGAGGATCAGGCACTGCCCGACAGTTTCTATGGCCCCGACCATTCAGACCGCACCTATGCGGAGATGGAGGGGCGCGCCGGTCTGGCGCTGGACGGGCATCATGCCGTCATCTGCGATGCCGTCTATGCCCGCCCGGATCAGCGTCAGGCGGTGGAAGACGTGGCCCACGCCGCCGGTGCCGGCTTTACCGGCCTGTGGCTGGTCGCCGATCAGGCCGTCGCCCTGGCCCGCGTGGCACGGCGGCGCGGGGATGCGTCGGACGCCACCACCACGATTGTCCGCCGTCAGGCCGCCTATGATCTGGGCGACATGCGGTGGGAGGTGATCCCCGCCAGCGGCAATGCCGACGAAACCACCGCGATTGCCCGGCGTCATCTCGCGCGCTGATCTCCCTACCCTGTTCTTCAACAATTTTGCGGGCCATCTGTTATGATGGGACCGGTTCCGGGTGATCCATGTCAATGCCCGGCACCGGGTATGGCGTGATGCTGGGTCAAGGATGCGTTTCCAGGCGGCAATGGTCCGCGAAACGGCACAAAGGGGACCGGTCATGGCTTTCCGCAAGATCACCTGTTTCGTTACCGGCGGCGCGCGCGATGCCGCCGCCCTGGGGTCGGCATTGCTGCTGGCGACACCCGCCAAGGGCAATGTCGCCGCCCTCTATCTGCGCGCCGACCCGCGCGATGTGATGCCGATGGTGGGCGAGGGCCTGTCCGGCGCCCTGATCCAGGATCTGATGAAATCCCTGGACCAGGAAAACAAAAGCCACGCTGCCAAGGCCCGCGACCATCTGGACAAGGCGCTGGCCGCCGCCGGTGGCGTCTATTGCGAGCGGGCACCCGGCAGCGACCGCGTCAGCGGCAGCTTCACCGAAGCGACCGGCGTGACGGAAGACGTCATGGCCGCCGCCGCCCGCCTGTCCGACGTCACCGTCTTCCCCTCCGTCGCGAAAGAGGACCGGACGGCGGTTCTGGTGGGGCTGGAAGCGGCCTTGCTGGAAGGCGGGCGTCCCCTGCTGGTCGCGTCGGAGCAGACGCCCGTTGTCCTGGGGCGCCGCGTCGCCATCGCCTGGAATGGCCGCACCCAATCGGCGCGGGCCCTGGCCCTGGCCATGCCCCTGCTGACCGGTGCCGATGCGGTGCATGTGCTGGGCGTCGATACGCTGCGCACCGACGCGGAGGAAGCGGCCCCCGTCGTCGATTACCTCGCCTGGCATAATGTCCCGGCGCAGTATCACAAATTGTCGGGCACCGGCAGCGTGGCGCAGCAGCTTCAGGATGCCTGCGCGGAGGTCGGCGCCGATCTTCTGGTCATGGGCGGCTACGGTCATTCACGGCTACGGGAACTGATCCTGGGCGGGGTGACACGCGCCATGCTGAACCAGACGACGCTGCCCCTGCTGCTGGCCCATTGATTTCCTGCCCCTCAATCGCCGGCGGGCGCATCCGCGCCCTTGGCTACGCCGCATGGGCGGCGCGGCGGTCGTCACCGCCGTACCACCGGTCGCAAAGCATGACCGGTGGTATTATCCCCGCAATAATGCCCGCGCCTGCTGCCGCACCCCTGCCAGGATGTTTTCCGACAAGGCGGGGTCGGTGGCGGCAACGGCGCGGGCCAGATTCATGCTGCCGACCAGGATGGAGACCAGGGCCGATGCCCTGCCCTCCGCCAGCTTATCATCTTCCGGCATGAAAGCCCGGATGGCGGCGACATAGCGCGCCACCCCGGCGGAAAAATGCGTCCGCACCGGCCCTGACAGCCGCGAAACATCGGCCCCCAGCGCCACCATGGGGCACGGCCCCTCCCGGTCGCGATGTTCGAAGGAGGCATAGTAATCCACATATTCCTCCAGGCTGGCCGATGCCTGCACCCGGCGCACGGCATTACCGAAACTGAGGTCGCACACCTCTGCCGCCAGCGCCTCTTTCGATGCGAAATGGCCGTAGAAGCCACCATGGGTAAGGCCGGCGGCCTGCGTCACCTCTGCGACGCCCACCTTGTCAAAACCGCGCGCGCGGAACAGGCGTGAGGCCGCCGCCAGGATGGCGTCGCGATGTTCCCCCGCCTTCTGCTTCGACACACGCACAACCCACCTCCCCGGAAAAGGCCAACGATCCTGCTTGACCGTATTGATGGTAGCCATCATGAATAATTTATCATTATGATCATCATCATTACCAGCGGCTTTCGCAAGGGCTGGTGACGGGGGGTGTGGTTTGTTCCTGTCTGATCGTCTGGCGGCCCGTTTGGCCGCGCGCAACATCCATTATGGCTGGGTCGTGGTGGCCGCGACCTTCCTCACCTCCATCACCGCCGCCGGGGCCGTGGGCGCGCCGGGCGTGCTGATGATCCCGTTGCAGAAGGAATTCGGCTGGACCGCGTCGGAGATTTCGACGGCGCTGGCCATCCGCATGGTTTTGTTCGGCCTGATGGGGCCGTTCGCGGCGGCCCTGATCAACCGGTTCGGGGTGCGGCGCATGGCGCTGACCTCACTCTCCATCATCGGCGGCGGCATGATCCTGTCGCTGGGGATGAACAGGCTGTGGGAACTGATCCTGCTCTGGGGTGTGGTGGTCGGGCTGGGCACCGGCATGACGGCCCTGGTCCTGGGGGCCACCATCGCCACCCGCTGGTTCACGGCCCGGCGCGGGCTGGTCATCGGCCTGCTAACGGCCAGTTCGGCCACGGGGCAACTGGTCTTCATCCCCCTGACCGCCTGGCTGGCGGAGGAGATCGGCTGGCGCACCGCCCTGTCGGTGATCTGCGCCATGCTGGCGGTGGCCGCCACCGGCGTGCTGCTGCTGATGCGCGACCGGCCGGGGGATGTGGGCCTGCGCGCCTATGGCGAGGCGCCGGGCGCACCCGACCCCGTCCCGCCGCCGCCCGTGGGATCGGTGGCCTTCGCCGCCATCGATACGCTGCGCATGGCGGCGAAGACCAAGGTCTTCTGGGTGCTGTTCGCCACCTTCTTCGTCTGCGGGGCTAGCACAAACGGCCTGATCCAGACGCATCTGGTGCCGATGTGCGTGGATTTCGGCATGCCGGCGGTGAAGGCGGCGGGCATGCTGGCCGTGATCGGCATCTTCGATTTCATCGGTACCGTGGCGTCGGGCTGGCTGTCCGACCGCTACGACAATCGCTGGCTGCTATTCTGGTATTACGGGCTGCGTGGCCTTTCTCTGCTGTACCTGCCCTTCTCCGATTTTACCTTCTACGGTCTGTCGCTGTTTGCCGTCTTCTATGGGCTGGACTGGGTGGCCACGGTGCCGCCGACGGTGAAGCTGACGGTGGAACGGTTCGGGCGGGAAAAGGCGAACCTCGTCTTCGGCTGGGTTTTCGCCGGCCATCAGCTGGGCGCCGCCTGCGCCGCGTTCGGTGGCGGCTTCTCCCGCACCTATCTGGAAAGCTACATGCCGGCCTTCTATGTAGCGGGCGTGCTGTGCCTGTTCGCGGCCCTGATCTGCCCGACCATGGGCCGGAAGCCACAGCCGGTAGTGGCGTAACCCGCCACCGGCTGGCAAACGCTATAACGCAGCCAGGAAAGCGACAACACGCGGGGCGATCAGTGCCCGGTGGGTGAAGATGGCGGCATGCCCGCCCTCCTCCACCGTCAGCAATTCCGCTCCCCGAATGCGGTGGGCCAGTTCCGCCCCGTGCCGGTCATGGGGCAGCAGCGGGTCGCGCGTGCCATGCACCACCAGGGTGGGCACGCCGATCTCCGCCAGCGCGAAAGATTGGCTGCGGGTCACCCGGATATTATTCTGCGTCCCCGGCAGCCGTTCCGCCAACCGGTCGAACAGGCCGACCCGCAGCTGTCGATAAAGCGGCATGGCCACCGGATCGGCCCGCAAGACCCGCTGCTGTTCCGGATCGGGGATGGAGCGGGTAGAGATACGGTCCGGGTTGCGCACGGCCCTGCCCTTCATCCAGCCGACAAAGCCCGACCAACGGGCCAGCAACCCCATCAGGCCGAAGCTTGGCGGGATCGGCACAGGCTGCGACCTGGCACGGCTTTTCAAGAAAAGCGGTCGGTCGATGGAGAAAAAGGGGGAATAATCGTGAGGGACTATTCACGATTGCAGGTTTAGCGTGTCCCACATCGGACCGGCGACGCCTGGGTGAATTGCCGACCGAAAATCTTTATAGATGATCCCCTCGATGCTGAACAGCCATGCTTTGTTGCGAAACGCCAGCACCGCCCCAGGCTTACCATCTCACGCCGACGGCGGATGACACACGACGCGAGGACATTGTGAGCGATATCGACATCCCTCATCTGCGCCCGGACGCCATGAGCGTCGACGACGCCGTTACGATATTTGCCGATACGACGGACACACTGCCGATTATCCCGTTGGTTTGGTGCCTGGCCAACTGGCAGCAGGCCGGACCGCACCTGCTTGCCATCATTGAACGCTACGCGGACGGCAGCGACCGGTCGGACAAGGCAACTGGTGCCACGCTGTACTGCATCTTCCTGGCGGCGGCGGCGCGCGAAAAGCAGGCTTTTGTCGCTTTGTGCCGGCTGGCACGGGATGAGGCCGCAATGGAAGAGGCATTGGGAGATTCGGTTACCGAGTCATTCCAGAACATCCTAATCAGCACATTCGACGGTAATCTGGACCTGTTGAAGGGCGTGATCGAGGATGATGGCGTCGATGAATTCATCGCCGCAGCGGCGCTCCAGGCGTTCGCATACCTGGCGGCAGCGGGCGATATCGACCGGCCCGAGGCCGAATCCTATCTCACTGGGCTTTCAGCGAAATCGACATGGGTGCCCGGTTCATTCGCATGGAGTGAATGGGCCAATGTCGTCGCACTGCTGGGTCTGGAACAATGCAAACCCATGATCAAGTCGGCAATCGACGATAAACGCATCGACCTGCATGTGAGCGATTTCAGCTATTATGAACGCACGTTTGAGATGGCATCGGGACAGGACGATCCCCGCACCATCTTCCATGACAACAACATCCGCGTCATCACCGATATCGCTGCGGAGTTTGATGGCTGGTACAGCTTCTCTGAACAGCGTCGACGCGACGATCAGGAAAGGGCCACGCGCGCGCAGAACAGCTATAACTTGTTCGACTCGCCAATCCCGGCTTCCAACCCATTCCGGTCTGTTGGGCGTAATGACCCATGCCCCTGCGGAAGTGGTAAGAAATTTAAGAAATGCTGTTTGACTTAAACCGACCAACCCGCGACATCACCGCGACGGTCAAGCTTCGCTACAATTTTGCGCATTTCACGGGAGGATGGCGGAGGGGATGGGATTCGAACCCACGGTACCAGTTTCCCGGTACGACGGTTTAGCAAACCGTTGCCTTCAGCCGCTCGGCCACCCCTCCGCACCGTCTGCAACCAGCCGGTAAAACCGGGGCTGCTTCGGTGAGAGGGGTGTTTAGTGGCATGAAGCGGGCTTGTCAACGGCGCTGCAACACCCCATTCTTAAAAAGTGATCCTGGCAGTGATGCGCGGGACATATCGGGACGGGGGCGGCCCGGTTATCCGCCGCAAGAATGCGGTACCGCACGGGTTCCTACCCGCGCCCTATGAATGGAGTTCGACACCATGTTCGGACATGAAAAGCCCATCGCCATGACCGACAGCAATGTGATTCGCGGCCACGGCGCCAGTTTCAAGGCTGGCCTTCTGGCCGGCATCCTGGGTCTGTCCCTGATGGTTCTGGCCGCCGGCACCGCCGGTGCCGCCGAAAGCGCCTGGGACGGTATCCCGTCCAAGAAGGCGCCCAAGCTGGTGACCGAGGGGCTGACCGAACAGGACCATGCCAACCTGGACAAGGTCTTTGTGAAGCCCGGCGTCAACCTCGCCTCCTATGGCAAGGTGATGCTGGCCCCCATGGACACCGCCATCGAGCGCCGCTTTGACGAGGTGCTGCTGTCGGTGCGCGAACGCGACCATGCGTTTGAATACATGACCAAGCAGTTGGAAGAGGCTTTCGGGCCGGCCATGGTGAAGGAGCCGGGGCCCGGTGTCCTGAAGCTGGCCATCACCTTCACCGACTATGTCCCCAACCGGTCCTTCCATGCCGAGAAGGCACGCGGCGGCGGCACTGTCGACCGCGTCTATTCCGTTGGCCGCGCCGCCTTTCAGGCGACCCTGACGGACAGCCAAACGGGTCAGGTGGTGGCGGTCATTGCCGATGCCGACATGGGCCTGCCCTTCCCAGACAATATCAACAGCTACACGATCTATGGCGACGCGGATCGGTTCACCCGCCGCTGGGCCAAGCAGATCGCCAAGCTAGTGACGGGCGACGCCGCCAGCTAAGGGGTTATACCCGTAGGTCAGGTCGAGCCTTTGGTGAGCCCTGACGGGAAAGGATTGAAGGCCTTCTCTGTCAGGGCTCGGGCTATGCCCTCGACCTGACCTACGGCGCATTTTCTTTTGCGCTGCACACACATCACCCCGGCGGAAACGGGGGAACCGGGTTTATATCCGCAGCATGCATACTGTCGTCCTCGTGGTGTTGTCTATCCGCCCTGGGATGATCTGAGATGAAGCGTTTCCTCGCGGCTGTAATCGATCCCTTTCTGCTGGCGCTGCTGGCCACTGTCGGGCTGGCGGCGCTGTTACCGGCGCAGGGGCAGGTCGCGGGCATCGTGGATATCGTCGCCGATATTGCCATCGCCCTGCTTTTCTTCTTCCACGGGGCCAAGCTGTCGCGCGACGCCATCCTGGCCGGTATGGGCCATTGGCGGCTGCATCTGTCGGTTCTGGCCAGCACCTTTATACTGTTCCCGCTGCTGGGTCTGGCGGCGGGGCTGCTGCCCGCCTCCATCCTGCCGCCTGTCATCGCGACCGGCATTCTCTATCTCTGCCTACTGCCCTCCACGGTGCAAAGCTCCATCGCCTTTGTCTCCATCGCGGGCGGCAATGTGCCGGCGGCCATCTGTTCGGCCTCGGCCTCCAACCTGCTGGGAATTTTCATCACGCCGCTGCTTGTCGGACTGCTCATGAATGCGGGGGGACAGGCGGGCATCTCGCTGGCCGCACTGGAAGCGATCATTCTGCAATTGCTGGTGCCCTTTGTCGCCGGCCATCTGGCCCGGCCCCTGATCGGGCGGTTCGTGCAGAAATACCGCAACAGCATTTCCTACACCGACCGCGGGTCGATCCTGCTGGTGGTCTATTCCGCCTTCAGCGCGGCGGTGGTGGAGGGGCTGTGGCACAAGGTGGCGGCGTCCGACCTGATCGCCATCGCAGCGGCCAGCATCGTTCTGCTGGCCCTGGTCATGGGCATCACGGCCCTGGCCGGTCGCTGGCTGGGCTTCAAGCGGGCCGACCGGATCGTGCTGCTATTCTGCGGATCAAAGAAAAGCCTGGTGTCGGGCGTGCCCATGGCCAGCGTGCTGTTTCCGGTTTCCCAGATCGGTCTGATCATCCTGCCGCTGATGCTGTTCCACCAGATCCAGCTGATCCTGTGCACTTGGCTGGCGGCCCGGTGGCGGCAGGAGGGCGCGGAAAAGGCATGAAAAGGGCCGCCGGATCACACCGGCGGCCCTTTCACGGGCGGATATGGCTTCGCCTCAGCCCTTCAGCTTGACCGCCAGGATGTCGTTGACCATGGCCGGGTTGGCCTTGCCCTGGCTGGCCTTCATCACCTGCCCCACGAAGAAGCCGAACAGCTTGTCCTTGCCGGACCGGTATTCGGCCACCTTGTCGGGGTTGGCCTCCATCACCTGGGCGATGACGGCGTCGATGGCGCCGGTATCGGTGACCTGACGCAGGCCCTTTTCATCCACGATCACGGCGGCCGACTTGCCCGTCTCCAGCATCAGCGCAAACACATCCTTGGCCAGACGACCGGAGATGGTGTTGTCGGCGATCAGGTCGATCAGACCGCCCAGGTCGGCGGCGGAGATCGGCGATTCGGTGATATCCTTACCGGTCTTGTTCAACGCCCCCAGCAAGTCGCCGATGACAAAGTTGGCGGCAACCTTGGGGTCGCGGCCCTTGGCCACTTCCTCATAAAAATCGCCACGGGCCTTTTCCGCGACCAGGACGCCGGCATCATAGGAGGGCAGCTTGTACTGCTCCATGAAGCGGGTCTTCTTGTCGTCGGGCAGTTCCGGCAGGCTGGCCTTGATCTGATCGACCAGTTCCTGTTCGACCACCAGCGGCAGCAGGTCGGGATCGGGGAAGTAGCGGTAATCATGCGCCTCTTCCTTGCTGCGCATGGAGCGGGTGACACCCTTGGCCGTGTCCCACAGGCGGGTCTCCTGCACGACCGTGCCACCTTCCTCGATCAGTTCGATCTGGCGCTGGGCCTCATACTCGATCACCGCATGCATGAAGCGCATGGAATTGACGTTCTTCGTCTCCGTCCGCGTACCCAGCGGGCCACCCGGCTTGCGCACCGACACGTTGATGTCGCAGCGCATGGAGCCTTCATCCATGTTGCCGTCGCAGGTTTCGAGATAGCGGACGATGGTGCGCAGCTTGCGCACATAGGCGACCGCCTCTTCCGGGCTGCGCATGTCGGGCTTCGACACAATCTCCATCAGCGCCACGCCGGCCCGGTTCAGGTCGACATAGGTCTTGGACGGATGCTGGTCGTGCATCGACTTGCCGGCATCCATTTCCAGATGCAGCCGTTCGATCCCGATCTCCCGCGTCACACCATCGGCCAGATCGAGGATGATCGTACCCTCGCCCACGATGGGCTGCTTGAACTGGCTGATCTGATAGCCCGACGGCAGGTCGGCGTAGAAATAGTTCTTGCGGTCGAAAACGCTGCGCAGGTTGATCTGCGCCTTCAACCCCAGGCCGGTCTTGATGGCCTGCTGCACGCAGAATTCGTTGATCACGGGCAGCATGCCGGGGAAGCCGGCATCGACGAAGCTGACTTGGCTGTTGGGGGCCGCACCGAAGGCCGTGGCGGCCCCGCTGAACAGCTTGGCATTGGAAATGACCTGGGCATGGACTTCCAGCCCGATCACCACTTCCCATTCACCCGTTTCGCCCTGAATCCGGTAAGCCATCGTCTCTGCACTCTGTGATAACGGAAAGACTAGGCCTGTTTCATGGCCGGATTCGGGGCAAAGGGCAAGGGGGTTGGACGCCATAGAGGGTTGAAGCAACACCATTACATCCGGTTTTTGCAGGTTCCCTCAAGCGCCAGGCCGGCGGTCGCCGGCCTCCAAGGGTCATAAATGACGCTTGGGTCATGGGCTCCCTCAAGCGCCGGGCGCTGCCTCCGGCAGCTTGGCTTACGCGCCCACGAGGGCGCGGGCCGGCGGTCGCCGGCCTCCAAGGGTCATAAATGACCCTTGGGTCAGAACCTCTTTGCCCCCCGCACCGCCAGCGTCACAGCATAAAGACCGCCGGTCGCACATATATAGAGACGGTTGCCGCGCGCGCCGCCGAATTCCACATTCGCCACCCATTCCGGCACCAGCACACGGGCGATCAGGCTGCCGTCTGGGTGGTAGCAATGCACGCCGTCATCCTCCGCCATCCAGAGATGGCCCAGCTCGTCACAGCGCAGACCGTCGAACCCCGCCTGTTCGGACGTGGCGAATACCTCCCCACCCGACAGGCGGCCATCATCACCCACGCGGAAGGCCCGCACATGACACGGCCCATCAGGTCGATGCGTACGGCCCGTATCCACGACGTAAAGCGTCTTTTCGTCGGGGGAGAAGCAGAGGCCATTGGGTTTCACGAAATCATCGGCCACCACATTGACGGTCCCGGTGACGGCATCGATGCGATAGACATGGCTGGCCCCGATCTCGCTTTCGGCCTTGTACCCTTCATAATCGCTGTCGATTCCATAGGTCGGGTCGGTGAACCAGATGGAGCCGTCGGATTTCACCACGACATCATTGGGGCTGTTCAGGCGCTTGCCCTGCCAGCTTTCGGCCAGCACAGTGATGCTGCCATCATGTTCGGTGCGGGTGACGCGGCGTCCGCCATGTTCGCAGGTAACCAGACGCCCCTGCCGGTCAACGGTATTGCCGTTGGAAAAGCCCGACGGACGCCGGAACTCCGCCACCGCTCCCATCGCCTCGTCAAAGCGCAGCATGCGTTCATTGGGAATGTCGGACCAGATCAGGCTGCGATGCGCCGGAAAATAGACCGGTCCCTCGGCCCAGCGGCAATCGCCGTAAAGTTTCTCGACCTTGGCGGAACGGCGGATGACGGCGCGGGCGCGGACCGGGTCATGGATGATGAAATCGGCGTCGGACATGCTGTCTCCGAAGGGCCAGAAGCTACGATGGCTGGGATATTATATGATAAGTAACGCCGCCTTGCCGCTTTTTGCTGCCGCTTGCCGCCGCGTTGCGGCCTTGGCCCCCGGTGGCAGCGCCGTTATCCTGCATCCATGAGCGAGCTTGCCCCCTTCGACCGCGCCATCCTGGCCCTGATGCAGGATGATGCGCGCCTGAAATCCGACGCCGTGGCGGAACGGGTGGGCCTGTCCCCCACGGCGGTACAGCGGCGGTTGAAACGTCTGCGGGCCGATGGCGTGATCCAATCGGAACCCCTGGTCCTGTCCCCCGCCAAGGTAGGCCGCCCCCTGACGGCCATCGTTTCCATCACGCTGGCACGCGGCGGGTCGGCGGTGGTGGATGATATGGGGCGGCAGCTGCGGGCCGCACCGGAGGTTCAGCAATGCTGGTACACGGCCGGCGACGCGGATTTCGTGGCGGTGGTGACCGCCCGCGACTTGGCGGATTACGACGCGTTCACGCGCCGTATCCTGATGGACAATGCCCTGATCTTGAAATTTTCCACCATTTTCGCCCTGTCGCCGGTCAAGTCCGGCCTGTCCTTGCCGCTTGATTGAAGTTTCACGCAACCCCGCCCTTCGCTGCGGCGGGTGGACGGGTCGGCACGGGCGTGCCATGTAAGCAGCCCTATGCAACCCACCTGGAGCGTCCAGGACATGATGTCGCCCGCCGCCAATGACCTGCTGGTACTGGCCCTTCCCAAGGGTCGGATTCTGGATGAGGTGAGGCCGTTGCTGCATCATGTCGGCATCGTGCCGGAAGCCGATTTCGACAATCCGAAATCCCGCGCCCTGAAGTTCGACACGAATCTTCCGCATGTGAAGATCATCCGGGTGCGCAGTTTCGATGTCGCCACCTTCGTGGCCTTCGGTGCCGCCCATCTGGGCGTCTGCGGCAGCGACGTGCTGATGGAATTCGACTATCCGGAGATCTACACGCCGCTGGACCTGGGTATCGGCAAGTGCCGCATTGCCGTGGCCGAGCCGGTGGACCTGTCCAGCAGTGACGATCCGTCGCGCTGGTCCCATGTGCGGGTAGCCACCAAATATCCTGACATCACCCGCCGGCATTTCGCGGCGCGCGGTGTACAGGCCGAATGCATCAAGCTGAACGGTGCCATGGAGCTGGCCCCCAATCTGGGACTGTGCTCGCGCATCGTTGACCTTGTGTCCACCGGTACCACCTTGAAGGCCAATGGGTTGGCGGAGATTGAGCATATTGCCGACATCTCTTCCCGCCTCGTCGTGAACCGCGCCGCCTTCAAGACGCGCCATGAGGAAATCCAGGGCTGGATCGACCGTTTTCAGGAGGCCATCGGCAATGCCGGTTAAATTCTCCACCCGCGACGCCGATTTCGAAAGCCGTTTTCAGGACCTGCTGGGCGCCAAGCGCGAAGTTCAGGAAGACCTGAACAATGCCGTCACCGCCATCCTGAACGATGTGAAGGCGCGGGGCGACGCGGCTGTCCTGGACTATACCAAGCGCTGGGACCGGCTGGACATCACCGCCGAGGCCATGGCCTTCACCGCCGATGAGATCGCGGCGGCGGTATCCAAGTGCGACGCCGAAACGCTGGACGCGCTGAAGCTGGCCGCCGCGCGGATTGAAGCGTTCCACCGCACGCAGCCCATCGAATCCTCCTTCTTCACCGATCCCGCGGGGGTGCGCCTGGGCGCGCGCTGGACGCCGGTGGGCGCCGTCGGCCTCTATGTGCCGGGCGGAACCGCCTCCTACCCTTCCTCGGTCCTGATGAATGCCATCCCGGCCAAGGTGGCAGGTGTGCCGCGCATCGCCATGGTGGTGCCCACGCCCGATGGCGTGATCAATCCGCTGGTCCTGGCCGCCGCGCAGTTGGCCGGCGTAACGGAGATCTACCGCATCGGCGGGGCGCAGGCGGTGGGCGCGTTGGCCTTCGGTACCGCCACCATCAAACCGGTGGACAAGATCACTGGCCCCGGCAATGCCTTTGTCGCCGCCGCCAAGCGGCAGGTTTTCGGCACCGTCGGCATCGACATGATCGCCGGCCCGTCGGAAATCCTGGTGGTCGCCGACGGGCAGAATGACCCGGCCTGGATCGCCGCTGATCTGCTGTCGCAGGCTGAACATGATACTAGCGCGCAAAGCATCCTGATCACCGATGACGCCGCCTTTGCCGACGCTGTGTCGGCGGCGGTGGATGCGCATCTGGCCACCCTGCCCCGTGCGGAAATTGCCGGCACCTCCTGGCGCGACCATGGGGCCATCATCCTGGTGGACAGACTGGAGGATGCGGTGCCGCTGGTGGACCGTCTGGCGCCTGAACATTTGGAACTGGCGGTGGCCGACCCCGATGCAATGGCCGCGAAAATCCGCAATGCCGGCGCCATCTTCCTGGGCCGCCATACACCGGAAGCCATCGGTGATTATGTCGCTGGTCCCAACCATGTACTGCCCACGGCTCGATCGGCCCGTTTCTCCAGCGGTCTGAACGTGCTGGATTTCATGAAGCGCACCACCATGGTCGGCTGCACCCCGGAAAGTCTGGCAAAGATCGGTCCGGCGGCGGTGTCGCTGGCCAATTCTGAAGGGCTGGGTGCGCACGCCCTGTCGGTGGCGATCCGGTTGGTCTAGCGGACGTAGCGCGGATTAGGCGGCAGCCGTAATCCGCGGAAACCCGGTCGGGCTGCCCCGTGGACTACGCTTCGCTAATCCCCGCTACGATCAGGTCTGTAATAACCATCTTGCCAAACGCACCATCATGATCGCAGGGTGCAGGATAAAAACCACCGGGGAGGGATGATGAACGCGCCGCACCACCGCATCGTCCATGTGGAACTGGTGGAGAAGAATATCATCCGCCGCAACATGGAGGTGGAGCATGAGCGCGCCGTCGCCCTGTTCGACCTGATGGATGAAAACCGCTTCGCGCTGGTGGAGACACCGGACGAAGGGCCGTTCCGCCTTTTCCTGTCTGCCGAGGATAACCGGCTGATCTTTGATGTCCGCAAGGAAGATGACAGCCCGCTGAACCGGCTGACCCTGCCGCTGACGCCGTTTCGCACCATCGTGCGCGACTATTTCATGATCTGCGACAGCTATTACAAAGCCATCAAGACGGCATCCCCGTCCCAGATCGAAGCCATCGATATGGGTCGGCGCGGCCTGCACAATGAAGGATCGGAACTGCTGCGGGAGCGGCTGGCCGGCAAGGCCGAAATGGACCTGAACACGGCCCGGCGTCTGTTCACGCTCATCTGCGTGCTGCATATCCGGAACTGAGTGCCGCGTCGATGGCCGAAATCAGCCCGACCCGAATCTCCTCCGTCCTGTTCGCCTGCACCTATAACGCCATCCGTTCGCCCATGGCCGAAGGGCTGTTGAAGCATCTGATGGGACGTCAGATCTATGTCGACAGTGCCGGGGTGCGTGAGGGGGAACCCGACCCGTTCGTGACGACCGTCATGGGCGAACTGGGTATCGATATGTCGCGCCATCGCTGCAAGACCTTCGACCAGTTGGAGGATGACAGTTTCGACCTGGTCATCTCCCTGTCGCCGGAGGCGCAGCACCGGGCCGTGGAAATGACCCGCACCACGGCCTGCGACGTGGAATTCTGGAACACTTTCGATCCCACCCTGGTGGAAGGCAGCCGCGAGGCGCGACTCGATGCCTATCGTCAGGTGCGCGATACGCTGCTGAAGCGCATGAAACTGCGGTTCGGGGTGGAGTAAAGGGGCCTAGTTCCCTCACCCTCCCAAGCCTTGGCAGGCTTAGGCCCCTCCCTCTCCCGCCAAGCGGGCGAGGGGCGAAAATTATGGAACTTCTCATTTTGTCCCTCGCCCACGACCGTGGGAGAGGGAGGGGCCCGCATGCGTCAGCATATGTGGGAGGGTGAGGGCACCCCCTGCCCAGCGTGTGAAACGCCCATGCTTTGCGCTGAAAACACTTGACCCACGCGGCTGTGACGCTCACCTATGTGCGCGTTTTACCATCCCGAAATCAGGAAAACATGGCCAAGGAAGATCTGATCGAGTTTTCTGGCACGGTGACTGAACTGCTGCCCAACGCGATGTTCCGCGTGAAGCTCGATAACGAACATGAAGTGCTGGCCCACACGTCTGGCAAGATGCGCAAGAACCGCATCCGCGTGCTGGCAGGTGACCGCGTCAACGTCGAAATGACCCCCTACGACCTGACCAAGGGTCGGATCACCTTCCGCTTCAAGTGAGCGGCAGGATTTGACGATGAACGCGCGCGCGGCGGCGACGCCCGACCAACCCGGCAGTGACCGTCCGCGCCTGATCCTTGCCTCCGGGTCTCCCCGGCGGCGGGAACTGCTGGCCCAGATCGGGCTGGTGCCGGATGCCATTGATCCGGCGGATATTGACGAATCTCCGTTTCCCGACGAACTCCCCTCCCCCCATGCCCAGCGTTTGTCGCGGGAAAAGGCGGGGATCGTGGCTGCACGTCATGCCGGCGCCATCGTCCTGGCCGCCGATACGGTGGTGGGCCTGGGCCGGCGCATCCTGCCCAAGGCGGATGATGCGGACACCGCACGCCGCTGCCTCAACCTGTTGCAGGGTCGCCGCCACCGCGTCTATACCGGTGTCGCCCTGGTCGGCACGGATGGCAAGCTGTGGAGCCGCGTGGTCGAAAGCCAGGTGATCTTCCGCACCCTGTCGCGTGACGAGATCGACCAGTATCTGGCAACCGGCGACTGGAAGGGCAAGGCCGGCGGTTATGCCATCCAGGGGCTGGCCAGCCTGTTCGTGCGGCAACTTTCCGGCAGCTACAGCAATGTCGTCGGCCTGCCGCTGACGGAGGTGGCGGGTGTCCTGAGGGCCGCCGGGATCGACGCGCTGGCGCTGGCCGCCGCCCAAGCCACATCACGGGGCTGATGCGCCGCCGGCTGCTGATCGACCAGCGCGGGCCCTTGCGGCGCTGCGCCATGCTGTCCGACGGCATCCTGACCGACCTCGCCCTTGACCATGTGGAGCGCGCGGCCTGGCTGGGCGCTATCATCCTGGGCCGCGTCACACGCGTCGTGGCCGGGCTGGACGCCGCCTTCGTGGAATTCGGTGATAGCACCCCCGGTTTCCTTTCAGCCGCCGATGTGCGCCCCGGTCGCCGCGATGCCCGCATCGGACAGTTGCTGCGCACCGGCCAGATGGTGGCCGCACAGGTGAAAGCCGACGCCCATGACGGCAAGGGGGCGGTCCTGACCATGGACCTGTCCTTCCCCGGTCGCTTCCTGGTCCATACCCCGCTGGGCGACGGCATCCACATCTCCAAACGCCTGGGCAAGGGGCCCGAGGTTCAGGCCCTGCGTCAGCGCCTGTCATCCACCCTGCCAAACCAAGGCGGTTGGATCGTGCGGGCGGAGGCTTTGCCGACCGACCCGGCCCTGGTGCTGGGTGAGGCAGAGGCGCTGCTGGCCGATGCCTACACGGTCCAACGCGCCGGCGGCGGCACCCATCCCGCCACCCTGCTGCCCCCACCCGACGCGATTAGGCGCGCCCTGGTGGAGTTGCCACGCGACGGGCTGGTGGAGATCGTCGTGGAGGGGGCGGAGATGCTGGCGGCGGTGAAAGCCTCCGCCATGGCCCTGGCACCCGACCTGCTGCCCTTGATCGTCCCCCACAAGGCACCCCGCCCCCTGTTCGATCAGGGCGACGCCGACAGCGCCATTGCCGCCCTGACCGACCGCCGCGTCGATCTGGGACAGGGCGGGTCGCTGGTTATCGACCGGACGGAGGCGCTGACCGTCATCGACGTCAATGGCGGCGAACGCGGCAACCCGCTGGCCACCAACCTGGATGCCTGCCTGGAGATCGCGCGGCAGATGCGCCTGCGCAATTTCGGCGGCATCGTGGTGGTGGATTTTGTGAACATGGCGCGCGCCGGTGACCGGGAGGCGGTGATCCAGCGCCTGTCTTCGGCGGTGGCGGATGACCCTGTTGCCACCCATGTCTATGGCATGTCGCGTCTGGGCCTGGTGGAGGTCACCCGCGCCCGCCGTGGCCCGCCGCTGGCCGATCTGCTGCTGTAAGGAAGCCACCCATGAGTGATGATCCCATCGACCTGTCCGCCATGCGCAAGCCCAAGAAGGCCGCCGGATGCCCTATCTGCGGTCGCGCCCCGGTGTTGGATTTCCGCCCCTTCTGTTGCAAGCGCTGCGCGGACGTAGACCTGAACCGCTGGCTGGGCGAGGTCTACCGCGTGCCCGTGGACGAGGCGCCGGGCGAAGATGAAGGCCGCTGAAAAAATTTCGTAGATGCGCAATTCAATGCTTTACAGCCCCGGATGCCTTGTCTATAAGGCGCACCACACCGGGCGGCGGTGACAAACAAACGCCTCGGTGGTTACGAAGTACGGTGTGCCCAGGTAGCTCAGTCGGTAGAGCAGGGGATTGAAAATCCCCGTGTCGGCGGTTCGATTCCGTCCCTGGGCACCACTTCGAACTCCCAGAAAATTACTGGATTGCAGTTTGTTACTGATCAAATGTTGATCGGCACAAATAACGTGGCGGCCTTTTGGTCGCCATTTGTTGTTTCTGGGTCTGAGACTCCATCTACTCTTTTTGAACACGATACCGTCATCGCAAATGCCGTCACGAATCGTGTCTGGCACCAGCGACGCATGCCGGTGTGGAGCAGCGTTCGACGCTGTCCCACACCGGCACACCGATATCAGCGTCGCCCCTGCTCCTTGGCGTCTTCACGCATCTCGAACCACATGGCGTTCAAGACGGCGAAGGCGGCGGCCAGGGGCAGGCCCAGCATCCAGGCGAAATACCACATGATGCGCGCTCCTTTTCTTCAGTAATGGTGGCCCTGGCCGGCACGGATGGCTCCTGCATCGACCTTGCCCCACAGGATGCGATAGGCCCAGGCCGTGTAGGTCAGGACGAGCGGCAGGAAGATGCAGGTCACGACCAGCATGATGAACAAGGTCTGGTGCGAGGATGAACTGTCCCAGACCGTCAGGCTGCTGACCGGATCAATGGAACTGGGCAGGATGAAGGGGAACATCGAGACACCGACGGTGGCGATGATCCCCAAAAGCGACAGACCAGAAATGATCAGGGTCGCCCCTTCCGCCCGTACCTTCAGCCCCGCCCAGACCAGCAGCGGCCCCACCAGCCCCAGCACCGGTGCGATCAACAGGAACGGGTGGGTCGCGTAATTGCTGAACCACAGGGCGGGTGCCGCCGCCACCTGCTTCAACAGCGGGTTGGACGGGCCGTCCGTCACCACCGCACTGGTAATGTGGTAGCCATCGACCCAGAGATACAGCGTCAGGCCCGCCAGGGCGAACAGGGCAGGCGTCAGCAGGGCTGTGACCAGCCCCACGCCTCGCGCCCGTTCCGCCACGGCGCCAGCCGTCTTCAGCGTCACCCAGGCCGCCCCGTGCGTGACCAGCATCGCCACCGACAGCAGACCGCAGAGCAGCGCGAACGGGTTCAGCAAGCCGAAGAAAGAGCCTTCGTAGAAGGCGCGCAGATCACCATCCAGGCGGAACGGCACGCCCTGCAGCACATTGCCCACCGCCACGCCGAATATCAGCACAGGCACGAACCCGCCGACGAACAGCGCCCAGTCCCAGGTCGCACGCCAGCGGACATCATCCCGCTTCGACCGGTATTTGAACGCGACGGGCCGCAGGATCAGGGCCGCCAGCACCACGAACATGGCCAGATAGAAGCCGGAGAAGGACACGGCATAAAGCGGCGGCCAGGCGGCAAAGATGGCGCCACCGCCCAGGATGAACCAGACCTGATTGCCCTCCCACACGGGGCCAACGGCATTGATGAGGGTGCGGCGCTCGACATCATCCTTGCCGATGAAGGGCAGCAGGATGGCCGTGCCCATGTCGAACCCGTCGGTCGCGGCGAACCCGATCAGCAGTACGCCCAGCAGCACCCACCAGATCAGGCGCAGCGTCGTATAATCCAGAAGTTCATGCAGGATCATGATGGTCACTCCGCCGCTTTCAGCGTGGCATGGGGCACGGGGGCAGGATGATCATCTGGCTCCGGCCCCTTCCGGATGGCGCGGACCATCAAACTCACCTCCACCACGAACAGCACACTGTAGAACAGGGTGAAGCCGGCAATGGTGATCAGCAGATCAGTGACCGACAGGCTGGACACCGCCATGGCCGTCGGCAGCACGCCTTCGATGATCCAGGGCTGGCGTCCAAACTCCGCCACCACCCAGCCCAGTTCCGCCGCGATCCAGGGCAGCGGGATGGCCAGCACGGCCAGTTTCAGCAGCCAGCGCGGTTCCCCCAGCCTTCCCGTCGCCGATTGCCAGAAGAAGGCAGCCATCAGCGCAATGAAGAAGAAGCCAAGCCCCACCATGATGCGGAAGGACCAGAACAAGGGCGCCACCTGTGGCACCAGATCCCAGGCCGCCTTGTCGATCTGTTCTTCATTCGCCTGACGCGGATCATCGACATAGCGTTTCAGGAGATAGGCGTAGCCCAGATCACGACCATGGGTCTCGAACGCCGCCTTCACCTCGGGGGCGACATTCTCCGCACCCCTGGCGGCGCGGATGGTTTGCAGGGCGTCATAGGCGATGATGCCGCTTTGCACCCGTTCCTTGCCATGGGCGACCAGATCATTGATGCCCGACACCTGGGTATTCAGCGAACGGGTGGAAATCAGGCCCAGCGCCCAGGGGATCTGCAACACATGATGCGTCTCCCGTGCTTCCTGATTGGGAAAGCCGATGGCGGTGAAAGCGGCGGGGGCCGGTTCCGTCTCCCACATGCCCTCGATGGCAGCCAGTTTCATCTTTTGATGTTCGGTCGCCAGATAGCCGCTTTCATCGCCCAGCACGACAACCGACAGGGAGGATAGGAGACCAAAGGAACAGGCGACCGCCATGGACCGTTTGGCCAGCGTCACATGCCGTCCCTTCAACAAGTAGAAGGCCGAGACGCCCAGCACGAACACCGCCGCCGTAACATAGCCGGCGGAAACGGTGTGAACGAATTTGGCCTGCGCCACGGGGTTGAAGATCACGGCATAGAAATCTGCGATCTCCATGCGCATGGTGGCCGGGTTGAACACGGCCCCGACGGGGTTCTGCATCCAGCCATTGGCGATCAGAATCCAGAGCGCGGAGAAGTTCGACCCGATGGCCACGGCCCAGGTGGCGGCCAGATGCTGCACCTTGGTCATCCGGTCCCAGCCAAAGAAGAACAGACCGACGAAGGTGGCTTCCAGGAAGAAGGCCATCAGGCCCTCAATGGCCAGCGGTGCGCCGAAAATATCGCCGACATAGTGGCTGTAGTAGGACCAGTTCATCCCGAACTGGAATTCCATGGTCAGGCCCGTGGCCACACCCAAGACAAAGTTGATGCCGAATAGGCTGCCCCAGAACTTAGTCATCTGCCGCCAGATGGGCCGGTCGGTCATGACATAGACCGTCTCCATGATGGCGATGATGATCGACAGGCCCAGGGTCAGGGGCACGAACAGAAAGTGGTAAAGGGCGGTCAGTGCGAATTGCAGGCGTGACAGCCCAACAATATCCAACTCCATGCGTCATGTCGCCGGCTGCCACCGGCGCCTCCTGAACGCGAACCCCGTCCCGATGGCGGGGCTTCATCCTCCGGGGCGTCGGACAGGATCGTCAGTCAGGGCGCAGGGTGGACAGGGCCACATCAAAGGCCGGGTCGCCGCGCGTCAGATCCATGACCACCCGGCCATGGGACAACCGGATGATCCGGTCGGCCAGGGCCGCCTCACGCCTCAGATGCGTGATCAGCAGAATAGTTCGTCCGGCAGCCGATGCTTTGATATTTGTCAAAATTGTGGCTGCGACAGAAAGGTCGATACCTTCCGTCACCTCGTCCAGCAGCCATAAGGGCTTGTCCTGCAACAGGAACCGGGCCAGGGCCAGTCGCCGCCGCTGTCCTGATGACAGGCCCGTACCGCCTTCGCCCAGGGGCGCATCCAGCCCGCCCGGCATCTCCCGCACGACTCGTTCCAACCCCGCCTGTTCCAGCGCCGCCCACAGGCGTGCGTCATCGGCGTCAGGATCGGCCAGAAGCAGGTTGGCCCGCACACTATCCTGAAACAGGGCCGCATCCTGGCCCAGCAAGGCCCAGGGAGGAACCGCGATGCTGCCGGCGGCGGGCCTTGCCTCCCCGGTCAACAGGGCGACAAGACTGGACTTGCCGGCCCCGCTGTCACCGATCACGGCCACATGCTGCCCGGCGGGAATGGACAGGCTGAACCCGTCAAACAATGAGGCCGGGGCACCATCATGCCGAAAGCGGATGGCCGACAGGGTGATATCCCGTATATCGGGCGACACGGCCTGTTCCGACAGGGGTTGAGAAAGCGCATCCCCGACCCGCCGCACGGCCCGCAGGCTGCGCCCCAGTTCCACCGCACCCCGGCGCAGCGGACCCAGCGGTTCCATCATGCCCAGCAGCACCAGCAGGAACAATGCCACGGCGGGCCCGCCGAACAGGCCGCGTTCCAAGAGTTCCGCGCACAGGATTACCCCACCCGACAGCAGCGCCGTGGCCGCCAGCCCCTGCCACAAGGTCAGCCCGCTTTCCAGCCGGTTCAACCGGTCATCGGCACGGCGCAAGCGATCCTCCGCCGACAGGGCCAGATGGGCGGCCTGTTCCTGCCGCCCCGCCAGCCGCCATTCCACGCGACCGGCAACAAGGTCAAGAAGACGCAGGCGCAAGGCCTCCAGCGCCGCCGCACGCTTTCCGCCGGCCACCAGCCCGCCGCGCCCACCCAGCACCAGCATGACCAGACCGACCAGCAGCAAGAACAGGCCGGGCAGCAGACCGGCCCACCCCGTCAGCAGTGCCAGCGCCACCATGCTGACCAGGGCCAGGACCAGCAGCACACAGGCCGGGATCAACAGGCGGAGATAGAGCGTGTCCAGCGTATCGAGATCGCCGCTGATCCGGAACAGCAGGCGCCCTGGCCGTTGCACCAGGGTGCGGCCCAGACCGGGCCTTGCCAGCGCCTGAAACAGGCGCACGCGCAGACCGGCAATCACGGACAAGGTGGCGTCATGCGTCGCCAACCGTTCGCCATAACGGGCACCGGTGCGCAGCAGGGCCAGCGCCCGCACGCCCGCACCGGGCCGGAACACATCGAAGACCAGCGCCGTCCCCGCCGACAGGCCGGCAATGCCCGTGGCCGTGATGAACCAGCCCGACAGGCCCAGCAAGGCCGCACCCGCCAGCGCCGTAATCCCGGCGGTTGCCAAGCCCAGGCCCAGCTTCCACCCCGCCGCCTGCCGGAACAGGCGGAACAGCAGCAGCAGATGCCCCCTCATGCCCCGACCTCCACCACGCGGTCCATACGCGCGGCCAGCCGTGGGTCATGGGTGGCGACCAGAAGGGCGCGGCCCTGGGCAGCATCGATCAGGGCTTCGATCACCTCCGCCGCCGTCGCGGCATCCAGATGCGCGGTTGGTTCATCGGCCAGGATCAGGGCGGCATCTGGGTCGGCAATGGCGCGGGCCAGCGCCAGACGCAGCGTTTCCCCGCCCGACAGGCCCACCCCGCCCTCCCCCACCCGCCGCGCCGGGTCATGGCCGGGCAGCAGCCGGCGCAGCAGCGGTGCCGCATCCAGGCCCGGTCGGCCCAGCGTGACATTGGCCGCCAGGGAGGCATTCTTCATGAAGGGGCGATGGCCGATCCAGCCAACCTTGCCCGCACGCCGGACGGTGCCGTTGTCGGGGTGCAGCAGCCCCGCCGCCAGGGCCAGCAAGGTGGATTTGCCCCCACCGCTGGGCCCGAACAGGGCCACCTTCTCCCCCCGCCGCAGTGACAGATCGACATCCGACACCAAAGCCGCCGTCCCCGGATAGGCAAAGCCCACCCGGTCCAGGCACAGCACCGACCCGTCAGCGGGCGGCAGTGCCGGCCCCGGCGCCGTCTCGTGCCCTTCCAGCAGGCCGGCCATGGCGCGCAACGCGGCCTCCCCGCTGGCGCGGTCATGCCAGACGGCCGACAGTTCCCGCAGCGGTTCGAAGAAGGCGGGTGCCAGCAGCAGGATGAACAGCCCGTGGGCAAGGTCCAGCTTTCCGCCCCAGGTGCCAAACCCGATCTGTCCCAGCAGATTGAACCCGACATAGACGGCGACCAACGCGACACCCAGGGCCGAAAACAGCTCCAGCACCGCCGATGACAGGAACGCGATGCGCAGCACCGCCATGGTCCGCCGCTTCACATCGGCGGCCAGGGTACCGATACGGGCCGCCACCCGCCCCTCGGCCTTCAAGGCCCGGATGGTGGCAAGACCGCGCAGCCGGTCCATCAGCAGGCCGTTCATGCTGCCCACCGCCGCCAGTTGATCCTCGCTGGCCTTCTTGGCGCGGATGCCGATCAGGGCCATGAATAGCGGGATCAGCGGTGCCGCAATCAGCAGGATCATCGCCGCCGCCCAGGAATGCCAGGCAACCGCCGGAAGGATCACAGCGGGCACCAGCACAAGACGCCAGCGCAGCGGCACATAGCGTTGCAGATAGGGAACCACCGCCTCAGCCTGTTCGGCCAGCAGGCTTGCCACCGTCCCCGATGGGGGCAGACCGGGGTCCAGGGGGGCGCGTTGCACCAACGCCGCCACCGCCTGCGTCCGCAGAAGCGTCAGCTCGGACCGCGCGCCCCGGAAGGCCAGCCGCCCACCCCAGGCATCCAACATGGAGCGCATCACGCCCAGCACGCCAAAGATCAAAGCCAGCGTCACCGCATGGCCCGGCAATGTATAGCTACCCGTCAGCCAGGCGATGGCATCGGCCAGCAGCCAGGCCTGCGGCACCCACAGCAAGGCCGCCACGGCCTGGACCATAGCGGCCAGCCGCAATTGTCGATCCGACCCCGGAACGATCAACCGCAGGCCTCCCCCGGCTTGTCGGAGCAATAAATCTCGTAAAGGGTGGCGATGACCCGCGCCGCCTCGTCACTGGACAGGGCGTAATAGATGGTCTGGCCGTCGCGGCGGGCGCGGACCAGCCCATCCTTGCGCAGCAGGGTCAGCTGCTGCGACACCGCCGTATCACGCATGCCGATACGCTGTGCCAGATCCCCGACGGACCGTTCCCCCTGGATCAACTGGCATAGGATCATCAGGCGCGAGCGGTTGCCCAGCGCCTTCATCAGGTCGACGGCGCGGTCTGCGTTTGCTTGCATTTCCGACATTTCCATTCCCCTGGGATAGAAGGGAAAACCGGCCCCGTCAATGGGGGGACGGCCCAGCAACCGCGTCACCATCGCGCAGCACAATATAGATGGCGGGGATGACCAGCACCGTCAGCACGGTGGACGATGCCAGCCCGAACAGCAGCGATACCGCCAGCCCCTGGAAGATCGGATCGACCAGGATGGTGGCCGCCCCGATCATGGCCGACAGGGCCGTCAGCACGATGGGCTTGAACCGCACGGCCCCCGCCTGAAGCAGCACTTCGCGCAGGCTTAAGCCCTGCCCCGCCCCATGGCGGATGAAATCCACCAGCAGGATGGAATTGCGCACGATGATGCCGGCCAGCGCGATGAAGCCGATCATGGAGGTGGCGGTAAACGCCGCCCCCAGCAGCCAATGGCCCAGCATGATGCCCAGCAGGGTCAGCGGGATCGGCGTCAGGATGACCAGCGGCAGGCGGAAGCTGCGGAACTGCGCCACCACCAGCACATAGATGCCCAGGATGGCGACCCCGAAGGCCCCGCCCATGTCGCGGAAGGTGACATAGGTCACCTCCCATTCCCCATCCCACAGCAAGGTCGGCTGGCTTTCATCCTGCGGCTGCCCGGCCATGCGGATCACGGCCTTGGGCAGGGTGCCCCAATCATGCGCCTCAATGGCATCGGCCACCGCCCCCATGCCATAGATCGGGGCCTCGTACCGACCGGCCAGTTCCGCTGTCACCATATCTGCAAAGGCCCCATCGCGGCGGAACAGAATGGGGGACCCTTCCTCCCGCGTGACCCGCACCAGTTCGCCCAGTTCCACCACCTTGTTGGAACCGGGAATGGCATTGGCGGGCACGGGCGTGGATGCCAGACGTTCGGTCCAGGCCCGGTCCTCCTTCGGCAGGGCCAGCACGATATCGACGGGATAGCGTTCGGCACCGCGATGGGAATAACCGATGGCACTGCTGCCCAGGATGGTGCGGATGGCATCATAGACCGCCGCCTGTTCCACCCCGAAATATTCCAGCCGGTCCTGATCGATGGACAGGCGCAGGCGCGGCTGCGCCGTGCCGAAACTGTCATCAATGTCGGTGATGAAGGGGATACTGGCGAATATCTTACTGACTTCCCTGGCCACGGCCCGGCGTGTTTCGGCATCGGGGCCATAGATTTCGGCCAGCAGGGTGGCCATCACGGGCGGACCCGGCGGCACCTCCACCACCTTCAATCGCGTGCCCGCCGGCATGGACATGCCCGACAGCAGACGTTGACGCAGGTCCAGCGCGATCTCATGGCTGCTGCGGCTGCGGTCGCCCTTGGGCGCCAGATTGATCTGCACCTCACCTAAGTCCGGGCTGGCGCGCAGGAAACTGTGCCGGACCAGACCGTTGAAATTGAAGGGGGCCGCCGTGCCGGCATAAATCTGCGCCGACCGCAGTTCGGGCAGCGTGCCGGCAATGTCAGTCGCCTGGAACAGCAGACGCTGTGTCGCCTCCAGGCTGGCACCGCGCGGCAGGTTCAACTGGATCGACAGTTCCGACTTGTTATCAAAGGGCAGAAGCTTGACCGTCACACCCTTGGTCGCGAACAGGCCCAGCGACAGCAAGGTTGCGGCCCCGACCAGGGCCAGGAACCAGCCCGCCCGGGCCTGTGTGGACAGCAGCGGTTCCGCCACCCGCCGATAAAGCTGGCCCAGGCGGCCCCCATCATGCGCGTCATCATGGGCATCGCCGGTGGCGTCCCCCTCCGTCGGTGACAGTTTCAGCATCAGCCAGGGGGCCAGCACCATGGCCGCAAAGAAGCTGAACAGCATGGCGGCAGAGGCGTTGACGGGAATGGGCGCCATGTACGGCCCCATCATGCCCGACACGAACAGCATGGGCAGCAGGGCGGCGATCACCGTCAGGGTGGCGACGATGGTAGGGCTGCCCACCTCCGCCACCGCCTCCACGGCAGCCTGCAACCGGCTGCGGCCATCGCGCATGGCCCAATGCCGGGCGATGTTTTCCACCACCACGATGGCGTCATCGACCAGGATGCCGATGGCGAAGATCAGGGCGAACAGGCTGACGCGGTTGACCGTGTAACCCATGATATAGGCGAAGAACAGGGTCATCAGGATGGTCACCGGAATGACGACCAGCGTCACCAGCGCCTCCCGCCGGCCAATGGCCCACCAGATCAGCGCCACGATGGACAGCGTCGCCAGACCCAGATGGAACAGCAGTTCATCGGCCTTTTCCGATGCCGTCTCCCCATAATTGCGCGTCACCTCCACCGCCATGCTGTCGGGGATCAGGCGGCCACGCAGCCCCTCCACACGGCTAAGGATATCATCGGCAACGGTCACGGCATTGGCGCCGGCCCGCTTGGACAGGGAGATGGTGACGGCGGGTGTACGGGTCCATCCGCCCTTGCCGTCGGGCACTTGCGTCCAGGCGGCCTGTTCCAGCGGCGCGCTGTCCAGCCGGACGGCGGCGACATCACGCACATAGACCGGGCGGCCATCGCGGCTGGTGATCAGCAGCAGGCCGATATCGGGCACACCGGTCAGCGTCTGTCCGGCGGCAACCGACAGGCTGCGCCCCCCGTCATTCAGGCGGCCCGCCAGGAAGGAGCGGTTGGCACCCTGCACCTTGGCCAGCAATTGTTCCAGCGTGATGCCGAACAGGGCCAGCTTCTCCGGGTCGGGTTCCACCCGCACCTGCTCTGTCACCCGGCCCGAGAGGTAGGTGGGGCCGATATCGGGCACCTTGATCAACTCTGTCCGCAGCTTTTCCGCCAGGTTGCCCAGGTCGCGGTCGGTCCAGCGGTCGGCCATGCCGGGCTTGGCGGAAAGGGTCAGGGTGACGATGGCGACATCATTGATGCCGCGCCCGATGATCACCGGCTCGGGAATGCCGGTCGGAATATCGCCCAGATGAGCGCGGACCTTGGCATGGATGCGGACGATGGCGTCGTCTTCGGACGTGCCGACCTTGAACCGCGCCGTCACCATGACGCGGTCATCCTCCGTCTGGCTATAGACATGGTCGACGCCATTGACGCCCTTGACGATGGCTTCCAGCGGCTTGGTCACCAGTTCGGCGGCGTCCGGGGCCTTCAGCCCGTCGGCGCTGACCATGATGTCGACCATGGGCACACTGATCTGCGGCTCCTCCTCCCGCGGGATCAGGGCCAGGGCCAGCGGCCCGGCGATCAGCGCCGCCAGCAGGAATAACGGGGTCAGGGGGGAGCGGATGCTGGCCTGCGTCAGCCGACCGGAAAGTCCCAGATTCATGGCCGCACCAGAATGTCGCCGTTATTGAGGCCCGACAGGATTTCCACCCCATCCGGCATACCGGGCCGGGGACGGGCCTGCCCACGCCGCACCGGCACCTCCACCGTGTCCGCCCCCTGTCGCAGATGCGCGAAATCCATGCCGAAGCGGGTGGTCAGATAGGTGGCGGGAACGATGATCACCGTGCGCTCGCTCGTGGGCACAAAGACACGCACCCGTTGCCCGACAAAGTAATCCCCCAGACCCGTGACACGGGCATCGGCCTGCACCCGCCCGTCGCTGATGCGGGGATAGACCAGGGTGACCTGCCCCTGCCCCGCCTGTTCATCGCCCGGCGACAGGTCATCCGGGTCCAGGCGCACCGGGTCGCCGGCCTTCAGGCTGATGGCATGGCGTTCGGGCACGGACAGGCGCAGGACATAATCACGCTCCGCGATCATGGCCACGGTTTCGCCCGGCATCACCACCGTGCCCGGCGTCACGGGCACAGCCAGCACACGGCCCGCCGCCGGGGCCAAAACCTGACCTTCATTCATCTGCTGACCCAGGACAGCAAGCTCTGCCATACGGGCTTTCAGCGCGTTGGCGGCAACATTGGCGGCGGTGCGCAGTTCGTCCAGACGCTGACGTGTCACGAAGCCGTTCCGGGACAGGGCTTCGGCCCGGTCCAGATCCCCCTGGGCCTGTTCCATCTGTGCGCGCGCCGCCGCAATCTGCGCGTCCAAGGCGCCCTGCTGCAGGCTCAGTTTCTGGTCGCCGACACTGGCGATCACCTGCCCTGCTGTCACCGCGTCGCCTTCCCGCACCGACAGTCGGGTGATGGTGCCGCCGGTCCGCACACGGGCGGGGATGGCATTCACCGTCTCCACCGTCGCATAGACCGATTTCTCATCCGGCAACTTCAACACGACAACGGGAAAATCCCCGTCCGCCGCCAGAACCGGCGGGACCAGAAGCGTCAGGGCCAGGACAGGCAGCAGCAGCGCACGCATGAGTTTCCTCCTTACCGGCGGTCGATGACGCCGCCGCTGGCCGGGTCCAGGGTGATGGTGGGCAGGCGCGCAGCCATCCAAGCCTGGATACCGCCCGCCATATGCTCGGTATGCTGGATGCCCGCCTGCTGGCATCGGTCCACTGCCATGGCCGACCGCTTGCCCGACCCGCAATGGAACACCACCCGTACCGCGTCGGGTGCCGGCAGGGCTGTGGGGTCAAAGCTGGACAGAGGAAACAGCACCGCCCCATGGATACGGGCCGCCGCAAATTCCTGCGGCTCGCGCACATCCACCAGCAGGATCGACCGGTCGGCCACCATATCGTGGACCGTGGTGGGGGAATGTTCCTTCAGCATCGGATGACGTTCTTTCTGTATATTCAGATATATGAAGGTATTATGTTGCCGGATCGCCGTCAACGGCGCGCCGCATGTGCCTCGGGCATGGCTGCGGCCTTAATTATTTCATATCTTCATATATTTGAATATATCATCATCCACAAGATGAGACGGGATCATCCCCTGCCCAATCATCCAAGGAGCCTTGCCATGAATGTCGATAAAGCCGTCCTGTCCTTCGCCGGCGCCATGGTGCTGATCAGCCTGTCCCTGGCCACCCTGGTCGATCCCGCCTGGCTGTGGCTGACCGCCTTTGTCGGGGCGAACATGCTGCAGGCCGGGATCACCGGCTTCTGCCCCGCCGCCATGATCCTGCGCAAGCTGGGTCTGCCGGCAGGCAGCGCCTTTCGCTAAAGGGAGTGGACCTAGGCCTTGCGCCGGGCCGGCATGGTCATAGCGATGACGGCCAGCACCACGCAGACCAGCCCGATCAATGCCGTGTGCGACAGGCTTTCCCCCAGGAACAGCATACCCAGCCCCACCCCGATCGGCACCCGCAGATAGGCCTGTGACGTGGTGCCGATCGACCCCAGCGTCTGCATCAGCCGGAAATAGATCGTGAAGGCGATGGCCGTGGAAAAGACCGACAGGCACAGCAGCGCCCCGATGGATGGCATCGACGGCGTCAAGGTCCAGGGCTGATCCACGAAAAGGCTGACCGGCAGCAACAGGACCGCCCCGCACAGCATGGACCCCGCCGCCGGCTGCATGGGATGCAGGCCCTTGAAATTCTTCCCATAGATGGCGGCACCGGCATAGGAGACGGTGGCAGCCACGATGGCGATCTGTGCCAGAAGCTGATCACCCAGCCCGTCCAGCGCCTCCACCCCGATAATCAGGCAGATGCCGATCAGGCCCGCCGTCACCCCGAACAGCCTACGCCACGTCACCGGCTCATGCCGCGTGATCAAGGCCGTCAGCAGGAAGGTGAAGATGGGCGTGGTGGAATTCAGGATGGCGGCCAGCCCGGCATCCACCGACTTCTCCCCCCAGGCGACAAGCGTGAAGGGAACGGCGGAATTCATCACCGCCTGGAACATGAATTGCCGCCAGACGGCCGGGTCACGCGGCATGGAAATCCCCTGCCAGCGCATGACCAGCAGCAGGATGGACCCGGCGATCAGGGTGCGGACCGCAATCAGGGTGACGGGCGGTATCGTCTCCACCCCGATCTTGATGAAGGTGTAGGAGGAACCCCACAGCGTCGCCAGCAGCAACAGCAGCAGCAATTCCCTGATCATCAACGGCCTGTCGCCCATCACCCGATCCACGTATCCGATAGTCCTGGCTTTGTGAATAGCAGAGCAGGCGGCCCCATGCTTCGGTCATGGCCGCAGCATTCATGCCGGGGCCGGCATGCGCGGGACCCGGTCACTCCGGCTTGTGACAGACAAACTCCACCAGCCGCCCATCGGGATCACGCAGGAACCCGGCATAGTAGCTGGCATGGACATGCGGCATCAGGGCCGGCGCCCGGTCCAGATGCAGGCCCGCCGCCTGCCCCACCGCATAGATACGGTCAACAGTGGTCCGGTCGGGGCTGGTGAAGGCGTAATGCACGTCACGGGCGGCGACATCGCCGGCGGACAGGAAGAAATCCAGGGTCTTGCCATCCCCAAACGCCTTCACCGCCCCATCCACCTCCAGCCGGTATCCAAGCGGGGCCAGCAGCGTGGCGTAGAAATGCTGGCTGGCCGGCAGGTCGGCGGTTTTCAGTTCGATATGATCGATCATCTTTCCCTCACATTTTCCAAATTATCTCACCGGTCAAAGCCTTAACCGGTGGGCGTCGGCGATTGAGGCGCTTGCAAGAGTAGCCTTCAGGCGGCATCGACATTGCCGCCGCAGAGCGGGATCAGAATGCGGCGACCGCCCCAAGCGGCGGGATCGGCCAGAAGGGCCGCCAAACCCGCCGCCCCCGCCGGTTCCACCACCAGATCCAGATGCTGATGCAGCAATTCCATGGCGCGCAGGATGGCGACGTCGGGCACCATGATGGTGCCGTCCAGGACACGGCGCAGGCTGTCCACGGCATAGGGGATGGGCACACGTACCGCGATGCCGTCGGCGATGCTGTCCGCCCCCTCCCGCCCGCTTATCGGCAACCCGCGCACGGCATGGGCCATGACGGGCGCACCCGCCGCCACAATGGCCAGCATGCGGGCATCGGGGGCGGCATGTTTCACCCAGGTGCCCATGCCCGACGCCAGGGCACCGTTGCCCAGCGGGGCCAGCACCATGTCGATGCGCGGCACGGCTTCCATCGCTTCCAGGGCGATGGTGCCCGCCCCTTCGGCGATCAGCACCTCATCCCCATCCACGACAAGACGATGCCCCTCTTGCGCGGCGAACCGCGTCGCCGCCTCCTTCGCCGCGTCAAAATCGGCACCGTGCAGCCGCACGTCGGCGCCCAGGTCGCGCATGGCCTGCACCTTACGCCGTACCGCCGTCTCTGCCGCGAATACCGTCAGGCGGCGACCATGGGCACGGGCGGCAAAGGCCAGCCCCTGCCCGAAATTGCCGGCGGACCCGCAGACCAGGGGCCGGTCATCGGCACCCAGCCCCGCCACAAAGGCACAGGCCCCGCGCCCCTTGAAGCTGCGGATCGGGTTGGCGGTTTCATCCTTGAACCAGAGTTCGGCACCGAACAGCCGGTTAAGGGCGGCGGATTGTCTGACCGGCGACCGGCGGAACACCGGATCGATCCGATCAAGGGCGGCTTTGATGCCGTCGGGGGTCGGGTATCGCATGGCCGGGATTTTAGGGGCGCCTTGATGCCGATTTCCGGCAATCTACCCCCTGACGACGCTTTCTTTCGGCATTTCTGGCTGTCATCCTGCGCTGATCATGCGCTTGTCCGACCTCGACAGTTTTGATCGCAAATTGCTGGCCCTGGTGCAGAAGGATGCCGACCAGACGGCGGACATCCTGGCCGAACAGGTCGGCCTGTCGCCGTCCGCTGTCTCACGCCGGCTGAAACGGCTGAAGGCCGATGGCGTCATCACCGCCACCGTCTCCCTGGTCGATCCGGCCAGGGTGGGTAAACCCACCTTCTTCATCGCAGGCCTGGAGATTGAACGCGAACGGCCCGAAATGCTGGCCGCCCTGCGCCGCTGGCTGTCGGCGGAGGATCAGGTGCAGGAAGTGTTCTATGTCACGGGTGGGACCGATTTCATCCTGGTGATTGCCGCCCCGGATGTGGAGGCCTATGACGCGCTGATGGGCCGGCTGATGGTGGACAATCCCACCGTCCGTCGCTTCACCACCAATGTAGCGCTGGGCATCTCCAAACGCGGGCTGGCTGTGCCCATTCGCGACGCTGACTGATCAGACCTTGATATCAACGCGGGCTGGTGCCGGTGCGGCCATCGCTTCCACCGACGGGCCGGGCGGGCCAAAGGCCTCGTTCAGGGTGCGGTCACCCTCCGCCATGTCCTGTTCGGCGCGTTCCATCTCCGCCTTGGTGCCGGCGGAACCATCCTTGCGGGCCAGGTTCTTCATCTGCTGATGGATGGCGCGCAGCTGGTCCATCACGCCACGTGTATCGCTTTCAAACTGCGCATCGGCGGACCGGAGCGCACCATCGCGCAGGATGGCATCGCGCTGCGCCTGTACCGTGTCATTGGCGGGCGTGCCGGCGGCGGCTTCACCCTCCCCGCCTTGGCTGGCGGTCTGGCTGGCCTGTTGGGCCACGGCCTGTGCCTCCGCACTGGCGGCGGCATCACCGCCCGCCGCCGGGGTGGCAGCAGTGCCCTGCGCTGCGCTGGCTGCGGCGCCTTGTGCCGCATTGGCATCAGGTTTGGCGGCCGCCGCGCCCCCACCACCGGCATAATCCTTGGCGGCCTGCCCCAGTTCCTTGGCCACCGACGCCGCCTCCTTGGCGATACGGGCGGCGGCCTTCTTGTCGCCGCTGGCGGCGGCCAGCTGGGCCTGAAGCTTCAGCATTTTCAGCTTCTGCTTTGCTTCGTCCTTCTTGCGGGCGGCGGCCTCCTTGGCATCCTCCCCGCCGCTGGACAGCTTGGTGGCCAGCGCATCGGCATCCTTGCGCTGCGCCTCCAGCCGGGCGCGCGTATCGGGATCGATCAGGTCCTGAATGCCGCTGGGCCGGGCCGGCGACGCAGATGTGCCATTGGCCGCGTCCTTTTTCAGGCCCTGCCAGATTTCCTGCGTCTTGCTTTGAAACTGCCGTGCCGAAACGGCGAAAACGCCGCTGGCCGTGCCCAGGACCGACACCATGACATTCCCCATGTCTGCTGTCGGGTCGATGGCGCCCCTCCGCCGGCCCGAATGGATCAAATTTTATCCATTCCACCCCACCTCTGCAACCCCAATTCGGCAGGCACCGAAGCATGGGGAGCGTTCCACCCCTATGATAGGGTGAACAACAGATGGCGGGAGGCAGCATGGTCAGCACAGCGGATTTCGCGGAGATTGCGGCATTGGCCGGCGATCCCGCCCGGGCCTGCATGTTGCAGGCACTGATGGATGGCCGCGCGCTGACCGCCGCTGAACTGGCCCGCGCCGCCGGCATCACGGCACAGACGGCCAGCGGTCACCTGTCGCGGATGGCGGCGGCGGGCCTGCTGCGGGTCGAACCGCAGGGCCGGCACCGCTATCACCGGCTGGCCAGTCCCGCCGTAGCGCGGATGATGGAAAGCATCATGCAGGTGGCATCCGAGCGCGTGCCGACACCACGCCCCATCCGAACCGGCCCGCGCGACCGGGCACTGGCCCAGGCCCGCACCTGCTACGACCATCTGGCCGGGCGGCTGGGTGTGGCGCTGGCCGATGCCATGGTGGCGGGTGGCCATGTGGAACTGGCCGATGATGCCGGTCTGATCACGGCGCAAGGCCGGGATTTCCTGTCCGGCCTTGGCCTTGTGCTGCCCACCAGCGGCACCACCCGTGCCTTCTGCCGCCCCTGTCTGGATTGGAGTGAGCGGCGGCCCCATCTGGCCGGCACCCTGGGCCGTGCCCTGTGCAACCACGCCTTTGATCAGGGCTGGGTTCGCCACGTCGATGGCACCCGCGCCGTCAGCGTCACGCCCAAGGGCACGATGGAGCTGAAACAGCAATTCGGCGTCGATCTGGCCGCGTTCTGACCATCAGGCCAGGGGCACCCAGCAGCAGAACGCCGCCGCCAGGAACACCGGCCAGGCCAGATGCCGCCCCCGCCCGATCACCAGGATCAGCAATCCCGTGATCAGACAGGTCACGCCCGTACCGGCCAGCAGGGCCAGGCGCGGCTCCACCGCAAACGGTGCCGCCAGCAACGCAACCGAAATCCCCATTCCCCACCAGGCCAGGCTGGTCAGATGCCAGGCAAAGCGCAGCACATTGCGCGCAAATCGGCTGTGAACCAGCAGGCCGGAACGCCCCTGCGGCGACAGAAGCGGCCCGATCAGCTTCACCTCCCCCAGCCAGGAATGGACAAGCCCCAGTCCGACCAGAAACACCCCCGCCAGCAGCATCGCCGTGTCCGCTCCCATCATCGCACCCTCCCCCTGAAATTTTCCATACGGCACCGTATGGATGCGCCGACCGCTTGCATTTGTCAATACGCCACCGTATGGAAGAAGGATGAGCAACCGACTTGCCCGCGAAGACTGGATCACCGAAGGCCTGCGCCTGTTGCGGGAGGCAGGGGTGGAAGCCGTGCGTGTGGAACCGTTGGCCAAGCGGCTGGGCGTCACCAAGGGCAGTTTCTATTGGCATTTTGCCGACCGGCCGGCCCTGCTGTCGGCGCTTTGCGATGCTTGGCGGGAACGTTCCACCGTGGGTGTGGCGGCACGGGTGGAGGCAGAGGGGGGTACCCCGCGTGACCGGCTGGAAAGGCTGTTTCGGTTGACCGCGTCGGCGGATGGGCGTCTGGAGCGGGCCATGCGGGCCTGGGCCGCCCATGATCCGGCGGCGCAGGCCGTGGTGGCCGGCGTCGATGAACGCCGCATCGCCTATCTGGTGGCGCGCTTTAGGGAAATCGGTTGCGATGCCGACACGGCACTGGCCCGCGCCCGCTTCGGGTATCTGGCCCTGATCGGGCAATTCACCCGGCAGGAGGCGGACAGCAGCGGCAACTGGCTGTCGGACGGCCTGGATCGCATGCTGCCTTTGCTGCTGACCTGACCATCACGCCGGCCCCTGATCGGGTTCGGCCTTCTTTTCATCACCATCCAGGAACAGCAGGAACACCACCAGCCCCGCCGCCACGGCCAGAAACGCCGCCGGCGCGCGCACCAGCAGCGGCAGCAGCACCGACGCCCCCAGGCGCAGGGCGTTGGCCAGCATGTCCTGTTCCCGCTCCTTCTCCCGCCGCTGCTGTTCCACGCGGCGCCAATGGGTCATCAGCCCCAGGATAACGGGTATGGACAGCAGCACGGCACCGGCCACCGCCAGCAAGGCGGGGCCGGTGCCGATCAGGGTGCCAAGCCAGACGATGGCCCCGGCCACAGCCAGCGCGAAACCGATGATGCCCAGCAGCGCCATGACGGCATAGAGGATGCCATCACGCCCGACCTGCCGGGCGGTATCACCGATCTCCCGCGACAGGAGCGGCATCAACAGCGGGACGAACCGTTCCAGCATGACGGGTGCGCTGCTTAACGGCGGCAGAGCAGGGCCAGCGCGAAGCCGACGGCCACGGCGATGCCCACCGACTGCACCGGGCGGTCGCGCACATGCGCTTCCATCTTGCCTTCCAGACCCTTCAGCTCTTCGCGCAGGTTCTGAATGGCGGTAACGGAGGCATCCTTGACGTTGGAGGCCATGTCGCCCACCCGCGCCTTGTAGCCGTCGGCCTTGTCGGACCCGGCCGCGGCCACGGTGGCGGCAAGCGCCGCCAGATCATTGCGCAGTTGCTTCAGCTGCGCTTCGATATCCGTGCTGACAGTATCGGCGGTGTCCTTAACGGAAGCCATTGGCTCCTCCTTCCACTTGAGGTCGTTGCACCCTATCAGAACGCCCCGGCGCCGGAAAGGTTCCAACCCTGTGTAGAAAAAGGCTCAGCCACAGGCCCCCTGTTCGACGGGTTGCCGCTGCCGGTCATCCAGCACAGCCAGCACCCAGACGCCAAACCCGCCCAGCGCCAGCGCCGAACCCACCCACCCGGTGGAGGCCCAGCCATAGCCGCCGGCAATGGCCAGCCCGCCCAGCCAGGGGCCCAGCGCATTGGCGAAGTTGAAGGCGCTGTGGTTCAGGGCGGCGGCCAGCGTCTGCGCATCGCGCGCCACATCCATCAGGCGGGTCTGCAAACCCGTGCCCAGGCCACCGCCGCAGCCGATCATGAAGATCGTCACCATCACCGACCACAGATCATGGACGGCAAAAGTGAACAAGGCCAGCGACCCCGCACTCCACAACAGGATGCCACCGACCGACGGCATCAGGGCGCGGTCGGCGGCCCAGGCACCAGCCAGATTGCCCACCGTCAAACCAACGCCGAAGACGGCGAGGGCCAGCGGCACCATGGCCGGCGCCACACCCGTAACCTCCATCATGGTGGAGGCAAGGTAGGTATAGACGCAGAACATGCCACCGAACCCGATGGCCCCGATGCCCAGCGTCAGCCAGACCTGACGCTGCCCCAGCGCGCTTAGTTCCCGCAAGGGGCTGGCCCCCGGCAGGGGCCGGTCCTTCGGCGCGTACAGGGTCAGCAGCGTGACCGTGGTAACGCCCAGCACGCCAACCAGGGCAAAGCCCCAGCGCCAGCCCACCATCTGTCCGATCCCATTGGCCAGCGGTACACCGATGATGGTGGCGATGGTCAGGCCCAGCATGACCCGCGCCACCGCCTGTGCCCGCCGGTTGACAGGGACAAGCCCGGAGGCGACCAGGGCAGCCACCCCGAAATAGGCCCCATGCGGCAGACCGGACAGGAACCGGAAGGCCAGCATCGCCTCATAAGTCGGGGCCAGGGCAGATGCCGTATTGGCCAGCGCGAACACCACCATTAGCGCAATCAGCAGCGTGCGCCGCGACAGCTTCGCCGCCAGCACGGCAATTACCGGCGCCCCGACCACCACGCCCAGCGCATAGGCGCTGATGACATGGCCCGCCGTCGGCTCATCAATCCCCAGATCGGGGGCGAAGAAGGGCAGAAGGCTCATCACCGCGAATTCGGTGGTGCCAATGGCAAACCCACCCATGGCGAGTGCGAACAGCACAAGGCCGGGACGGACAGGGGCGGCGGACATGGATCTCACTTCCGGGCTGCGGACCGGCGCACTGCGCCGCACAATCGGCCCTTATGTGATCATCCAAGGGCATAGGTGACAACGTTGCCCCATGCGACCGCAGCGCAGCATAAATTGCATGGCTTACGGAATTATTGGCTTGCGTCGCCATATCGCCGGGCATAGTCGCGCGGCGGGCAGCCCAGCACCCGCTTGAAAGCCGTGCTGAAGGCGCTTTCCGACTGGTACCCGACTGACAGGGCAATGACGGACACGCTTTCCCGCCCCGACAGCAACCGGTCACCGGCCAGCAGCATGCGCCAGCGCGTGACATATTCCAGGGGAGCATCGCCCACCATCTGCTTGAACCGCTCCGCGAAGCTGGATCGCGACAGGCCGACATGCCGCGCCATTTCCTGCAGGGTCCAGCGATGGGCCGGTTCGGCATGGATGGCGGCGATGGCCGCGCCGATTTGCCGGTCGGACAGGGCGAACAGCCATCCCGCCCGGCTGCCATGCGGGCCATTGTCCAGATGCAGGCGCAGGGCCTGAACCAGCATCATATGCGCCAGATGCCGCAGCACCAGAAAGGCCCCCGGCCGATCCTCCCGCAGTTCCAGCATCATCCGTTCCATGGCCCAGCGCAGGCCGGACTGGTCCCCGGCATCGCGCAGATGCACCAGCGGCGGCAGTAGCGACAGCAGCAGCCCCGCATGCCGCCCCTCCAGCGCGAAACGGCTGCTGACGCAGAAGAAATCATCGCCTGCCCCCATCTGCGCCACCCCGCCCCGGCGTGCGGCGGCAAACACTTCCTGCGCCGGCAGTGGTGTCACATCCAGTCCGCTGGCCATGCGGAACGGGCGGCCCGCCGGCAGCAAGAAACAATCGCCGGCTTCCAGGGGCAACGGCCCCGCCTCCCCCTCCACCCATAGCAAGCAGCGTCCCCGCACCACGGCCCCTGTCTTGATATTGTCCTGCTGATCCGGGAACTGCACCGCCCAGTCGCCACCCGCCGCGAAGCCGGCGGACAAAAGGTTGCGGGGTTTCAGCAGGGACAGGATGTCGGACAGCGGGTCCATGGCATTTCCGGACGATCAAGAAGAAATCACGGATTTCATAGCATGGATCGTCCGCGCCGGCAGCGCCATCATAGGGTCATGGCCGTTCGGACACGGCCCTTTTTGATAGGAATGTTCCATGCATATCTTCGTCACCGGTGCCACCGGCTTCATCGGCAGCGCCATTGTCACCGAACTGATCAGCGCCGGGCACCGGGTCACCGGGCTGGTGCGCAGCGATGCGGCGGTCGAAAAACTTGCCTGTCTGGGGGCCAGCGCCCATCGGGGTGATCTGAACGACCTGGACAGCCTCCGCAAGGGGGCGGAGGGGGCTGACGGCGTCATTCACACCGCCTTCAACCATGATTTCTTCACCTATCGCGACAATTGCGAGATGGACCGACGTGTCATCGCCAGCCTGGGATCGGCCCTGGCGGGCAGCGACCGCCCCCTGCTGGTCACATCGGGCATCGGCATCCTGGCCGCCGGCCGAGTCCTGACGGAGGATGTGGAACCCGCCACCGGTTCGCACGCCCATCCCCGCGCCGCATCGGAACAGGCGGCGGTGGCGTTGCTGGATAAGGGCGTCAATGCCGGCATCATCCGCCTGCCACCCAGCGTGCATGGGGCCGGCGACCATGGGTTCGTGCCCATGCTGATCGCGCTTGCCCGGCAGAAGGGCGTTGCTGCTCATGTCGGGGACGGCAGCAATCGCTGGCCCGCGGTGCATCGGCTGGATGCCGCACGGCTGTACCGGCTGGCGGTGGAAAAGGCGCGGGCCGGGGCACGCTGGCACGGGGTGGCGGATGGCGGGGTGCCGTTCCGCGATATCACCGCCATCATCGCCCACCGTCTGAACCTGCCGCAGGTATCAACCGACGGGGCTGCTGCTGCCGCGCATTTCGGCTGGATCGGGGGTTTCACCGCCATGGATATGCCGGCCAGTGCCGATTACACCCGCGCCGAACTGGGCTGGACTCCGGTTGAAGCCGACCTGCTGACGGATATGGACAGCGACGCCTACTTCCCGCCGGCGTGAGCCTGCTTGTCCCACGCCGCCACCTTTGCCCGTGTGTCCGACATCATGCTGTCCAGGGCGCCTCGGTCCTGCACCTGCCCGCGCAGCACGACGGCATGGATAGCACGGGTGGCGGTGATATCTTCCAGCGGGTTGCCATTCAGAAGCACAAGGTCCGCCGCCTTGCCCACCGTGACGGACCCGTACCTGTCCAGCTTGCCGAACCAGGCGGGACCGGCCCGCGTAACGCTGGCCAGTGCCTGCGCCGGGGTCAGGCCGTAGCGGACATAAAGCGACAACTCATCATGCAGGCCGATACCGGGATAGTTGAAGGAATTCAGGAACCCGGCATCGGTGCCGCCGATGATGGTGACGCCGGCCTTCTGCAGCAGCGGCAGAACGGCTGCCGTCACCTCAAACTGTTCATGGCGGGCCTGCACCTGTTCCGGCGTGGCCTTGGCCGCCCGCTGCACCCGCCATTCATAGGTCTTGCGCAGGCCGGGGCCGATATAGGCCAGGTATTCATCCTTGGCGTGATCCTCCCGGTCCAGATAGGCGATGATGCGCGACCCGTTCAGGGTGGGCGTCACGAACACGCCCTTTTCCGCCAGATGCCGGAACCCCTGCATGGCAAAGGCCGGATCATAGCCCTGATCCAGACGGCGCGACGCCTCTGCACGGTCGATGCGACCGGCGGCATAATCGGCGGCGATGGCGGCTTCGTCCTTCACCCCGGCATTCAGGGCGTAATCCAGATGTTCAACGGAACTGAGCCCCGCCTCCACCGCCTGCCCCAGGGTCAGGGCCATGGGGATATGACCCGACGTGTTAAGGCCGGCGGCCCGCGCCTGCTTCACGGCATAAAGGAACAGTTCGGGCTTCAGCGTGCTGTCGGTGATCTTGACGAAATCGACCTTCAGGTCCTTCAGCCTAGCGATGGCCTGATCAACCTCCGCCTCGCTGCCGGTTTCCAGCGTCCCTTTCCAGACGGGCTTGATCCCTTCGATCTTCGGGCCTGATGACAACAGGGTAGGGCCGAACAACTTGCCGTCGACAATCTGTTGCCGCCAGGACAGCACGTCATAGGGAAGATCACCCGAACAATCGCGCACCGTCGTGATGCCATGGGCAACATACAGCGGCAGCAGCGCCTGGTTCTCCGCGATCAGGCCCGGCCCGCCGCCGAAATGCACATGCATGTCCCATAGGCCGGGGATCAGATAGCGGTTGCCTGCATCCAGGCTGCGCGCCGCGTTCCATTCGCCGGCAATCTCCGCATCCGGCCCCACGGCCAGGATCCTATCACCCGCTGTCACCACCGCCTGATCGGGGATCAGCCGTTCCTTTTCCACATCCACGATGGTGGCGTGGCGGATCACCAGATCGGCCTTCCCCTTTCCCGTGGCCGGCACAGACGGGGCCAGGACCAAAATGGTCAGAAGGGCGGCGAACAGCTTTTTCATGGGATGGCAACTCCGGCACTCAGGTGCCTTACCCTAACCCGCATGGCGGATCATGCGCCAATTGGATATATGGATAAAGATCATCCATATTCTGAATGATGCGACCATGTTCGATCCCCGCCTGCTGCGCGCCTTCGTCACCATCGCGGATACGGGCAGCTTCACGGTCGCCGCCGACCGCCTGCACATGACGCAATCGACGATCAGTCAGCAATTGGGACGGCTGGAACAAACGGTGGGTCAGGGTCTGATCGACCGCGCGGCCCGGCCCGTGCGCCCCACCCCGGCGGGGGAACGGCTGCTGGGTCCCGCCCGGCGCATCCTGTCGTTACAGCGGGATGCGGCGGCGATGCTGTCCGATCCGGTGGGCACATCGGTGCTGCGC
Source organism: Niveispirillum sp. FG156 (assembly GCF_057809555.1). NCBI lineage: Bacteria > Pseudomonadati > Pseudomonadota > Alphaproteobacteria > Rhodospirillales > Azospirillaceae > Niveispirillum > Niveispirillum sp. FG156. Next base: position 79,266 of record NZ_JBMDKE010000002.1, on the reverse strand, counting down.
ATCGGGTTGCCGGAGGATATTGCGACCGTGCCCATGATGTCGGTCTTCGCCCGGTTTTCCGCCGGCCACCGCGAAATGCGCCTGGACGTTACCACCGGCCTGTCGCGCGACATTGCCCGGCGTTACCGGGCCGGCGATTTCGACATCGCCATCGTGAAGGAACCGGCGGCACAGGCCGACTACCGCGCCAGCTTCCCCGAACCCATGGCCTGGTTCCAGGCAGCGGATGCCGGTGACGATTGGCCCGACCCGATCCCGCTGGTCGCCTTTCCGCCCGGCGCGCTTTACCGGGATGCCATGTTCGACCGGATCGAGGGGATGGGCCGCCGCTGGTACATCGCCTTTACGGGCAGTTCGCTGGACAGCGTGGCCGTGGCGGTCGCCAGCGGCATGGGCCTGTCGCTGCTGCCGGTGGCCGCAATGGCGGGGTGTTCGGTACGGCCCCATCATGGGCTGGGTGCCGCCCCCGCCATGGCCGTCTCCCTCTATGCCTGGGAAGGCAGCGGCCCCATCGCCGACCTGACCGCGATGATGGCGGCGGTCCTGGCCGAACGCACAGCCACACCGCCGCCGCCTGATCAGGCGGCTACCTGATCACACCAATCATCAATATGCACGTCGCGCGGCCAGGGGCTGGCCGTGCGCCCCTCCAGCAGATCCTTCAAGCTCAACAGGAAACTGCCCCATTTCGTGCTGCAATGGTGCATGAACTCCACCACTTCCTTCCAGCCCTCATGCCGGAACAGCAGGATCGTGTAGTCCCCCTCCTGCCGCAGGTCCCAGTTGACATGGGTGCCGATCCATTCCGCCGGCCCGTCAACAACCTGCCAACGCAGATGCGTCGGCGCCTCCACGGCGACAACCTTCATGTCGAAGAAGCCACGGTCGCCGAACTGGAAATGCACGACATCGCCCATGGCCGATCCCTGGCCCATCGTTCCTTCCGTCCACCAGCGCGACAGACCGTCGGCGGTGACCAGCGCGTCAAAGACCGCCTGGGGGGCCACATTCTTGAAACCGATACGGTGCAGGATATTAGGCATGATAGTTCCTTTCAGGGGTGAGCAAGGGCATTTCCCGGCGTGCAATCACGCGGGATGGAGCGAAAAACGGACGAAAACGGCTTGATCCGAAGGCATGGGCCGGTTCGTCAGCGATGTTGCAGGAGCGGACCCAGGCCTTACGCGCGGGTCATGTGTCCGTTTCCTCCAGCGCGGTTTGCAGGTCGGCCAGCCGGTCGCGCCAGAAGGCGCGGTAATGGTCCATCCAGGTGGAAAGAGGTTCCAACCCCTCGGCCCGGGCACGGTAATAGACCTTGCGCCCCTCTGGCCGTTCCAGCACCAGTCCCGCCTGCTTCAAGGCCTTCAGATGCTGGGAGACCGCCCCCTGTGTCACACCGCTGCCCCGGGTCAGATCAACGACGCTGATCTCCCCTTCGGTGGCGATGCGTTCGAACATGCCGCGCCGCGTCGGGTCCGCCAGCGCGCGCATGATGTGGTTGATGGCTTCGGCTTCGATCATGATGAAACCATTAGCAAGCACTAAAGCATGAGTCAATACTAATGATTTTTTCCCCGCTCCACCTCAAATTAAACACGGACTAATTTTATCTGTGTTTTTACACTCGACGGACCAAACGCGGATCAATACAGTCCGCGTTATGGCACACATCACCGCAAGCGTTGAATATGGGATACATGGCCTCCTCTGGCTGATCGGGAATGAGGATGCAGCCCTGTCCAGCCGCGACCTCGCCGAACTTCAGGGTATTTCGCCCAGCTTCCTGGCCAAGATTTTCCAGAAACTGGAAAAAGCCGGGATCGTGAAGGCGAGCGAGGGGGTCAGGGGCGGCTATCGCCTGGCCCGCCCGGCGGACGAGATCACCTTCCTGGCGATCGTGGACGCGATCGAAGGGGACAAGCCCCTGTTCGACTGTCAGGAAATCCGGGGCCGCTGTGCCGTGTTCGGCAATAACCCGCCGGGCTGGGCCACCTCTGGTGTCTGTGCGGTGCATGCCGCCATGATGCAGGCGGAAAAGGCCATGCGCGACAGTCTGGCGTCGCAGACCCTGGGAAGTGTGGCCCAGCGTTTCGGGTCGAAGGCGCCACAGGAATTCTTCACCGATATCCAGGCCTGGATCGGGGACCGCATGCAGGGGCGCACCGCCCGTGGCGGCCGTCCCTCCCGCGCCGATCAGGGCTGATTTGATTTCTATTTGAGAAACTGACGGTGGGCAATCGCCCGCCGACGCCACCGCCTTGTCCGCCTTTCCCCACCCCGCCACCCGGTGGGAACGGTCCCCCATGCCCATCGACAAGAGGATTAAGACCATGACCAAGCAGACCCTGACCGTGGAACCTGTCGGCGCGGACATCAAAACCGCGCCGACAGACCACCCACGAAGCGGCGGGGGGCACCGGGTGACAGGAAACGCGCATCCTCGAACCCCATTTCATCCGCCTCCCCATAGATGCCGAAGGTCGCGTAGCGGCGGTCGAACAGATTGTCGACGCGCGTATGCAGCGTCACACCGTCCAGAACCTGATAGCGGGCCGACAGGGTGAACAGGGCAAAGCCGCCGATCGGGTCGGTCAGGTTCGCCTCATCCCCGCGCAGATACCGGCTGGATGAATATTGCATCTCCGCCCCTATCGTCAGCCCATCCGTCAGCGCCACATCCGCCCCGATCTTCAAACTGTGCAGCGGGATGCCGGGGATACGGTCGCCGCGCTCCACCGCAATCTCCCCTTCCGCATTCGCCTCCGGATTGTCCGGGGCCTGGATGGACAGGGGCGTGCGGAAACTGGCCCTGACCAGGGCGTAATCGGCAAACCAGCTGACGGCCCCCGCCTCCCCGGAAAGCCCGGCCTCCACCCCCTGCCGCCGCGTGCGCCCGACATTGTCGAAATAGCCGGTGCCCACAATCGGTCCTGCGGAAATGAAGATGATGTCGTCGCGATTGTCGGTGCGAAAGGCCGACAGCGACCATGCGACGCCCCCATCCGACAGTCGCCCACGCGCGCCCACCTCCCATGTCCGCGACCGCACATCGTCCAGCGGCGGATCGGCCAGGAAGGCATTGGGGAAGCGGCAGGGCTTTTCCGGATCGGCGCAGGATAGTTCCGCCGGCGTCGGGATACGGTTGCTCTCATTCACTGCTACGTAGAGCGTGGTGCCGGCGCCCGCATTCCAGGCCAGCCCGACACCGGGGTTCAGCGCCGTGTAGGTATGATCCCCATCCAGATCATCGCCCAACTGGTCCCGCAGGCGCAGATCGGCATGGGTCAGGCGCAGCGCCCCTGTCAGATGCAGGTCGGGCGTCAGGGACAGCGTGTCGGAAACACTGGCCCCCGCGATCCAGGACCGGGTCTTCAGCCCGACATTGAATTCCTCATTGCCGATGGCGATGCCCAGGCTTTCCACCCCGCGCGTCGCGTCCAGTTCGCCCAGTTCCGTCCCGCTGCCATAACGGGTGCGGGCATGGTCCAGACTGGCCCCCAGGATCAGGATATTGTCCATGCCGCCCAGCGCGCCAGCCTGTCGTGCCTGCAGGCTGATCCCCTGGCCGTCGGTGCGGGTCCGGGTGCGGTTGAACACGGCGTCCGGTTCGTCATCCAGGCCCGTGACAAGGCGGCCATCGGTCCCGATCACGGGTTCCAGATCGTCGCCTTCCTCAAAACAGATGCCGGTGCCGCATTCCTCAAACTCCCCCTGGTCGCCATTCGCCGTGCGCCGTTTCAGGTGACGCCAGTAACCGGCGGCGCGCAGGGTCCAGCCATCACCAGCCTCCGTCTTCCCACGGAAGGCCAGCGCCAGAAGGTCGCTGTCGGTGGCATCGGGATGGGTGAACACCCCGCGCCGGTTCTCCGCCAGAAGGTCGCCCGGCGCCGCCCCATTGCCCGTCAGTTCCGATGTGGTCGCCGTCAGGGAGACGCCGAATTCCGTCGCCGCATCAGGCCGGTACAGTACGTCGCCATAGGCACGCGACAGGCGGTTGGGCGAAAAATCGCGCCAGCCATCATCCCGCCCCTGCGACAGGCCCAGGTAATAGCCGACATCGCCGTCACTGCCCCCGGCCTCTGCCGTGGCAGACAGGAAACCATCCGATCCGGCACTGATATCCCCGCCCAGTCCCTGGTAACCGAACCCATCCTTCATGGACAGGATCACGGCCCCGCCCAGGCTGTTGGGGCCGAAAACCGGGTTGGACCCCGCCACCACCTGCGCCTGTCCGATAGCGAAGACCGGCAGCAGGTCCCACTGCACCACATCGCCAAACGCCTCATTCACGCGCATGCCGTCCTGATAAACGACGACGCCCTGCGGCTCGCCCAGGGCCGGTGCCGCCGTGAAGCCGCGCAGGGCCACGCCCTGCTGCCAGGGATTGCCCAGACTGTCGATGGCGGCCACCGCGCCCAGCCGGCGTTGCAGCCCTTCCGTCGCGGTGACCGTGCCGGGCCGGTTCATCGCAGCACCGTCCAGGCTGCGTCCGCTGGCCGGCAACCGGTTCAGCGGCACGCCTTCGCGCCCACCGGCGGTTCCGATCACAATCACCTCCTCCGTCCGTGCCACGGGGTCGGCAAACGCAGCCTGCGTCAGCAAGGCGGTGGTCAGCAGGCACAGCGTATGGGTGCGGCGCATTGTTTCGTCCCCGGAACAGGTCTTTGTTGCCGCTATTGGGACGCGGGGCCGGGGTTGGCGGCAATTGGACCATCGGGGCAGTCAGATATCCCTGACCAGGCGGGACAATTATCCTGATACTTTTGGTCAGTGGCGGATATGGGTGCGGCGGGATTAGCCTGGGATTTTCAGCCTGTTCTGAAGGGAATGACGGCTTGTCCCTGCGGTGGCGGATCATTCTGCTGGTGATGCTTGCGGCGGCCCTGTCGGCCCTGGCCGGATTGGCGGTGACCATTGGTGGGGCGCGCGTCGCCGTGCGGGCCGAAACCGAGGCGGCGCTCAATCAGGCACGCACGCAACCCGCCGTGATCACCGGCCATGCCCGCCATGTCACCCACCTGTTCGTGCCCGACGGCGCCGCCATCCCGCCCCCCAGCCCCTCTCACCCCGGCGTGCCCGGCTGGTTCGTGGCCCTGATCTGGGATGGTGCCCCCGACATCCTGCTGCCCGCACCCGGCGGCCAATGGCTGCTGCGTGCCGATCCGGTGGATGAGGTGGCGGAGGTCTGGTCCGATACGGTGGCGCTGGCCTGGACGGCTTTGGTGATGCTGGCCCTGCTGCTGGCCGCCCTTCATGTGCTGGTTGGGCGTGCGCTGGCCCCGCTGCACGGGTTTGCACAGGCGCTGGACCGGCTGGCACAGGGGCAGGCCGCCGACACGCCCACGGGGGATGGGATCCCGGAACTGACCGCCATCGGGCAGCGTATTGCCCACCTGGACCGAGAGTTGACGGTGGCGCGCGCGGAAAACGCTGCCCTGTCGCACAGCCTGATCGCCCTGCAGGATCAGGAACGTGCCCAGCTGGCCAGGGACCTGCATGATGAGCTGGGGCCCATGCTGTTCGGCATCCGGGTTGATGCCCATGCCATCGCACGGGCCGCTGGCGCGGGGCCGGTTCCCGCCGGCGACGCCACCGCGCGGGCCGATGCCATCGCCAGCGCCGCCGCCGGTATCCGCGACCTGTCGCGTCGCATCCTGAACCGGCTGCGCCCCATGGGTCTGGACCATCTGCATGCCGCCGACATCCTGCGCGACCTGATGGATAGCTTGGCGCGGCAGCATACGGGCATCCGCTTCACCACCAGCCTGGATGACGATGCCTTCGCCCGTTCCGAAGCCGCCGACCTGACCCTGTACCGCATCGCCAATGAGGCGCTGCTGAACGCCCTGCGCCATAGCAGGCCGACACATGTCGCGCTTTCAATCGAGGGCGATGATCAGGGCGTGATCCTGCGCGTCACCGACAATGGCGGTGGCCTGGGTGATGACGCGCCGCAGGGCCATGGCATTATCGGCATGCGTGAACGGGTGCGTGCCCTGGGCGGGGATTTCACGATCCTGACCGACGATGCCGGCCTGACCCTGGTGCAGGCCACCCTGCCCGTCCCGCTTTCCTCCCCCCAGACACAGGAACATCATGGCTGATGCCGCTCCCCTGATCCTGGTCGTTGATGACCATGCCATTGTGCGCGGCGGCTGCCGGCAATTGCTGGAACCGCCCTTGTCCCGCTTCCGGGTGGTGGAAGCTGCCGATGGCATGGCCGCCCGCGAACAGGTGGCCCGACACAATCCCGATCTGGTGGTGGCCGACCTGAACCTGCCCGGCAGCCCCAGCGGGCTGGACCTTGTCCGGGAACTGACGGGTGCCGGGCGGCGGGTGGTGGTGTTTTCGATGCATGAAACACCGGGCATCGCGGGCCGCTGTCTGGAAATGGGGGCCGCCGCCTATGTCACCAAATCGGACGCGCCTGACGCGCTGGTACAGGCGACGGAGGCGGCCCTGCGCGGTGACCGCTGGCTGTCGGCCGACATTGCCCGCGCCCTGGCCCTGCCCAACCGTGAGGGTGACCTGACGGAGCGGGAGGCCGAAATCCTGGATATTCTGGCCGACACTACGGACCTGGATGATGTCGGCCGCCGCCTGGGCATCAGCTACAAAACCGTTGCCAACAGCCTAGTCCGCCTGCGCAACCGCTTCGGTGTCCGACGCACTGCGGATCTGGTCAGGGTGGCGGTGCAGCGGCGGGCAGGCGGTTAGGCCACCACCCCCATCACCACCGACACCCCGCTATCCCCGATCAGGGATGCCCCGCGCGCCGGTACCGCCGCCGCGATGGCGGTGGACAGTGCGTCGGCCATGGTCGCCGCCGCCGCCGCCACACTAACCTGCCGCCACGCCGTCGCCGGAAGTCCCGTGGCGGGGTCCAGGATATGCCCGAACCGTCCGGCCGCATCGATCAGGGTTCCGCGCGGGGCGGACGTGGCGATGGCCCGGCCCGATACGGGCACCGTGGAAAGGACACGGTCCACCGCGGCCGGGTCGGCAATGCCCAGCCGCCATTCCTGTCCATCATCGCGCAGGCCGATGCCGCGCGGCTCCCCCATATCGACCAGCATATGCCCCACCCCATGGGACAGCAGCAGGTCCGTCACCCGGTCGGTGATATAGCCCTGAGCGATGCCGTTCAGGGTCAGTTGCGTTCCAGGCTGCAACCGCACCCGGTCGCGCGCCACCATAACCCGTTGCCACCCGACCGACCCCATGGCGGCACGCAGCCCCGCCGCATCCGGCGCCCCGCCCCGGTACAGGTCCCATAATGGCTGTACCGTCGGATCAAACACCCCACCCGTGGCCGCCGCAACCGACAGTGCCTGACCCAGCAGGTGAATGAAGGCGGCGGGTGGGTCGCCCACCTCCCCCTCCCGGTTCAGGCGCGACAGCAGGCTGTCGGGCCGATGCAGGCTGAACAGCCCCTCCATCGCCTCCACCAGCGCCACGACCCGCGACACCAGCCGTCGCGCCGTCTCTTCCTCCACCCCATGCAGGGTCAGACTGGCGGGTCCGCCCATGGCCTGCCCGGTCCAGGTGACGGGCGGCGGTTTGCGGGGCCACAGGGCGACACCCGCACCAGCCAGCGCCACCGCCGACAGGCGCAGCACGCGACGGCGACTGATCCGGGTTTCAGGCGGCATGACCATTCCCCTTCACCCCGATGCGCGCCGCCGCCCCGGCCCCATGTTTGGCCGCGACCACCAGCGGCACGCAGCGCCCTTCATCGGCATAGATGCCGACACAATCCAGGCACTGGAAACATTCGTCATAACGGATGGAGCCATCGCGGCGGATGGCCTTGTACCGGCAGCGCGCGGTGCAAAGCTGGCACGGACTGCCGCATGCCGTCCGCCGGGGAATCCAATCCAGCACCCGCAACCGCCCCGCCAGCGCCAGGAACGCGCCCAGCGGACAGACATAGCGGCAGAACGGCTTGAACATCACCGTCCCCAGCAGCAGCCAGAACCCGGCATAAAGCACGAAGGGCAGGTCGCGCAGGAAGGTCAGGGTGATGGCCGTCTTGAACGGTTCCACCTCCGCCGCCGTCTCCGTCTGTGTCGGCGCGATCAGGGCCGTGGCCAGCAGCACCGCCAGCACCCCATATTTCAGCAACACCAGCCGCCCATCCAGCCATGCCGGCACCCGCACCTGCCGCAACCGCAATGCCCGGCCCAGCGCGTCGGCGAATTCCTGCAAGGCCCCGAACGGGCACAGCCAGCCGCAGAAGGTACCCCGCCCCCAGATGATCGACGCCACCGCGACATAGGCCCAAAGCAGCAGGGAAATGGGATCATAGAGCAGGAAGCCGAAATCCATCCCCCGCGCCGCCCCCTTCACCAGCCCCTGTACCGTCACGATGGATAGCTGCCCCTGTGCATAGATGCCGACAAAGCCCAGCGTCACCGCCAGGAACCCCATCCGCGTCCAATAGAACAGCCGCTCCCGCCGCGACAGGCGTGTCTGCGCGATCAACCCCGCTGTCAGACCCAGCAGCATCAGGCCCAGCACCGACAGTTCCGGCAGCCGGCTGCCCCAGGCCAGCAGCCATTCCGGTGTTGGTTCTTCCACCACGGGCCGCGTGAACAGCGTCGGCGGCAGGGCGTAATCGAGTGGGAAATCCTGTATTCCCATTTCCGGCCGGATCACGCCCTTTTCCCGGATGACACGCAGCGACAGGGTCCAAGGGCTGGCCGGGTCGAAGGCGGCGGAACCATCGATGCGGAACAGCCGCACCTCTTCCGCCGTCGGCACCCCGGCGGGCAGGGTGTAATCATGCACCATGTCGCGGATATTGACGGGAAAGCCGGCTTGGCGGACCGACAGCCGGTCCGGCACCGTGGCCGGCACGAAATCCGGACCGGTATAGGAATAGCGCCCGCTGGACATCACCAGCAGCGCCTCCTCCCCAGGCTGCAACCGCGCCATCAGATGGGCATGCTGCGCGTCACCCAGCAGGGAGCGGCCAATACCGGGACTGTTCAGATAGGCGACCCACAGGTCGATGAAGGTGCCGTCGGGGTCTCCTGTCCCCTCCATATCCAGGCCCGCGAAGATGGTGCCCCTATACGCCGCCTCCACCTGCGCGTTGCTGAGGCGAAGATGGCGGACAAGGCCCTGGTCCACCAGCGCCGGCCAATCCATGACCCTGTCCATGTCGGCGCGCGGCAGAGATTTCGGCTTGGACGCGATGGCGGCCATCTTGGCCTGCGCCACCTTGGTCGCCGCACCTATGATGGTCAGGTTGGCGATACGCAGGCTGGCCGTGGCCTTTGCCACCCCGTCCAGCGTGACCGATGTGCTGCCCGCCCGGTCGGACGCGCCATATAGGCTGCCGATCTTGATATTCTGCCGGATGGTCAGGCCGCGATATTGGCTCAGGAAATCGACGAAAGGCTGTGGCCCCAGCCCATCCACAAAGACCGGTTCATGCTGCGACACGATCCGCACATCCAGCAGCCGGCCCGTATCATCCATGGCAACCGACAGGTTCATGGGCGTACCGGAAAATCCCGGAATGGGCGTCAGGTTCCCCGTTTCGAAAATATACCCCGCCACCATTCCCGCCTTGATCAGCGGCCAGGCCGGCACCTCCCGATCCTTCTCCCCCAGGCTGTAACCGTCGGGCAGCAGCCGCGTCATTTCCGCCTCGCTCAACCCGGCCCGCACCGGCCCGGCGACCATCAGCAGCATCAGCAACAGGACCCAGCGCAGCAGCATCGCTTCCCCCAAATGTTGGGAAAAGGCTAGGATGCTGGCCGGGTAACGGGAATTGGACTTTGGTTTCAGGGGCGGCCCCTTACCGCCGGCAAAGACTCTCCCCCTCATCATCCCCCAGACTGTCCAGCGGCGTACGCTGGTGCAGATAGCCTTCCTGGGGGGAGACGGAGACCAGGAGACGGGGCGAGGTGATCAGGATCGGCTGACGCAACTGCCCATCCCAGGGACGGAAGCTCAATGCCTGTCCCTTGAACGCCGCCAGGGTGAAACCGGGATCTTTCAGGGTCGCCAGAACCGCCGCCGCATCCCCGCCCTTTACCTTGCCCGCCGCCTCCGTCACGGCACGCACCGCCGTCCAGGCGGCATAATCGCGTTCGGTCATGACCCGTCCAGCCAGGGCCTGGAACCGGTTCTGCAACTGTGTGCCGCCCCATTGTTCAAACACCCGCGACCAGGCGGTGGGCGTCAGTTCGGCGGTGCCGGCCACGGGCCGCGGGCGGGCCGTGCGATAGGACAGGAAGTCGCCGAACGCCCCGTCTTCGTCCGCCACGATCAGCACATCATGGTCGGCCCCACGCGTGAAGGTGGACACCACGTCACGCTCATTGCTGAAGCCGTCATCGGTGCGGGCATGGCCCACATCGAAGGTCCAATCCTTCTCCTCCACGATCTTCGCCCCCAGCCGTTTGGCGGTGCGGCGCACGGCATCGGCAAAGGGCTTGTCCCCCGGACCCGCCCCGGTGACCAGGAACCAGCTGGTCCAGCGCCGGGTCACCAGATACTGGCCCAGCGCATCGGCCAGCATCCGCCGGCTGGGGATGGTGTGCAGCAGGTTGGCGCGGCATTGCGCGTTGCGCAGGCCGTCATCGCGTGCCCGCGCATTGATCACCAAGGCCCCCTTGGCCGCCGCCTTGTCCGCCACGCGCAGCACGGCATCGCCGGGCAGGTCGGCGATGATGAAGCGCAACCCCTGCCCCAGCAGGGCATCCACATCCCCCTCTCGCCCCTCCGCCAGGGTGAAGTCCTTCTTCAGGAACCGGCCCGTGACATTGCCATCCTGAATACCCAGTCTCGCCCCCATCAGCGCCCCGTCGCGGATGACGGGGTCCAGAAAGGACAGGGGCGTGGCAGGCGGATCGTCGGTGCCGATGAAGCCGATGGCAAGCCGGGTCATCGGCGCAGTTGCCGCCGCCGGCTTCGGCGCGTCGGCAGCCAGAACGGGGGCCGCACAGCACAGGGCCAGGGCCAATGACAGGGCGCGCAGCATCGGTTTTCTCCCCGCGTCGGAACCTTCGGCCAGCATAAGCCCGCCCCCGCGCGCGAACGACATTGCACTATCGTCTAAGCCCTTGGCCGGGTTCGACCGCTTGGCAAAGACCCTTCGCCCGCCGTACCATCCTGGAATCCCTGCCCTGGCCCATCGCCGGGGTTTCGTGAACCGAGGTCCAGGGGCGTGATGCCGCCAATGCCAACCCGGTCGCTGGTGCGGGCCTGCACACATCTGGCGGACCCGGCGGCGGCCATCGACGAGCTTCACAGCAACCTGACAGCCGCCGATCCGGCGCTGATCGTGCTGTTCTGCTCCTCCCACTATGACCTGTCAGCCGTTGCAGCCTCGCTGCGCGCCCGCTTTCCGGGCGTGCCGGCCATCGGCTGCACCACCTCGGGGGAGTTGACGCCGCTTGGCTATATGGATGGCTCCATCACGGCGGTCGCCTTCCCCAAGGGCGATTTCGCGGCCAGCATCGCGCGCTTCGACCATGTCAGCCGGTTTGAGATGGGCGACGCCAAGCCCAAGGTGCGGGAGCTTCTGGCCGAGGCGGAGGATACGGCCATCGAAATGGGCCCCGACGCCCGCCATGTCGCCCTATTCCTGGTCGATGGCCTGTGCGTGAAGGAAGAACTGATTATCAGCGCCCTGCATGACGCGCTGGGTGGCCTGCCGCTGATCGGCGGATCGGCGGGCGACGACATGCGGTTTGAGGCGACGCATGTCCTGCATGACGGGGAATTCCATGTCGATGCCGGCGTCCTGCTGATCCTGACGACCACGCGGCCCTTCAAGGTGTTCCGCAACCAGCATTTCGTTCATACCGACCAGAAGATGGTGGTCACCCAAGCAGACCCCACCCGCCGCATCGTGACCGAAATCAATGCCGAGCCGGCGGCCCGCGAATATGCCCGCATGGTGGGGCTGGAAGGCGAACCGCTGACGCCGATGATCTTCGCCTCATACCCCGTGGTGGTGCGGGTGGGCGGGGAATATTATGTCCGCTCCATCCAGAAGGTGAACGAGGATGAAAGCCTGACCTTCTTCTGCGCCATTGATGAGGGCATTGTCCTGACGGTGGCGACCGGCGTGGATATCGTGCGCAACCTTCAGGAACTGTTCGATCGCCTGACGGCGGAGATCGGCAAGCCCGACCTGATCCTGGGCTTCGATTGCGTCTTCCGCTCACTGGAACTGGAGCAGAAGCAGTTGAAGCAGGCGGCGTCCAAGGTGCTGGCCAGCCAGAATGTCGTGGGCTTCTGCACCTATGGTGAACAATATAACGCCATGCATGTGAACCAGACCTTCACCGGTCTGGCCATAGGTGCGCGATGAGCGCCCTGCCCGATCCCGCCAACGACCTGCCCACGCCGGAGCAGGAGCGTATCGCGCTCCTGGAGCGGGAGAACTGGAAGCTCAAACGCATCAACAAGGCGCTGATGGACCGGGTCGAACGGTCCATGGATTATCATGGCAGCGCCTTCTCCCTGTTTCAGACGGCCATTGTCCTGGAAAGCCGGGTGCGCGAGCGTACCCAGCAGCTGGAGGCATCCAACAGCGAGCTTGCCCGCGCCAAGGAGGAGGCAGAAACCGCTCAGACCCGTCTGGCGGAGGCCATCGAAAGCGTGAATGAGGGCTTTGCCCTGTTCGACGCCGATGACCGTCTGGTCCTGTGCAACAAGACCTATCTGTCGCTCTGGCCCGCCATCGCCGACCTGATCCGACCGGGCATCAGCTTTGGCGAGATCGCGCAGATGGCGGTGTCACGCGGGTCGGTGGTGCCCGAAACCGCAGGCCCTGACCGCTGGGTCCGCGAACGGGTGGCGCAGCATGCGGGGGCCGATGGCACCCATGTCCATGCCCTGGCCGACGGGCGCTGGATACAGATCAATGAACGCCGCACCCGCGATGGCGGCATCGTCGGCATCTACACCGACATCACCGATGTGAAGGAACGCGACGCCCGCGACGGTCAGGAACGCATCCGCCTGATCACCGACGCCATGCCGGCCCTGATCGCCTATGTCGATGCGGACGAAACCTACCGGTTCGTGAACCGCCGCTATGGTGAGATGTTCCGCCGCCCCCGGCATGAGATCGTGGGATCGACCATGCGCGAACTGCTGGGGGATGATGAATATCGCCGCCGCCGCCCGCATATCGGCACCGTCATGGCAGGGCACGAGACGCAGTTCGACCTGGAATTCGATACGCGGTCCGGTAAACGCTATTCCCAGGCAACCTATGTCCCGCATTTCGCCCCCGATGGCGCGGTGCTGGGCTTCTTCTCCCTGATCCAGGACGTGACCGAACGCCGCCGCGCGGCGGAGGATCTGCGTGAGGCCAATGAAGGCCTGGAACGCCGCGTGGCCGAACGCACCGCCGCCCTGAAGCAGGAGATTACCGAACGTCAGCAGATCGAGGAAAAACTGCGGGAGGCGAAGACCGCCGCCGAACAGGCCAACCTGTCAAAGACCAAGTTCCTGGCCGCCGCCAGCCACGACCTTCTGCAGCCGCTGAACGCCGCCCGCCTGTTTGTGTCCGCCCTGACCGAAGGCGAGCACGAGGCCGGCACCCGCATGCTGGTGGAAAAGACCGATGCGGCCCTGCTGTCGGTCGAAGACCTGCTGGAAGCGCTGCTGGATATTTCCAAACTGGATGCCGGCGTGGTGCAGCCGCAGTTGGATGATTTCCCGCTGGCCATGCTGCTGACATCCATGCAGGCCGAATATGCGCCGGTGGCCAAGGAACGCGGTCTGGACCTGCGGGTCCTGCCGTGCAAGGCCATTGTCCATACCGACATGCGCCTGCTCCGCCGCATCCTGCAGAACTTCGTCTCCAACGCCCTGCGTTACACCCGCATGGGCCGCGTCCTGGTCGGCTGCCGACGGGTAGCGGAAGGGGTGCGGATCGAGGTGCTGGATACCGGCCCCGGCATCCCGGCGGACAAGCTGGACGAAGTGTTTGAGGAATTCCGCCGTCTGGAAGGCGCCGACCGCCCCGCCGGGCGCGACCGGGGCATGGGGCTGGGCCTGGCCATCGTACAGCGGGCGGGTCGCATGCTGAACACACCCATCGGCCTGCGCTCCCGCATCGGCAAGGGATCGGCCTTTACCGTCACGGTGCCGCTGGGCAACAAGAAGCGCCCCGCCCTGCCCAGTGCCACGCGCAGCATAGCACCCGCCAGCCCCCTGACCGGTGCGCGTATCCTGGTTATCGATAATGAACAGGCCATTCTGGACGGGATGGGCGCGCTGCTGCGCGGCTGGGGCTGTCAGGTGCAGGTGGCACCCTGCGCCGACAGCGCCATGGACGCCCTGGGCGGCTGGCCCGACGTGATCATCGCCGACTATCATCTGGAAAACGGCGCCATCGGCGTCGATGCCATCGCCCGCATCATTCAGGCGCGCGGCCATGACATCCCAGCCATGGTCATCACCGCCAACCGCACGGCGGATATCCATGAACGGGTGCAGCGCGACGGCTATGCCCTGCTGACCAAACCCGTAAAGCCCGCACAATTGCGGGCCTTGGTGACACAGCTGATCGGGTAGAGCGGTTTTCGGTTGACCAGAAAACAGCTCCGGCGGCGACTGCCGCCGCGCGGCTCGTGCCGCGTGAGCCAAGTCGCCGGATGGCGACGCCGGCAACTGAGGGACTTGAAAGAATGACCATCGGTCATTCTTTCAAGTCGACGGTATAGAGCCGGGAAGCATTGCCCCCCGACCCCCTTTCCTCACGCAATCTTGCGCAATTCGTCGCGGACATTGTCCACACGCTGGTTGGCGGTGCGGGTGGACAGCACGATCTCATCCATATTGTGGTGGATCAGGGCCACATCACCCGATGCACCGCGCATGTTGGCGTTCATCAGCCGGGCCACCGCGCTCTGTTCCTCCACCGCGGAACAGGTGCCGATGACATAGCCGCGCACCGCGTCGATGGCGCCGCGAATGGCGTGCAACTTCTCCGCCACGTCGCCCGACACATCCTGCAAATTCACGATCTCCTTGGAGATCAGTTGCGTCGCCTCTGCCGCCTGCCGGGCCAGGGACTTCACCTCGCTGGCCACCACCGCGAAACCACGGCCCGCCTCGCCGGCGCGCGCACTTTCGATGGTGGCGTTCAGGGCCAGCATGTTGATGCGCCCGGCAATATCGCCGATCAGCTTGACGATGCCATCCATGGCCTGGGTGCCGCGCACCAGCTTCTCGGTCGCCTGATCCACCACCTGCGCCTCGCTATAGGCCTGTTCGGTGGCTTCCTTGGACCGCGTCATGCTCTGTGCGATCTCGCGGATGGAGGCATCCAGCTGTTCGGAACCGCTGGCAATGGCCTGCACATTTTCCGAGGTGCGCTGCGATGCTGCCGACGCATCCTCTGCCTGGGCGTTGGAGGCCTGGACGGCGGCAACGATATCGCCCAGATATTTCTGCACCGCCGCCAGCGTCTCCTCCGTCTGGTGCCGCGCCTCGACCGCCGCCGTCACATCGATGGCGAACTTCACCACCTTGATGGGCTTGCCATTGCCATCCAGGATGGGATTGTAGGTCGCCTGGATATAGACGACGCGGCCACCGGCACCGATGCGCTTATACTCCGCCTGGCTGAACCGACCGGCGCGCAAGCCTTGCCAGAAGCTGGCATAGGCGGGGCTGGAGGCCTCAGTCGGATCGACAAACATCGAATGTTTGCGGCCCTTGATCTGATCCAGCCGGTAACCCATGACCTTCAGGAAATTGGCATTGGCGCTCAGGACGTTGCCATCCATGTCAAATTCGATGACGGCCTGCGCCCGGTCCAGTGCGGCCAACTGGCCTTCCTGATCCAGGCTGTTCTGATGTTCGGCGGTGGCGTCGGTCGCGACCTTGACCACCTTCACCACGCGGCCCTTGCGGTCCATTACGGGGTTGTAGGAACCATGGATCCAGACCTCGCGCCCGCCCTTGGCGATGCGGCGGATCATCTCCACCTGCGTGGCGCGGCCTTCGGCCAGATCCTTCCAGAACCGGGCATAATCCGGGCTGTTCCGGGTTGCATCATCCACGAACATGCTGTGGTGACGGCCCTTGATCTCCGCCAAGTTATAGCCCATGGCGGTCAGGAAATTATCATTCGCACCCAGGATGGTTCCGTCGGGCGTGAATTCGACAATGGCCTGCGCCTTGCTGATGGCGGCCAGGACCGCTTCTGCATCGTGATTGCCACCGAACATCATATCGCCCCCCCTTAACCATGCATCTGGACTGCATGGTTGGGATGATAGGAAAGGAAAACCATTACGTCATGCGAGCAAAAGGATATGGACTTGATACAGATCAATATAATGAACGATTAATCGAAATTAGTTAACAAAGACAAACCGGACCAAAAACGTCCAATTACACTTCAAATTAAGCGCCGATATCTTTAATTTTGGAAACACCAAAGAAACAGAAAACCACCCCACCCCCTCAAACCATAAGGCCGGGGGCGGCTTTCGCCGGGTTCCGCCTGTACACAGATTGTCAATCCCGTCACCCCGCCGGCTCCATCTGATCCCCGCGCGGCGGCGGACCTGCGGCCTGCAGCGCCGCCGCCTCCTCATCCGTGAACACACGGGACCTTGTCAGAAAACGCATGCCTTCCGGCCCTTCCAGGGAGAATCCGGCGCCCCGGCCCGGTACGGCATCGATGATAAGCTGCGTATGCTCCCAATATTCGAACTGGGCCGCGCCGATGAACACGCGGGCGCCATGGATATCCCCCAGATAGACATCGCGGCTGCCCACCTTGAACTCCCCGGCTGGGTAACACATGGGCGCCGATCCGTCGCAGCATCCGCCCGACTGGTGGAACATCACCGGCCCGTGCAGGGTGCGCAGCCGATCGATCAGGGTGTCGGCGGTGGGCGTGGACAGAACACGGGGAACCATGGACATCTCCTCCGGGCCATAAACAAAGAAGGCGGGTGACGTTCTTCAACGCCACCCGCTGCCAAGTCGCCTCATATGGGAAGAAAGGCGCTGCTCACTTAAAAGAAGCCCAACGCCTTCGGGCTGTAGCTGACCAGCAGGTTCTTGGTCTGCTGGTAATGATCCAGCATCATCTTGTGCGTTTCACGCCCGATGCCCGACTGCTTGTACCCACCAAACGCCGCATGGGCCGGGTACAGGTGGTAGCAATTGGTCCAGACGCGGCCCGCCTGGATATTGCGGCCAAAGCGATAGGCGCGGCTGCCATCGCGGCTCCAGACACCGGCCCCCAGGCCGTACAGCGTGTCATTGGCAATCGCCAGCGCCTCTTCCTCACCCCGGAACTTGGTGACGGCCAGGACGGGGCCGAAGATTTCCTCCTGAAACACCCGCATCTTGTTATGGCCTTCCAGCACCGTCGGCGTGACATAGTAACCACCGGACAGGTCACCCCCCAGATCGGCACGCCCGCCACCGGTCAGGACCTTGGCCCCCTCGCCCCGCCCGATATCGATATAGGACAGGATCTTTTCCAGCTGATCGTTCGATGCCTGGGCGCCGATCATGGTGCTGGCATCCAGCGGCGAGCCCTGCTTGATCTTCTGGACCCGTGCGATGGCCTTTTCCATGAACCGGTCATAGATACGTTCATCCACCAGGGCGCGCGACGGGCAGGTGCAGACCTCCCCCTGGTTCAGGCCGAACATGGCGAAGCCTTCCAGCGCCTTGTCCAGGAAATCGTCATCTTCCGCCATCACATCGGCGAAGAAGATGTTGGGCGACTTGCCGCCCAGTTCCAGCGTGACGGGGATCAGGTTTTCCGACGCGTACTGCATGATCAGGCGGCCGGTCGTGGTCTCACCGGTGAACGCGATCTTGGAGATGCGCTTGTTGGTGGCCAGCGGCTTGCCCGCCTCGATCCCGAAACCGTTGACGATGTTCAGAACGCCGGCGGGGATCAGATCGCCGACAATGTCCATCAGCACCATGATCGACATCGGCGTCTGTTCGGCAGGCTTCAGCACCACGCAATTGCCGGCGGCAATTGCCGGGGCCAGCTTCCAGGCGGCCATCAGGATGGGGAAATTCCAAGGGATGATCTGACCCACCACGCCCAGCGGCTCATGGAAATGATAGGCGACCGTGTCATGGTCGATCTCTGCCAGGCTGCCTTCCTGGGCGCGCACGCAGGCCGCGAAATAGCGGAAATGGTCGATGGCCAGTGGAATGTCGGCGGCGGTCGTCTCGCGGATCGGCTTGCCATTGTCGATGGTTTCGGCCAGCGCCAGCAGGTCCAGGCGCTGTTCCATGCGGTCGGCAATGCGGTTCAGAACGGCGGCGCGTTCAGCGACGGAGGTGCGGGCCCACTTGTCCTTGGCCTTGTGCGCGGCATCCAGCGCCAGTTCGATATCCTCCGCCGTGGACCGCGCGATCTTGCAGAACACACCGCCGGTGACGGGGGAGATATTGTCGAAATACTGGCCGCGCACGGGGGCGACCCATTCGCCACCGATGAAATTGTCATAGAAGGCGCGGATGCCGACGCTGGATTTCAGCTTTTCGATGGCCTGGTGCAACATGGGGGCGTCTCCCTTGGGGATGTCATGAACCCCTGTCGTGGGGCTCGGGATCGACCCCAACCGTGCGCCCCCTGGCCCGTCCGGTAAATTAGACTTTGTGTGAAGAAACCCGTCCCGGATGGGTTGCCCCGACACCTTGGTGCAATTGCGCAAAGGGATTGGCCTTGGCTTCTTTGAGGTGAAATTCACCCGTAAAACCAAGGTGTTCCGACAATGATGACGCGCCCGTACATTCTGGCCGCCGCCCTGGCCGCACAGGTCCTGATCGCCGCCACGTCAGAGGCCGCAACGCATGAGGTGAAGATGCTCAACCAGGGGCCGGGCGGCGCCACCATGGTGTTCGAACCCGCCATGCTGACCATCGCGCCCGGCGATACGGTGCGCTTCATCCCCACCGATAAAAGCCATAATGCCGAAGCCATCAAGGGCATGCTGCCCGAGGGCGTGGAACCGTTCACCGGCAAGATGAACGAGGAGATCACAGTGACCTTCGACCAGCCCGGCCTCTACGGCTTCAAATGCAAGCCGCATTACGCCATGGGCATGGTCGGCGTCATCGTCGTGGGCGACCCGGTGAATGTCGAACAGGCAAAAGCCGTGAACCATCCCGGCAAGGCCAAGGAATTGCTGCTGGGCCTGATGGCAAAGCTGCGGGGGTGATGGGCGTGGTTACCTTGCGCGAGCGTGGTTCCCTCACCCTCCCGAACGCTAACGCGTCCGGGCCCCTCCCTCTCCCACCTTCGTGGGCGAGGGGTGGAAAAGGGGCATTGCCCCTGATTTCGCCCCTCGCCCGCCTGCGGGAGAGGGAGGGGCCCATCGCTGTCAAGCGATGGGAGGGTGAGGGAACCACGTTGAAGGTAAGGCAACGACCTACTGCGCCGCCGCCCGCGCCGATACCTGCGGCGTGCTGGGGGCCGGTGCGAAATTAACCTTGCTGGCCAGGATCACGGCCTGGGTGCGGCTGAATACCCGCATCTTTTGCAGGATGGCGGAGACATGGGCCTTCACAGTCGTCTCCGTCACGTCCAGCTCGTACGCGATTTCCTTATTCAGGCGACCGGCAACCACCAGCTCCAACACCCTGCGTTGCTGGGGCGTCAGGGTATCGATGCGGCGGATGATCTCCTGATCCTCGCCCGACGGGGCCGGGACCGGCGCATCCTCCAGACCTTCGGGCACATAGACATCGCCGCCCAACACCTGATGCAGGGCCTTGGCGATCATGCCGCGCGCCAGCGATTTCGGCACAAAACCCGCCGCCCCATGGCGCAGCGCCTCGTTCACCAGTTGCCGGTCACAGGCCGCCGACACCATGACCACCGGCAATGCCGGATAGCGGGCGCGCAGCGAGGCGAGGCCCGCAAAGCCGTTATTGCCCGGCATGTTCAGGTCCAGCAGGACCAGATCGAAATCGCCCTCGCGGTCGATGATGCGGATCACCTCGTCCAGGTCGGACGCCTCGAACAGCTCGCACCGGTCCAGCGCCACGGCAACAACAGTGCGCAGTCCGTCGCGCACCAGCGGATGATCATCCGCGATCAGAACCTTGCCCATGCCCTTGATCCTCCCCGTCGCCCTGATGGCCGCGCCGAATTGATTGTTTTTCTGGGCGTGATCAGCCTACTCGCGCAGGCGGGGACGGACAATCGCGGGAGCCCCGGTGGGTTACGGTTCTTTAGTATAAGGTCCCCCTGCCCCATCAGAAACAAAGGGGCCGCTCCCTTGCGGAAGCGGCCCCTCACCTTCCCTATCCCAAATCCAATGGTCACCACTGATGACCATTGGAGGCCGGCGACCGCCGGCCCGCGACCCCATGGTCACGTAAGCCAAGGGCGCGGATGCGCCCGCCCGGCGCTTGAGGGAACAATTGAGATTAAGCCTTGGGCAGCTTAAAGACCCAGAGCGAGCCGCCCTGATTGATATGCTGGATGGACTTCGCCACTTCACCACCCCACAGCGGGACGGCTCCGCCCCAGCCGGACAGGACAGCCACATACTGTTCGCCATCCTGTTCCCAGGTGATGGGGCTGCCCACCACGCCGGAACCGGTGTTGAACTTCCAAACCTCCTTGCCGGTCTGGGCGTCAAAGGCCTTCAGATAGCCTTCCGGCGTGCCGGTGAAGACCAGATTGCCGGCCGTGGTCAGAACGCCACCCCACAGCGGGGCCTTGTTCTTGTATTCCCACTTGGTCTCACCGGTCGCGGGGTCGATGGCGCGCAGCACGCCGATATGATCCTCATACAACGGCTTGATGTTGAAGCCCGCGCCCAGATAGGCGGCACCCTTCTTGTAATTGATGCCCTCGTTCCAGATATCCATGCCCCATTCGTTGGAGGGGACATAGAAGAAGCCGGTATCCTGGCTATAGGCCATGGGCATCCAGTTCTTGCCGCCCAGGAAGGACGGGGCCGCGAAGACCGACTTGCCCTTGGTCTCACCCTGCGCCGCCTCGACCGGATTACCAGGACGGTTGGCCGGGTCATAGATCGGGCGGCCCTTCTTGTCGAAGCCCTTGGCCCAGGTGATCTTCGACACGAACGGCGTGGCGGAGATGAACTTGCCGTTGGTGCGGTCCAGCACGAAGAAGAAGCCATTGCGGTCCGCCTTGGCGCCGGCCTTGATGACCTTGCCATCCTTCTTCAGGTCGAAGGGAATGAACTCGTTCACCCCGTCGAAATCCCAGCCATCATGCGGCGTGGTCTGGAAGTGCCATTTGATCTCACCCGTATTCGGATCGATGGCCAGAGTGGAGGAGGTGTAGAGGTTATCGCCGGGCCGCAGATGGCTGTTCCACGGGGCGGGGTTGCCGGTGCCCATATAGATTAGCTTGGTTTCCGGATCATAGGTGCCGCCCAGCCAGGTGGCCCCGCCGCCCTGCTTCCACATGTCGCCCGGCCAGGAGGCATTCTGCTTGCCGGTGACGGTGCTATCCTTGCCATTCATCTGGCCCATATGGCCCTCGATGGTGGGGCGGGACCAGATCAGTTCGCCCGTCTTGGCGTCGCGCGCCTCCACCTTGCCGATGATGCCGAATTCACCGCCGGAATTGCCGGTGATGATCTTGCCATCCACGATCATCGGGGCGGCGGTATAGGAATAACCCGCCTCGTATTCGGCCATCTTCTTGGACCAGACGACCTTGCCCGTGTCCTTGTTCAGCGCCACCAGCTTGGCGTCCAGCGTTCCGAAATAGACCATGTCGCCATAGATCGCGGCACCGCGGTTGACCACATCGCAGCACGGCATGATGCCTTCGGGCAGGCGGGCATCATACTGCCACTTCTCCTCGCCCGTGCGGGCGTCGACGGCCCACAGGCGGCTGTAGGAGCCGGTGACATAGATGGTGCCGTCATGGACGATGGGCTGTGCCTCCTGCCCGCGCTGCTTCTCCCCACCAAAGGAGAAGGAGAAGGCGGGCACCAGCTTCGACACGTTTTCTGTGTTCAGCGTCTTCAGCGGGCTGTAGCGCTGCGCCTGGGGGCCCATGCCATAGGTCAGCACGTCGCCGGTTGTGGCGGCGTCGTTCATCAGGTCGGCGTCGGTAGGACCGGCGGCGAAGGTCGGCGTGGCGGCGGCCAGGCCCAGCACGGCGCAGGTTGCCAGCAGAATGCGCTTCATGGCGTCTTGTCTCCCTGTAAAGGGCCGGGGCGGCGGCACGATGCCCGGCCCGGCTTCCGGCGAAATCCGCCCGCAAGCCACCGGTCGCCGCAGCCGGGGAAGCGGCCGCGACGGTGACGGATTTTCAAAGGCTTGGGATACGGATTGGTTTCAACGACGAGACCCAAGGTAACCCCGCCCGGCAAGGGGCAAAATTGAACCTTGGTATCAGCGGAGCTATTTCATTTTATTGAAAAAACTAGCATATATTCTATTACATAGATCAAAATCTGAACGAGCGCCTATGGCAGCCTCCGAACTTCCCTTGAATGACGGCGCAACTGAGGAGGAAGCCACCACTGAGGTGAAACTCAGCACGCCCGTCGCGGAATATCTGGAAAAGTCGATCACCGACAGCCTGAAACGAGAAATTGATCAGGAAGAGAATGTGGTCCGAAGCCTGCCTTTTTTTGCGACATCGATTGGCGTCCTGTTGGCATCACTTGGTTTCGTGAAACCATCACTAGACAAGCTGACCAACGGGCCACTGCTATGGGCGGCCTATGGTCTTGCCATCTTGATGCTGACGGCCATCAGCATCACGACCTACTATCTTTTTCAGGCCACAAAGCGGCGGCAACAATACCTGCCGATGATGGAAACCGCACAGATCGGATATGCACAGGAGTTGATAAGTTACCACAGAAGCCAGCATGAAGCCGGCGTTCATAAAACCGATGAAGTACGCGACAAAGCGGTCGTGCTTGACCTTCGGACCACACAGGCCAATCAGTTGGCGGTCTATGCAGAATCGTTGCGAGCCGTAAATCTGACACGCCTGTCCATGCGCACCCGAATGTTTCGCGTACTTTGCTTCGCTATCATAGTCGGCTTGGCGCAAGTGTTGTATATTCTTATTCTGACACACGAGCCGGTAGGGAGGCATGATGTCCAAGCCGATTCAAAAGAACCCGCAAGGTCAGACGGTAAGTCTGCAAAAGCCCCCCCTCCCCCGGACATGAGGGTGGTGGAGAGCGGACCCTGGGGCGTGAAGGAAGTGGGGCGGATCAGCGCTCGGGACGCACTGCGGAATCTCCGCAACCAGCAGACAAAAACGAGCAGCCAGCAATGAATGCGGTTGGCACAGCGGGAACCGATGATCCGTCACGGAGTGGATTGACAAAAAATGAGTAAGCCTGCCTCGCCACCCCCTCCGCTGTCGGCACCGAAGCCAACTTCCGGCTCTCGCTGATCGTTGGCGCGGCGGGCCTCACCCGCCCGGCGGTGCGTGCGTAATACCATAGGCGGCGAACATGCCGGCGATGGTGCCATCCGCCATCAGGCCGGCGATCACATCTTCCAGCTTGTAACCAAGGTCGCGGCTATCGGTTTTCACAGCGATGCCGATGTCCCAGCCCTGTTTGGCCAGGCCCGGAAACGGTCCCCGCCGCACCACCAGTTTGCGGCCCGACGCCTTCTGACCCAGTTCCACCTGGGCCAGTGTCGCCATCGCGGCCCCTGCCTGTCCCGTGATCAGGTCGGCCATGGCCGCCGCCGCCGACAGATGATGCACGACATCGCCGCGCAGCCGCCCGCCGAACGCCCCGGTCAGATAGAAATCAGGCACGCTGTCCGTCTCCACGGCGATGCTGCTGCCCGCCATATCGGCCATTGATCCCTGGCAATCGGTGCGCGCCGGGTCGCAGGCCAGCGCGAAGCTTTCGCGGTGATACGGCCCCGTCAGCACCGCCATGTCATTGCGCAGGCCGAATTCCCGGTCATAGGGGACGTGCATCATCAGGTCGGCCACCGGTTCACCCAGGATGGAGCCTTTCCAGACGGCATTGCGCAGATCGTCATCCATATTCTCGTCGGCGGTCAGCTCCATGAATTCCGGCTTC
Source organism: Niveispirillum sp. FG156 (assembly GCF_057809555.1). Taxonomy (NCBI): domain Bacteria; kingdom Pseudomonadati; phylum Pseudomonadota; class Alphaproteobacteria; order Rhodospirillales; family Azospirillaceae; genus Niveispirillum; species Niveispirillum sp. FG156. Next base: position 55,234 of record NZ_JBMDKE010000002.1, on the reverse strand, counting down.
ACGCCCAGCCTGTCCGCCAGCGCCCGGCCCAGATCGACATCAATCCCGACCAGCGCCCCTTCTCGCCGCCAGGACCAGGGCGGGTTATCGCGATAGACCGCGATGCGCAGCGTGCCCTTCTGCATCACCTTGTCCAGCGGAGCTGCGGCGGCAAAACGCGAAAACCCCACCGCAAGCGGCAGGGTCGCGACCATGGCCAGCAATTGGCGACGGTTCATGGGCGGGTTCCTTGTGTTTGTTCCATCTTGGGGATGTCGCTCCCTCACCCTCCCAAACCTTCCGGCTTGAGCCCCTCCCTCTCCCGCCACGCGAGGGGTAAAGTTTTGCCCCTCGCCCACGAACGTGGGAGAGGGAGGGGCCTGGCGGCGCCAGCCGGTGGGAGGGTGAGGGAGCAAGGCAACCACAAACAATCACTGCGGCACAGTCTCCAGCCAGCTGCGGATGGCCCATCCGGCCTCCTGGCCCAGCACCTCGCCAAAGGCCGGCATATAGACCTTGCCGTCGCGCGCGGCCCCCTTGCGGAACCGTTCGGAGAACCATTCATCGCCGGTATCGCCGGCTTCCAGGAAGCGCAGATCCGGCGCGATACCGCCCGAAATGGCGCCCAGCCCGTGGCAGCGCGCGCAGTTCTGGTTATAGGCCGAGGACCCGATCTCGATGGCGCGCTTGTTCCCGCGATAGGGATTGCTGGCCCGCCAGTCCGGCCCCAGCTTCTCCAGACCCTCGATATTCACCGGCTGCGGGGTAACATCGCCATGCGCCAGCGCCGGCAGGGCAACAGGGGCGGTGAACAGGGCGGCGGCAATCAGGCCGGCGGCGAGGCGGACGGGCGACGGCATGGGCATCATCCTCAGGAAAGCGTTGGAAACAGGGCGTTTCGAATGGTCGCCAGCGTAACGATTTCCCCGCCCTGCCCTAATTGGACTTTGGTGCCACGCCCGTTTCCCCGGCCCGCTGCGGCCCTTGTCCCATGGTCTAATGGCCGCACCGGCGCGGGCCGGGATAGGGTTGCCGGTCAAGGGCCGCCAAGGTCCACCGCCACCGGGAGGATGAAGAATGCGGGCATGTTTGCTGCTGGCGCTGCTTGCCTTGGGCATCGCGGGACCGGCGGGGGCCGGGACGCTGTATGTCTCCAACGAACGCGACAACAGCCTGACCCTGATCGATACCGATACAATGACCGTGAAATCCACGATCAAGGTCGGTGCCCGCCCGCGCGGCATCACCCTGTCCGCCGATGGCAAACAGCTTTATATCTGCGCCAGCGACGATGACACGGTGCAGGTGCTGGACATTGCTACGGGCAAGATCCTGCACAATCTGCCATCGGGCGATGATCCCGAACAATTCGCGCTGGCCCCCGACGGCACCCATCTTTTCATCGCGAACGAGGATGACAATGTCGTCACCGTCGTCGATATCCCCACCCGTTCCGTCGCCTATCAGATCGATGTCGGGGTGGAGCCGGAGGGCATGGCCGTCAGCCCGGATGGCAGATGGGCCGTCAACACGTCCGAAACCACCAATATGGTGCATTGGATCGACACCGGCACCCGGCAGCTTGTGGACAATACGCAGGTCGATGCCCGCCCCCGCCACGCCGAATTCACCGCCGATGGCAAGTCACTGTGGGTTTCCGCCGAAATCGGTGGCACGGTAAAGGTGATCGACGTGGCCAGCCGCCAGGTGAAACAGACCATCGGTTTCGCCGTGAAGGGCGTGCAGGCCGACAAAGTACAGCCCGTGGGCATCAAACTGTCCAGGGATGGCCGGCTGGCCTTCATCGCACTCGGCCCCGCCAACCATGTGGCGGTGGTGGACACGGCCACCTATCAGGTGAAGGCCTATCTGCTGGTGGGCCGCCGTGTCTGGCACATGGCCCTGTCGCCCGATAGCAAGACGCTGTTCACCACCAACGGCGTCTCCAACGATGTCTCGGTCATCGATGTGGAGGGGTTGAAGGTGGTGAAATCCATTCCTGTCGGGCGCTACCCCTGGGGTGCCGTGGTGGTGCCATGAGGGCGGCACTGACGGTTGAACAGCTGGGTTTCAGCTATGGCAAGGGCGGCTTCGCGTTGCGCGGGGTCGCCTTTGCCGTTGAACCGGGCCGCTTCACGGCGCTGCTGGGCGCCAACGGGGCCGGTAAATCCACCCTGATGGGCCTGCTGACCCGGCTGTTCACGCCGGAAATGGGCAGCATCCATATTGGCGGCTATGATCTGCGCCGCCAGCCGGGTGCAGCACTCGCCGCCATGGGTGTGGTGTTTCAGCAGCCGACCCTGGATCTGGACCTGACGGTGCGCCAGAACCTGACCTATGCCGCCGGCCTGCGCGGCCTGTCCGCCCGGCAGACGGCGCCGCGCATCACCGAACTGCTGGACCGGTTCGCGCTGTCCGACCGGGCGAGTGACAAGGTGCGGCTGCTGAATGGCGGCCACCGCCGGCGGGTGGAACTGGCCCGTGCTCTGCTGCACCGCCCGCCCCTGCTGATCCTGGATGAACCGACCGTGGGTCTGGACGCACCGTCGCGCCGCGATCTGGTGGATCATGTGCATCGCCTGTGTGCCGACGATGGCGTCGCCGTCCTCTGGGCCACGCATCTGTTTGATGAGGTGCGGGACGGCGACGATGTCGTGCTGCTGCATCGCGGCCAGGTGCGCGCCACGGGCGGCGTCCCAGACCTTCTGTCCCGCACTGGTGCCGGCACGCTGGGGGAAGCGTTCGGGACCCTGACCCGACCGGAGGGAACGCCATGATGACTTACCTGCGCGCCTTGAAGGCTGTCATCTGGCGGGAAATGTTGCGTTTCCTGCATCAACGCGAACGGTTCATCTCCGCCCTTGTCCGCCCCCTGGTCTGGCTGTTCATCTTCGCCGCCGGTTTCCGCGCGGCCCTGGGCATTTCGGTGCAGCCGCCCTACGACACCTACATCACCTATGAGACCTATGTACTGCCCGGCCTTGCCGCCATGGTCCTGTTGTTCAACGGCATGCAAAGCAGCCTGTCCATGGTCTATGACCGGGAAATGGGCAGCATGCGCCTGCTGCTGACGGCCCCCCTGCCACGTGAATTCCTGCTGACGGCGAAGCTGCTGGCCGGCGCCGTGGTGGGGCTGGCGCAGGTTGCGGCCTTCCTGGCCATCGCGGCCCTGACGGGGCTGACGGTGCCGGCGATGGGTTATCTCACCGTCATTCCGGCCCTGCTGCTGGCGGGTCTCATGCTGGGTGCCGTTGGCATGCTGCTGTCCAGCACCATCAGGCAGTTGGAAAACTTCGCCGGCGTGATGAATTTCGTCATCTTCCCTTCCTTCTTCCTATCGTCGGCCCTCTACCCTCTGTGGAAGCTGCGGGAGGGCAGCGAATGGCTCTACCTGCTGGCCCGTTTCAACCCCTTCACCCACGCCGTCGAACTGATCCGCTTTGCCCTTTACGGACAGGTGGATTGGGCGGCGGCGGGATGGGTGGCGGGGGCGACAGTATCCTTCCTCACCCTCTCCTTCTGGGCCTACAACCCCGCCCGTGGCCTGATGCCGCGCAAGGCCGGGGGTAGTGAGGGATAAGGTTCGACCCTCACTACCCCGAAAGGCGGGCGAGGCGCGAAAACTTCTTCCCTCGCCCACAAAGGTGGGAGAGGGAGGGGCCCGTTGGCGCCAGCCAACGGGAGGGTGAGGGCAAGCCCGCCCATAAAACAAAACAAGCCGCCCGGCTTTCACCGGGCGGCCACAAAGCTCAGCAGGATCAGAAGAACATGATGGCGCCCAGCGCGATCGTGTCGGAGGAGGCCTTGTTGGGGCCCTGTGCCTCTGCCTTGGTGTTGATATATTCACCCACCAGCGTGACCCAGTCGGTCAGGCCGTAATGGACCGTGCCTACCCAGGACTTGTTGGTGTCCAGCAGGGTCGGGTTCACCTCCCCCTTGGCCAGATCCAGATGGCTTTCACCATAGGAGGCGGCCAGCGTCAGCTTGTCGATGACATAGCTGCCCTGGATATAGAAGCCGTCGCTGTCACGCTTGTTGCCGCGCGCATCGGCGGACAGGATGAACAGGCCCGTGGTCCCAATCCCTTCGCCAGTATAGTAGTAGCCCAGCAGGCTGGCATTCCCGAACCCGACCTTGGCCCCGACATCATAGCCGGTGCCCTTGTAGTCCGGCCCGCCGGCAACCGCCGGGTCATGGTCCTGGGTCAGCAGGCCCGCCCATAGCTTGGTGGTCACGGCCCCCGCCTTGCCTTCATACGAGGCCTTGGCCTGGAAGCCGGGCGTATCGTTCAGCTCGTTCTGGCCGGCGGTGGCCAGCGGCTGGAAGATGCCCGCCGACAGCTTGAAGCCGTTCATGTCCGGCGTAGTGTAGGTGATCTGCGGCTGGAAATCGGTATAGATGTAACCCAGCCCGATACGGCCCAGCGAGGTGTTGGACGGGGTGGCATTGCCCGCCGCCGTGCCTACGCCCAGAAGCGTGACATCCGACAGGATGGCATCCGCCCCGAACAACCCGATATCGCGGCCGATCTTGATCTCGCCAAACCCCTTCTTGCCGAAGGTCAGGAAGGTCTGGCGGAAATCGATGCCCGAGGTGGACAAAGCCGTCGGTGACCCGCCGGAATTGGCGCCACCGGCCCAACTGACGCTGTTGATGCCGGGATACATGCCGAAATGGGCACCCACGTCCCAGCCCGCCTGCTGCGTCGTCACATCGAACTTCAGGAAGCCGGGCAGCAGGCCGTTGCGCACCGAACTGGTGTCATTGCCACCGACGCTGGACAGACCACCGACCACATTCTTGGTCGCCCCCGGCTTGTCGGCATTGTCGCTGACATAGAAGCCGTTGACCGAGCCGGAGATTTGCACATTCACGGCCCCGACCTTGAAGCCCACGCCCGTGTCGGCGGCTTCCAGCACCTTGCCGCTGGCTGCTGCGGGGGCGGCCTTCACCTCCTCCGCACGGCGGGCGGACAGGGCCTGGAATTCCTGTTCCGTCAGGATGCCCTTGGCCTTCAGCTGTTTCAGCAGCTCATCCGTTGTATCGGCAGACGCCGATCCCACCAGACCCAGGCCCAGCGCCAGGCCGCACGCACCCAGCCGCAGAACATTGCGCAAACGCATTTCTCCCTCCCACATGATGATTGGACCGCCTTCGCGGACAAGAACTCAGCCCTTCGCGCCGCGAATATTTCCGGCACGTCAGAAAAGTCAGATGATTTGGCGAAGATTTCGCACCGTCACTTTAGGGGTGGGTGATACGTCCCGGTATTGGACGTTGGTTCATTGAACTTTGGGGCCAGAAAATGCCCCATCCTTCCTTGGTCTAATATGGCCCCTCCTGCCGGGGCCGTAGCATGGAGACCAATGAGAATGACTTCCCCGGGAGGAAGCGATGGCCATCAATGTCTGCCGCCGGACCTTCCTGGCGGGTGCCGCGTCGCTGACGGTCTTGCCCGCAGGCGCGGCCCCGGCATCGTCGGTGCGCCTGGGCCTGCTGCCCTTCGGCACGGTGCAGTGGGAAATGGCGACGGCCAGCGCCAGGGGGCTGGACCGGGCTGCCGGCCTGTCGCTGTCGGTGCAGGAATTGGCCGGCACGCAGGCGACACAGGTGGCCCTGCTGGGCGGTGGCGTCGATATCATCGCATCCGATTGGCTGTGGGTGGCGCGGCAGCGGGCGGCGGGCATCGACCTGTCCTTCATCCCCTATTCCTGTGCCGTCGGCGCCATCATCGTGCCGGCTGACAGCACCATCCGGACCACCGCCGATCTGGCCGGCAAACGCATCGGCGTTGCCGGCGGCCCGGTGGACAAGGGCTGGCTGCTGCTGCGCGCGCAAACCGCACAGCGACATGGCATCGATCTGGCAGAGGCGGCCAACCCGATCTTCGCGGCCCCGCCGCTTCTGTCGCAGCAGCTGCAATCCGGTCGCCTGGATGCCATCCTCACCTACTGGCATTACGCGGCCCGGCTGGAGGCGGTGGGGATGCGCCAGCTGGCGGGTGTGGCCGATCTGGCGCGCGATCTGGGGCTGGCCACCGAAGTGCCGACCCTGGGCTATGTCTTCCGCGCCGATTGGGCCGCCCGCAACCACGCCACCCTGACCGCCTTCACGACGATGACGCGGCAGGCCAAGGATGTCCTGGCCCGCGATGATGATGCCTGGACCGCCATCCGCCCCCTGCTGGGTGCCGATGACGACACGACCGCCCGGCACCTGCGCGACCGCTTCCGACAGGGCATCCCCCAGCGCTGGACAGAGGCGGAACGCGCCGACGCCGCCCGTCTGTTCACGCTGTTGGCAGGCCTGGGCGGACGGGATCTGGTGGGCGATGCGTCGGCCATTCCCGACGGCACCTTCTGGCCGGTTTCGTGGGGGTAAAGGGCGTGGCGCGGGCGGGCCTTTCCATCCTTCTGATCCTGCTGCTCTGGCAGGGGGCGGCATTGGCCGTCGCCGGCCCCACACTGCCCGGCCCCGCCATGGTCGCGGCGGCACTGCTGCGGGAGGCGGCGTCGGGGCAGCTCTGGCTGCATCTGGGCGTCACCCTGGCCCGCGTCGCCGCCGCCTTCACCCTGGCCCTGTCCATCGGCACCGCCATCGGCATCGCCATGGGCCGATCGCCGCTGCTGGATGGTCTGCTGGGTCCCTGGCTGACCCTGGCCCTGAACGTCCCGGCCCTGGTGGTGATCGTCCTGGCCTATCTCTGGTTCGGATTGACGGAGGCGGCGGCCATCGCCGCCGTGGCTGTGAACAAGGTACCGAACGTGGTGGTGCAGGTGCGGGCCGGCGCCCGCGCGCTGGACCCCGCCTTGTCGCGCATGGCCGCCGCCTACCGCTTCACCCGCACGGATCGGCTGCGCCATCTGCTGCTGCCGCACCTGTCGCCCTACCTGTTCGCGGCGGCGCGCAACGGCCTGTCGCTGGTCTGGAAGATCGTGCTGGTGGTGGAACTGCTGGGGCGCGGCAATGGCGTGGGGTTCAAGATCCATCTGGCCTTTCAGATGTTCGATGTCGCCACCCTGCTGGCCTATGCCCTGGCCTTCGTACTGGTGGCGCAGGTGATCGAAATGGCGATGATGGCGCCCCTGGAACGGCGCGCCGGCCGCTGGCGGGGGTCCCATGGCTGAACCGCTGCTGCGCCTGACGGTGGATGAGAAGCGCTTTGCCGGCACGCCCGTTCTGGCCGGGCTGGACCTTGATGTCACCCCCGGTGAAGTCCTGGCACTGGTGGGGCCCAGCGGCTGTGGCAAAAGCACGGCCCTGATGCTGGCCGCCGGGCTGGATCGGGATTTCGTGGGCACAGCCGTGCCCGCCCCCGGCCTGCGCATCGTTCCGCATTTCCAGGAACCCAACCTGCTGCCCTGGCGCAGCCTGTCCGACAATGTCGACATGGCCCTGCCACCGGCGCAGCGGGGGCGGGGGCAGGCCCGGCGCTGGCTGGACGCCGTGGAGTTGCCGCGCGACAGCCATGGACAGTTCCCGTCACAGGTCAGCCTGGGCATGCAGCGCCGCGCGGCGCTTGCCCGCACCCTGGCCGCCGATGGCGACCTGCTGCTGCTGGATGAACCGCTGGTATCGCTGGATACCGCCCTGGCCGACCGGCTGCGGGTTCTGCTGCTGCGCCGGATGGTGGAACGGCAGGGGTTGGCCCTGCTGCTGGTCACCCATGACCTGACGGAGGCGGCGATGATGGCCGACCGTATCCTGGTCCTGGCCGGTCATCCGGCCAGCGTGGTGGCGCGCATCCACCCGCCCGGCCCCCGTGGTCAGCGGCATGGCGAACAGGTGGGCGCGACGATCCGGCATATCCAGGCCGCCCAATCTTCGACTATATCCCCCGATGAAGCAGCGGCGGCCCCCCATCCGTCCGCGCCGGAAAAGGTTTCGAGATGACGCAGCGTTCCCTGCCCGCCCGCCTGTCCCGCCCCCTATGCGCCGCCCTGGCCCTGTTCGCGGGCCTGCCGGCACTGGCCGCCGATGACAATCAGGTGGCGGAGATTGTGGTGACGGGCCGGCGCGACGGGGTGCCCGCCTATGAACGCGCCTACGGCCCCACCATCATCGACGCCGCCGCCCTTGCCACCGCACCACAGCGGCGGTTGGACGAGGCATTGCGCGCCGTGCCCGGCTTCGGCCTGTTCCGGCGGTCGGGATCGCGCACCGCCAACCCCACGGCGCAGGGTGTTTCCTTGCGCGGCATCGGCCCCAACGGGGCGGGCCGCACCCTGGTGCTGGTCGATGGCGTGCCGGTCAATGACCCGTTCGGCGGCTGGGTCTACTGGTCGCGCCTGCCCACATCGTCGGTGGACAGCATCGCCCTGACGCGCGGCGGCGGGGCCGGTCCCTGGGGCAACTCGGCCCTGGCCGGCACCATCCGCATCGACACCAAGCAGCGTGACGGGCTGGACATGGAACTGGCCGGCGGCAGCGACGGCACATTGCTGTCGCAGGCGTCGGTGGGCGGCAGTGCCAATGGCTGGCATATGGGCCTGTCAGGCAGCGCCTTTCGCACCGATGGCGTGAAGCTGGTGGAACCCGCCCGGCGCGGTCCCATCGATATCAAGGCCGACAGCGACGCCTATGCTGTCGATGGTGTCCTGTCCGCCCGCGTCGGCACTATATCCGCCACCGCCAAACTGTCGGGTTTCAAGGAAAGCCGGGGCAACGGCACACCTTACACCAACAATGCCACCGACGCGGTGGAGGGCAGCCTGCGTCTGGTCGGCGATGGGGAGAAGGTCGATTGGGAGGCCGTGGCCTATTGGCGCGACTGGTCCTTTGCCAGCACCTTTTCCGGCGTGAACGCCACCCGCACCGCCGAAACCCCGTCGCTGGACCAGTATGACGTGCCGGCCACGGCCAAGGGTGCCATCGCGCAGATCGGTTTCACCCCCGCCGACGGTTTTGAAACCGATATCGGCGCCGACCTGCGCGAAACCGACGGCAAGACCAAGGAGCGGATGACCTATACCGCCGGTCGCTACACCCGCCTGCGCGATGCGGGCGGTACGCAATCGGTGGCGGGGCTGTTCATTGAACAGGCCTGGACCGGCGTACCGGGCCTGACCGTATCCGCCGGTGGCCGCCTGGATGCCTGGAAGAACAGTGACGGCCACCGTCTGGAAAGCGATATCGCCACCGGTGCCATTCTGCGCAATGACCGCTATGCCACGCGCGACGGCACGGTCGCCAATGGCCGCGCAGGCATCGACTGGCAGGCTGATGACAGCATCGCGCTGCGTGCCGCCGCCTATACCGGCTTCCGCCTGCCCACCTTGAACGAACTGTACCGCCCCTTCCGCGTCGGCAATGACATTACGGAGGCGAACCCAGCCTTGACCCCCGAACGCATGCGCGGGGGTGAGGCGGGCCTGCGCCTGACGCCCGGTCATGGCGTCACGCTGAACGCCACCCTGTTCCATGTCCGCCTGAAAAACGCCGTCGACAATGTTGTGATCCAGACCAGCACCGGCAACAATGCCGAACTGGGCGTGTTCGTCCCGGCGGGCGGCAGTCTGGCGCAGCGCCGGGGCCTGGACCGGGTGACGGTCAAGGGGCTAGAGGCGGATATTGCCTGGCAGGCAACCGACAGCCTGCGCCTGTCCGCCGCCTATCTGTTCAGCGACAGCGAAATCACCGATCCAGGGTCCATGCGGGCGCTGAAGGGCAATCAGCTGGGCCAGTCGCCGCGCCATTCCGGCACGGTGGATGTCACCTGGAACCCCATCGCCACCCTGACCCTGCGTGCCCAGGTCCGCGCCACTGGCAAACAGTTCGAAGACAGCCGCAACCTCGGCACGCTCGACAGCTACGCCGTGGGTGATCTCTATGCCGGCTGGCGCGTGGATGAGATGCTGGAACTCTATGCCACCGCAGAGAATGTCACCGGCGCGCGGGTCGAAACAGGCCGCCGCAGCGACGGCCTAACCAATGTCGGGCCGGAGCAGCAATGGCTGGCGGGGCTGCGGGTGCGTTTGTAGGGCGAGTTTGTAGCGCGGATTAGGCGTCAGCCGTAATCCGCGGGCCGACGGTGCCGAGCTTTCCGCGGATTACGCTTCGCTAATCCGCGCTACCCACCACAATCGCACCCAGCACGCCGGACAGGCTGTCCAAACCCGGCGGCACGATAATGTCCTGCGCAAAGGCCGGGCTTTGCAGATACCCGGCCAGATGCGCTCGCATCGCCAGCTCCGCCGCCGCGCGCACGCCGGGCCGCTGTCCCACGCCGCCGCCCAGGATGATGCGGCGCGGTGCCGTGATCAGCAGCAGGCTGGCGCAAAGCTGCCCGATATAATCCCCCACCAGCGGCCAAACCGGGTGATCATCGCCCAGCGTTTCCGCCTTCGCCCCCACCCGCGCCGCGATGGCGGGACCGCAGGCCAACCCTTCCAGGCAATCGCCATGGAACGGGCAATGCCCCGTATAGGGGTCACGCACCGGGTCGCGGCGGACCAGCAGATGCCCCGCCTCCGGATGCAGAATGCCATGCACCGGTGCGCCATTGACCACCAGCCCGACACCAACCCCGGTGCCGACGGTGATATAGGCAAAGTCGCGCAGGCCCCGCGCGGCACCCCAACGCCCCTCGCCCAGGGCCGCCCCGTTCACATCGGTATCCAGGCGCACCGGCACCCCGAACCGTTCCACCAGCGGCGCCACAAGCTGCGTCTGTGACCAGCCCGGCTTGGGTGTGTTGGTGATGCGCAAGCCCTGCGCGTCGGCGGGGTCCAGGCAGAGCGGGCCGAAACTGGCGATACCGATGGCATCAAACGGCTTCAGGCTGTCCAGCGCGTCGATAATGGCGGCCATGGTGGTGGCCGGGTCGGTGGTGGGAATGCGGTGGATGGGCGACAGGTCATCCGGCCCCGTGCCAACCCCGACCACCACCTTGGTCCCGCCCAGTTCGATACCCGCGACCCGCATGTCCCACCCTTCCCTTAACCGTTCTTGGCGACCAGCCAGCGCAGGCCCCAGGGGGCCATCGCCACAGACTGCGCGTTGACATCCGTCCCGTCCAGCAGGTCATGCCAGTCACCAGGACCCAACAGGCCCGACAGATCCATGACCATGTCGTCACCCTTGAACCAGCCCAGACAGATCAGGCGATCCCCGCCCCTGTCCGCCCGCTCAAACGCCAGCAGTGCCGGATCGGCGGACGGCAACGGGCGGGCCGGATTGGCCGCATGCAGACAAGCCCGCCCCTGCCGCGCCTTTGCAAAGGCGGCAATGGCAGCAAGGGTCGTCCCTGCGTCGCGGGTCCAGTCCATGCGGGGCCGATGCAGCCAGCGGCCATCATCATGGTCGGGTTCCGACGCATAGTCGGGATCATTGGTCAGGGCACGTTCATCGCCCATATAGATGGCGGGAATACCGTCCAGCGCGAAGGTCACACCATACAGCAGCCGCAGCCGCGCCAGTGCCGCCGCATTGTCGGCCCCGTCCCGCACACCGGCCAGCGACGCCGCCATGCCATTGGTGGAGCGCACAGCCCCCGGTTCCGCCTGGAACGCCTGTCCATCGGCAAAGGAACCGGGCACGGAACCGGCATAGAAATCCGATATCCAGGCCAGCGTCTCATCCGGGATTACACCCTTCAGCGCCCCCCAGATGATGTCGTCATGGCAGCGAACATAGGTCAGCCACCCGGCCCCCGCCGGCTTGGCCAGCGCCTGGGTCAGGCAGGTCGCCAAGGGCCGCGTGTCCCCCGTGGCCAGTGCCGCCCAAAGCGAGGTCATGGCGGTGTTGTTATAGGCCAGATGGCATTCCGGCTGCTCCGGCTCTCCCAGAAACGGCAGAACCTCCGCCAGCCCGACAATCGCCTCCGCCTTCAACGCCACCGCCGGGGCCACGATGGCCAGGGCGGCGCGCCAGGCACGCACCACCAGATGCGTCTCCGGAAGCCCACGGCAATCGCTGCCTTCGCGTTTCCATAGGAAGGGCGCACTGTCCAGGCGGAACACTTCCGCCCCCTGGTTCGCCAGATATAGCAGCACGTCCATCATCTCGATGAAGACCGCCGGGTTGGCGTAGTTCAAATCCCACTGGAACGGATAGAAGGTGGTCCAGACATGGCCCCCCATTTCCGGCACGAAGGTGAAGTTTCCGGGTGCCGTCTGCGGAAACACCTGTCCCAGATGCGCCTCATACGCCGCCACCTGCCCTGAACTTTCCACCACATGATAGAAATCACGGAACTTCGGATCACCCGCCTTGGCGGCCAATGCCCAGTCATGGGTGTCTGCGGTATGGTTGCAGACGATATCCAGGCACAGGCTGATCCCCCGTTCCCGCAGGTCGGACGCCAAGCTGCGCAGATCATCGATGCTGCCCAGCTTAGGGTCCACCTGCCGGAAATCGGCCACGGCGAAACCGCCGTCACTGTCCCCTTCACGTGGCTTCAGAAGCGGCAGCGGATGGAAGTAGCGCACGCCCAGCCGCGACAGCTCATCCAGCTTAGCCCGCGTGCCGGCCAGGGTGCCGCCGAACCGGTCGATATAGGTGCAATACCCTACCATTTCCGGCTGCTGGAACCAGTCAGGCGACGCTTCGCGCACCTGATCCAGCGCACGCAGGTCCGCCGGACGGGCAATCGCGGCCCCCAGCAGGCGTGCCGCCAGCTCCCCCTCCCACGCCCCTTCGCCGTAAAGCGGACGCAGGGCCGCCAGCAGCCGATGCCAATGCTGCCCTATCCGCGCGGACAAGCGGGCGGACAGGTCGGCATCATCGGGAAGGGCCAGGGGAAAGGCGGACATGGGACAAACCTGTTTCTTAAATTGCTCAACGATAATCACGAAAAGAAAGCCCGGCCGGGGTTCCGGAAGGAAGGAGGGGGAGGTCCCCCGGCCGGGTGCGCCACGTCAGAAGCTGTATTTCAGCGTGGCAGTGCTGGTACGTCCGTTGATGGAGCGGGCGCGGATGATGTTGTCGATGCCATTGGTGATGGAGCCTTCTTCGGCTTCCGTCAGGCCCTTGGCATTGAACAGATTGTTGACATTGATGGACAGCGACAGGCCGTCTGTGATGGCGGCGTCGGCGAACAGGTTCACTTGGGCATAGCCGGGCATCACCAACTCGTTATTGTCCTGGGCATAGGATTTGGTGGTGCCGATGATGTTGGCACCCAGCGTATAGCCCTCATAGCTGTAGGAAGGCGTCAGCTGATAGATCAGCTTGGCCTGACGACGGGGCGTATTGCCCTTGACCGCCGGGGTCAGCGCATCCTTGGAAATCTCCGCATCGGTCCAGGTAGCGCCACCGCTCAGCAGGAAACCCTCATAGCGGTAGGTGGCTTCCAGCTCGATGCCCTTGGCCGTGTAGGTGCGGTCAAAGAAGCGCTGGCTGGTCGCCTCGAAATTCTGTTCCTGGGTCTTGGCATAGAAGGCGGTGGCGAAGACGCTGACATCCTCCCCGCGCCACTTCAGGCCCGCTTCATACTGGTCGACCATATCGACCGCATCCTGCTTGGCAACCGAGCCATCGGCGCGCAGGCGTCCGAACAGCAGGCGGTCGGCATTGGCGCGGCCACCCTGGCTGACACGCGCGAAGGCGGCCAGATCGGGATCGATCATATAGTTGGCACCGACCGACCAGGACCAGTAACCCCAGTCATAGTTGATTTTCTGCGGGTTGGCGCTGTCGATCACCGACACCGACTGTTCGGGAACATTGATGCTGCCATCGCGGTTCACATCGACCTGGGCCTGACGGCTGGCGATATAATGGCCGCGCGCCTGCCCCTCATCCCGGCGCAGCGAGGCGTCCAGGTTCAACTGCCCCATTTCCCACGCCGCCGACACGTAGGGCGCGTCGATCGTGTACTGCGCGTCATAGCGGCGGGTGCAGCAATTGCCCCACAGCGGCACGCCATAGGCCAGCAGACCATTGCTGGTCAGCTTCTGCCCCGCGGCGTTATAGACATCCAGCAACCGCCCATCGCGGCCATTGACGTCCATGACATAGGTGTTCCACAGCCAGTCCATCTCGATATTCTGCCGGGCCTTGTAGTAGCCGGCGGTCAGGTCGATGGTGCTGTCACCGCTGACGATGGACTTGGTCAGCTTGAAGTCGTTGGCCAAGTTGGAGAAATCATTGATCTCCACATCGAACAGCGCCACCCGGGTGGCCAGCCCATTGCCGTTCAGCGAAGACAGCGTGCCGACCGACGAGCCATCGGTATTGCGCAGGCTGGCGCCGGTGCCACCGATGGCCATGGCCAGCGCCTGGGCACCCATCACTTCCTGCGGGAACGGGCTGACGAAGCGGCCCGACGTATCGGCCACGCGCAGCTTGTTGGAAACGGCCCAGCCATCGGCCAGATCAAACTTGAACTCGCCCCCCACCGCCGTGGACACCGGGTGCATCCCGTCCTTCAGGCTGCTGGTGCGGACATTATTGTCGCCATCCAGACCGACATTGGTCAGGAAGTTGGGCGTATGCAGGCTGTCGGTCAGCAGGCTGAAATTGTTGATAGAGCGGATCTTGGGATCGCTGTTGGTCCCGCTGACCAGCACCGGCTGCGGCAGATAGCCGATGGCGCGGTCATTCAGATATTTGAAATAGACGCGGGCATAGCCGTTTTCGAACTTACGGGTCAGGTTGGCCTTGATCTGACCGCCGCTCTCCGCATTGTAATTGGCGTTCCGGACACCCTCACCCTCGCGGTAGAAGCCGCCGATATGGGCCGTCCAATTGTCACCGATGGCGCCGCCGAACTCAAAATCGCCTCGCGTCGTATCGTAATCCAGGCCGCGCGTCACGGCAAAGCTGCCGCCTTCCTTATCGCCGGTCTTGGAGATGAAGTTGATGACGCCGCCCGGCGAATTGCTGGCCAGCGTGCTGGCCGAACCGCCGCGGATCGCCTCGACCCGCGCTACATTGCTGTCGGCGCGCAGGAAGATGTCGGCATTACCGAAGGCAATGTCGCCGAATTCCATGACGGGCAGTCCGTCTTCATGCAGTTGCAGGAACTTGGCACCACCGGCAGCCACCGGCAGGCCGCGCACCGCGATATTGGCATTGCCCTCGCCGCCCGTGGCCTCGGAGCGCACGCCGGGGATGTTGCGGAAAATCTCCGCCGTGCTGCGCGGTGCAGACTGCATCAGGTCATCCGCCGACAGGGCGGAGACGGAGACGGAGCTGCGCATCTTGGAGGTCTGGCTGACCACAGCGGTCACCACGATCTCTTCCAACTGCAGATCATCGCTCTGCGCCGGTGCCTCGGCCTGGGCCGCCGCCTGTGCGACCTGGGTTTCCTGGGCATGGGCCATCGACAGGCTGAACGCCGCCAGCGCCGCGCCCATGGCGGACGCACGCATCATAATGCACTTCATTTGGGTTCTCTCCCTCTGGGACCAGTTTGGCCAGATATCGGGCGCCGTTATCCGGCTCCCATTTGCTTCGAGGGTGAGAATAAGCAATCTGCAATCGTTTGCAAGTCAGATTTTGCACAATCAGCCTGATCTTGGGTCGGCTGATTGTGCGTTCTGGTGGAAAACCTGTGATGTCAAAGCCCTGACAGCAAATTTATGCCCAAGACCTGTAGCAGCAAAGCTACAATCGTTTGCATTGCAGCAGAACTAAAGGGTGACGGATATGTAGCGCGGATTAGGCGAAGCCGTAATCCGCGGAACGACAATGCCGGGATTGCCGCGGATTACGCTCCGCTAATCCGCGCTACGATCACGCCGTCGGTGATGGCATTTTTTCAACGCCTTAGCCTATGCGAACCCTTTGAAACCCGACACACACCTACCGCCCCGCCGTCTCCCGCCGCAGTTCGAAGATGCGTTCGTAAATCGCCTTGCGCATGCGGTTCACCCCGCCCAGCGGCTTATGGTCGGGTAGCGCGTGCCAGGGGTTGTAGGAACTGGCCTCACACGCCGCGTTCTGCGGTTCGGTGTTGAAATCCTGTTTGGGGATCTCGATTCGCGCCACCTCCTGGAACGGCGCTTCGGTTTCCGACCATTCATAGCGCGGGTCCTCCACGCTCATGTCGCCGGTCCGCACCTGCACCATGAAGCGCATGCAGGCCCCGCCCGTGGCCAGTTGCTCCACCATGGCGGCGCGCAGATAGTTGGGGTCCTTGGTCTTCGGGATGACCACGGGTTTGGGTTCGCACGGCATGGCGGAATATTTCACGGCCACCGCGTCCGCCCCGCTGCCCAATTGGTAGGGCACCATGGACCAGTAGCGGGTGTTCAGCGGGTTATCGATCAGCGAGCTGGTGGCATCCACGGCATTGATCGTGCCCTTCAACCCGATGGACAGCGGGACCAGCAAGGGCTGCAGCCACTGCGTGATCTTGCTGGGACTGTCGGTATAGCCGACCAGCTTTTCATAATCCTTCGGCTCCGCCACCAGGAAGGTGGGGAAATTGATCATGATGAAATCCTGCGACGGCTCCGCCCCCGGCGCCACCGCCAGCGGGGTGCCGGGCAGCGGCTGTTCACTGCTGCCCAGCACCTTCACCGCCATGCCGCGCCCATCCTTGTCATAGTCGGGGCGATTGGGATTCTCATTGGAATTGGAATAACGGATGACGGCGCGATAGGCACCGGGGCTGGCGAACAGCCCATGGCGCAGGGCCACCGGCACCCCATCGCCCACCGTGAAGGTGGCGGCGACGCAGCCATGCGGCTTGGGGTGCGCGTCGCGGCGTACCGGTACATTGGCGTACATCCGCTCCAGATGGGCATAGATGATGGCCGCGACGCGGGCGGCTGCGTCCACCTCCCCCGGCGCCAGCTTCTCCCCCGGCCCGTCGGCGACGGGATATGTAGCCGGGTTGATGGGCCGGTAATAGGCGTCGCCACGTTCGGCACAGCCCGACAGCAGGGCCATGCCGGCCACCGCCAGGCACAGCCCTTCCTTCAACCGTTTGGTCATCTGCGTCCCCCGGCCTTACAGCGTCTTCAGGAATTCGATCACGGCCTGCTTGTCCGGGTCCGACAGCTCCGTGCCATAAAGCTTGCCGGAATGGCCGGAATTCAGGTTGCCGGGGAAGCCTGTGTCATATTCATAGGTCGGGCGGTTCGGGTCCGGCCCCGTCTGATAGCCGACATGCACCGGATCGAACTCCCGGCTGCCGACATGGAACCTGGTCGGTCGCTTCGTCTCGTCGGTCAGCAGGGCCGCCAGATTGGGGACGGAGCCATTATGCAGATAGGGGGCGGTGGCCCAGATGCCCGTCAGGGGCCGCGCCTTGTACGACCGTTGATCCGCCTTGTCGTCAAACGACCCGGTATAGGTCTTGGACAGGCGACCGGCGGCGATGGTCTCGCTGAAATCGGACGTCAGCACCCCCACCACCTGCGTGGTCAGCGCGTCGCCCCGGTTGCCCAGCGTATCGCCATAGGCCTTCTGCCAGAACAGCAGCGGGCTGATCGGCTTCTGCCCTTCCAGCTTGCCGCTTTCCCAGGCCAGCCCCGTGGCCTTGTTCATGCGCAGCAGGAAATTGTCGGCCATGCCCGGATCGGTGCCGATCACCGATGTCTGGATCAGGGTCGCCTGATAATCATTGCCCTGCTTGTCGCGCGCGATGACCTGATGGCACAGAACGCAGTTCACGCCATCGGGCGTCTCCCCGCGATAGATCTTGCCGCCCTTGGCCGCCAGATCCTTGTCAATCGCCGGCAGGATGCTTTCCGGCCAGGGGGGCGAGCGCAGGGTGGACAGCCAGTTCTCGATATGGCCCAGATTGTCGGTCAGCACCGTGGACGCATAGCCAAAGCGCGGGTCCTTGCCCGGCACGGTCCCGAACGTGCCGTCCGGCGTGGTCCATTGCGATGGGTCCTTGGCCGTCACGCGGATGCGACCATAAACGCCCAGCACCTCGCCCACATTGCGGGCCAGCGGACCGACGCCCAGGCCCAGCACGGATTTATTGGGCGCAAAGCCGTTCCACTGCACCACGTCCGACTGCGGCGCCCCCCACAGGAACGGATAGCTGACGGGCGCGTTCGACGGCGAGTAATTGGCTTGATCGACCGCGATGTTGAAGCCGGAAACCTGATTGAAAATCGCGCCGATGGCATCAATGCGGCCATTGCCGGGCAGCGGCACATATTTCTCGCGGATCACCGCATCGGCCTGGGCCCGCGCCTCGGGCGCCAGGGCGCGCAGACCCGCCTTCAAATTCTCGTTCTTGGCCTGATAGGCGCCATAGGTATCAGTGCCGGGACGTTCATCGACGGGGCATTCCTTGCTATTATGGCTGCCGCACAGGTTCCGGCGCAGATATTCCGACAGCCACATCTGATGTTCGGCCATCTGGCCTTTCAGAACATTGCGCGCATCCGGCGTATCGGCGGGCAGGAAACCCTTGGACACCAGGGCCGCCACAAACCGGTCAAACTTCTCCGGCGTTTCAGAGGTGACCAGCAGCGCGTCCAGCAGCTCCGCATTGAAGCGATAGAAATCGCCCAGCGACGGCGCGCCGTCGATGATCAGCGATTTGCCCTGGTAATCCAGCTTGTTGGTATGGCACGCAGCACAGTTGGGCCCGGCCCAGGCCATGCCCGGCGTGCCATCGGCCCCCTTCATCCCCGGCGTGACCGTGAACCCGATGGGCAGCGCCTCCGGGTTCCACGCATCCTTCTGCGCGGGGATATAGCCCAGCCGTTCCATATTGGCGGGCGCAATAAACCGCTCCGTGCCGCCGGCCTGCTCCACCACGACCAGCCAGCCATAGGGCACCATCCACGATCCCTGCGGCGTGAACCAGAAGGCCCGGCGCTGTGCCGCCGACCAACCCTGATCCACCCCCCACCAGGCCGGCCACCCCTCCCAACCGGGCGCCAGCTCCGCCACCTTGCCCGTGTCCGGCACCGAGGTCCATTGCGGCACGGGCAGCTTGCCGGCAGGATTGCTCCCCACCTGCACATACCCCTTATCCGCCCCACACCCCGCCAGCACCAACCCCACCGCCAGCATCGGCAACGCCGTCAGCAGCGCCTTACGCTTCCCCATGCTCTTCCCCCGTCGCATGCGTGGCCCGGAAGGGCCTGATTTCGCCGCAGAATTGCATGAACGGGGGCGTTGGGCAATGGGGGATGGGTGTCGGGGATATGCTACATATTATTGAACTGATTTGGCTACACGCCTGTTTGGAACCGGAAGCGGACAGATGGGCTGAGATACGGATAGCGTAGTGATCTGCGGTATTTGGCTTGACTGAGCAATTAGTATCATGTGAAATTTTCTAACTATGTTACTATCTCATAGTAGCTAGAATCAAATCTCGGAGGGCATGGTGTTAGCCCAATTAAATGAATTGACTGTTGATGAGGAATTCCTCGCCGAATTCAACATTGAAAAGCTCATTTCGGAGTGGAAAAGCACGGAAATTCACGCGCTTTCTTCAAATTTTCGAAAGCACTCCGAGACAACTGATAACAACAATGAACGCAATCTTTGCATTCTACTTTCAGCGGTAACTTCTTTTTATTTTAAGCCACAGAACACTAAGGAGCCATATGGGCCAATGCTCGTGATGGAAGGGCGTCGCTCACCAATTCCATCTGACCTATCTGATTGGCAGTTTGAGATGCTGCTAAAGATTGCTCAAAAACTTGAGACTGTCAGCTTGAAGGCACGGCTAACAGATGTCGTATGGGTAGAAAAACGTAAAGCATTGGGTCCCCAATTAAAACAGGCTGGGGACATTGCCCTGGATTCATTCTTGGTTCTTGCAAACGAAAAACTTATTGCCGGCGACATCCATGATTTCTGGGAGGCTTTCGAGCGCGCAACCCAATTGGCAAATCAACTTAAGACCGATGTGTACGAGCAACTTGTTAACTTGTGCATCGCTGCCGCCCCTGTATTGGTCGAGCAGGATGCCCCAGGTCTTCTAGCACCGCTACTCAAAATCGCTACGAGTTGGCAATTGATGAGCAACGTCGATGTGCGTTTGTTTGCAGTGAACTCATCTATTCGTTGTGAGGAAGGTGAGAATTGGCATGCTGCATCCGAAATGCTTCATCTCGCAGCTTCAACTCACGATCATAGGGAACAAGAACAAGCTAACGCATTAAAACTCAAGGCCGCAGATATTTTCGAACGAGCCGCAGATATTGTCGCGAAACGCGGATCGGCCATAGTCGCGGCGAACTATCAAGAACGCGCAATGGAAATTTTGCGCCGGGTAGGGGGCGCAACCGAAAGGCGCGAACAATGTCAACGGAAATTGCTTCTTTATCAGAATGACATACGCAGAGAGATGCAATCTCACACTCACTCTATGGACTTAAGGGACATTGTAATCAGTGCAGAAAATGCGGTTTCGGGAAAGGAGTTTTTAGACGCCATCCTAGCGCTAATATGCTTGTCTAACCCACCAAGCGTTGAATCACTGGTTGAACACCAAAGAAATATGATTAAACGTCACCCACTGAGCGCTTTATTTGGCGGAACTATTCTTGACCATGACGGAAAAACAGTAGCTAGATTTGCCCCCGTGGATACAAATAGTGACATAAATACTCCTGGAATGCGCCATAAGGTCATTCAACAAGCAAATTTGCGACAACAAATTTGCGCCCAGGGACAGTTGCTTCCTGCCATTAGGGTCATTTCTACACAACATCTGGTTCGAGCAGAAAGATTTAACGCTATCATAGAAAATTCTCCATTTGTTCCTGTCGGACGTGAACATGTATTCGCTGTCGCATTTGAGCGCATGTTTGAAGGTTGTATTATGGAAGCGGTACATCTACTTCTTCCACAATTTGAAAACTCTATTCGCCACATCTTGTGTGAGCGAGGCGTGGTGACATCAAAGTTAAAGAAGGATATGACGCAAGAGGATATGAATCTGAATGAGATGATGTATGGCGACGTTGGCGCCGAACTTGAGAAAATTCTTGGAAGGGATCTTATATTCGATCTTCAATCAATATTGGTGGACAGGCTTGGTCCAAATTTGCGCAATACGATTGCACACGGCAAAGCATCTACGGGTGCAATGTATTCACATCACGTATTATATTTTTGCTGGATTTCACTAAGACTATGCTGCTTGCCACTATTAGAATATTGGGAAGATTTAGTATCCAAGGATTCCGCAGAATAACTAAAAATATAATTGAAATTTATTAAAGTTTATTATATTTTTTATTACTATTTTATATTTTTATGAAACCCACCAAATCGAATGCGCACCGAACTGAGGGTTATTACTGCAATGTCCGCGCTTGGAAAATCTTGGGGGTGACTACTTTGGGCACTTCACAGAGCCCAAAGCGCTGAAAACAAACTCTTACATCCGCCTTGCAATCGTTTGCAAAACCCCAAAACCCAGCGTATGATCCCCTCAACATCGGGCGAACGCCCCTATAAGTCGATCCGGGGAGGATGCGTGCATGAGTGACGGGTTTGGCCAGCTCTCAACGCTGGATGCGGGGATTATCGGGCTTTATCTGGTGGCCATTGTCGCACTGGGGCTTTACGCCTCGCGGCAATCGCGCACGGCCACGGATTATTTCCTGGCGGCGCGCAGTTCGACCTGGCCCACCATCGGGCTGGCGCTGCTGGCGTCCAACATTTCCTCCACCACCCTGATCGGGTTGGCGGGGGCGGCCTATGCCACCGGCATTGCCGTCTATAATTATGAATGGATGGCCAGTGTCGTGCTGGTCTTCTTCTGCCTGTTCCTGCTGCCCGTCATTCTGCGCAGTCAGGTCTATACGATGCCGGAATTCCTGGAACGCCGGTTCGACGGCTCCATCCGGCTGTATTTTTCGGGCCTGACCATCTTCCTGAACATCGTGGTGGATACCGCAGGCACGCTGTTCGGCGGGGCCTTGATGTTCAAGCTGATCTTCCCCGGCGTGCCGCTCTGGCAGATCGCGGGCCTGCTGGCGCTGGCCGCCGGTGCCTATACGGCGGCGGGCGGGTTGAAGGCGGTGCTGGTGACAGAGGTGGTGCAGGCCGTGATCCTGTGCGGCGCCTCGGTCTTCGTGGCCGTCTTCGCCTTCGACAAGGCCGGCGGCTGGGATGCCGTGATGGCCGGGGTGGAGGCACAGAAGATGAGCCTGATCCGCCCCGCTTCCGACCCGTCCCTGCCCTGGACCGGGTTGATCACCGGCGTGCCCCTGATCGGCCTTTATTTCTGGTGCACCAACCAGTTCATGGTGCAGCGGGTGCTGTCCGCCAAGGACCTGAACCATGGCCGCTGGGGCAGCCTGTTCGCGGGCCTGCTGAAGCTGCCGGTGCTGTTCTTGATGGTGTTGCCGGGCAGTGCCGCCATCCTAATGTATCCCAATCTGGAACGCCCGGATCTGGTCTACCCCACCTTGATCTTCGACCTGCTGCCCGTGGGCGTCATCGGCATTGTCGTGGCCGGCTTCCTGGCCGCCATCATGTCGTCCATCGCCAGCACCTTCAATTCCGCCTCCACCCTGGTCACCATGGATTTCGTGCGCCGGTTCCGGCCCGACGTGTCACAGGCGTCGCTGGTCCGCATCGGCCGCGTCACCACCCTGTGCTTCATGGTGCTGTCGGTGGCCTGGGTGCCGGTGGTGGAGACGATGACCGATACGCTGTGGCAGTATTTGCAGGCCGTGCTGGCCTATGCCGTGCCGCCCGTCGTGGCCCTGTTCCTGGCCGGCATCTTCTGGCGCCGCGCCAATGTGGCCGGCGCGCGGGCCGGCGTGGTGGTGGGCCTGCTGGTCGGCGGCTATCTGTTCTATGGCATCCAGATGTCGGGTTCGATCCAGCTGCATTTCCTGCTGGCCGCCACCCTGCTGTTCGCCTGCTCGCTGGCCGCAATCATCATCGCCAGCCTGATCACCCCGCCGCCGCAGCGGGAAAAGACCGAAACCCTGATGTGGACCCGCGCCGATTTCGACGCCGAAACAAAGTCCTTGGCGGGTCAGCCCCTGTGGAAGAATTACCGCGTACAGGCGGTGGCGCTGCTGGTCCTGACGGCGGTGATTGTCTGGGTGTTCCGGTAATCACAAACGGGAACTGGGCGGGGTGCCCTCCCCTCGTCATCCCGACAAAAGTCGGGACCCAGGGGCCAGAGGCACCGACCCCGCCCCCTTATTCCAGTACCGTCGGGCGTGCGGCCCCTGGGTCCCGGCGTTCGCCGGGATGACGAAAAGGGACGGCCCAGCCCTCAACTCCCGCACGACTTCCTGACAACCAGTTCCGCCGGCATGGTGGCAGAGGGCGTATTCTCCCCCTCCATCCGGCGGAACAGCAGGTCGATCATAACCTTGGCCCCGCGCGCCAGATCCTGGCGCACGCTGGTCAGGGCCGGGCTGACATAGGCGGCGATGGTGATATCGTCGAACCCGACGACGGCCACATCCTCGGGTACGCGCAGGCCGGCGGCGTTCAGCGCCTTGATGGCCGCGATGGCGATCACGTCCGACACGGCGAAAATGGCATCGAACGGCACCTTGCTGTCGATCAGGCCGCGCACCGTGTCATAGGCGGTATCCACCGTGAAATGCGCGGGCGCCAGCAGGGCCGGGTCCTCCGCAATGCCGGCAGCGGCCAGCGCGCGGCGGTAACCGTCATAGCGCAACCCCACCTCCGGCAGGGACGGCACGCCCAAAAAGGCGATACGCCGCCTTCCCTTCTGTACCAGATGCTCCACCGCCAGCCGCGCGCCGCCGATATTGTCCGAGCCCACCGAACAGTAAATCTGGCTGGGCAGATGCGCGCCCCAGACGACCAGCGGCAGATAGGTGCGGGCCACCGCGTTCAACGCCTCATGCTGATCGCTCTGCCCGATGACGATCAGGCCGTCGGCCTTCTGCGACTGGATCAGCCGGTCCTGCCACCCCGGCTCGGGTCGCGCCACCTTGGTCAGCAGCACATTGTAATCACGCGCCGTGATCTCATCGGCCAGCCTTCCCAGCAGCTCGATGAAGAACGGGTCGGAAATCAGCTGCCCCACCTCATGGCCCAGCGGGATGACGATGCCGATGGTGCGGGTCTTCTTCAGGCGCAGGTTGCGGGCCTGTTCATTGATGACATAGCCCTGCTCCTGCGCCAGCGCCAGGATCTCCTCGCGCTTGGCCTGCGGCACCAGGGCGCTGCCAGCCAATGCGCGGGAAACCGTGGAAACCGACACACCCGCCATCCGGGCAATGTCTGCCATCTTGATCGGTGCCGCCATGCCGAAACTGCCCTGCGCTTTTGCCAACCGGCGGCCAAGCTAGCAGAGGCGGCGGCGGAACACTATGCCTGCGCGGCATCCCCGAAATCGGTGGAGATGGAGATGCTGCGCCATGTGGCCAGGATGGCGCCATCCGCCTCATGCTTGGCCTCAATGGCCGCAACCGTATCGCTGCCTAGGGGCAGGCGCACCGGCGGGTTTGGCGCATCGGCAAAGGCTGTGAGCACCTCTGCCAGCTTGGCGGGATTGCCCGGCTGCGCATGGTTCAGCCCAACCGCGACCTGCCGGACCTTGCCAGCCGTTTCCGCATAGTCGGCGATGACAACCGGGCTGATGGTGAGCGAGGCCGCATCCAGGAAGTCGGTCCGGAAGTAACCCGGTTCCACAACCGTCACATGGATGCCGAGCGGTGCCAGTTCGACATGCAGCGCCTCCGACAGCCCCTCCACCGCGAATTTAGTGGAACTATAGACACCGAAGCCCGCCGCGCCACGATAGCCGCCGATGGAGGAAATATTGAGGACGCGTCCCGTACGCCTTTCCCGCATATGGGGCAGGACGGCACGGGTGACATTCAGCAGCCCGAACACATTGGTGCGATAGACAGCTTCAACCTCAGCCGCGCTGGCCTCCTCCACGGCGCCCATAAGGCCAAAGCCGGCATTGTTCAGAAGGATGTCGATGCGGCCAAAGCGCGCGATGGCGGCCTGTGCGGCGGCAATAGCCTGCCTCTCATCCGTGACATCAAGCGCCAGGGACAGCAGGTTTGGATGGCTTCCGAAGCGATCCGTGACCGTGCGCGGATTACGGGCGGTGGCGACGACCGCGTCACCCTGTGCCAGGGCGCGTTCAGCCACAAGGGCACCGAAACCACGCGAGGCGCCGGTAATGAACCATACTTTCATGATGATATCTCCTTTGGGTTCGGCGCGCTCAGGCGTCCTGTTTCACTTCCGTGGCAAAGCTCAGCTCCATGTCCCGCGCCAGGAGGTCGGGGAAACGGGCCAGCATCGCCTTGGTGTAAGGCTGTTCGAAATGGGCATCGAGGTCGGCCCGCGAGCGCCAGGTTTCGTAAAGGATCCAGACATCGGGATCGTGATTGTCACGATGCAGTCGATAAAGGATCGCCCCTTCCTCCCGCAGCGTCGGGACGATCAGGGCCTTCAGCCCTTCGCCTAAAGCGTCGCCCTGCCCCGGCTTGGCCGTAAGCCGGGCGATGAGCATCAGTTCACCGGAACCGGCACTCGCTGACACTGGATACACCGCTTCCCACGGCACATTCCGCTCAGTGGCCAGCCGCCAGAAGATGTCGGCGACATCGCCGGCCTCCTTCGACCCCGGACTGACCAGCGTCGCGACAGTGGCAAGCGCGATGCGCACATTCCTGTCGGCAAGCGGCCCGGCCAGCGCCTGAACGATGTTGCGCAAACCGGCCTTGCCAACACCCAGGCTGGCGTAGCTTTCATGTGGCGTCACGGCCAGCCCGCCGCCCGTGACAAGGATGGTCCCGCCTCGATCGCCGAACTGCCGAACCGCGCTGCGGATGGTGTGTAGCCCACCGGCGATATTGATCGCCAGGTCGCTGTTGATATCCGCGTCGGTCATGCTGAACAGGTCCTGCTGACGCACGACCGCCGCGTTGAAATGAACGACGCTGAGGCCGCCTGTCAACCGATCAGCGTCGGCGATGGCGGCACGCAGGGCCACCGCATCCGTGGCATCCGCCGGAATGGCGTGGGCCTTGATGCCGTCCTGCGAGAGTTCGGCAACAAGCGTCCCAAGCCGGTCAGGCGTCCGCCCGGTCAGAATGATGGTCCATCCTTCACGGCCGAACCGTTTGGCGACGGCTTGACCGATGCCGGGCCCGGCACCTATGATCATAATGGATTTGGTCATGACGGTTCCTCGTGATGGCCAACCGACCGCCGGTATACAGAGGCAGCCGGTCAGGCGCGGAGCGGCTCAGGGGAGGATTTCGGCCAGTTCGACCAGATTGCCGAACGGGTCGCAGAAAAAGGCCAGCCGCCGGCTGATCGCGGGCAGTTCAAACGGCTCGGTGACAATGGTCACCCCGCGCTCACGCAGCGTCTCAACCGTGCGGTCCACACTTTCCACATTGAGACAGAAATGATGGTAGCCGGCCCATTTCAGGCTATCGCCGAGATCGGCATAAGGGCGAACCTCCACCGGGATCGGCTCACCACCGCCCAGGACCTCGATGTAGAAATGGTCATCGTTGGGCGGGGCCAGATAGGCCAGTTGCTCGTCGGCATAGTCCCACTCCGCAATGACACGGAAATCCAGCTTGTCGACATAGAAGCGCTTGGCCGTTTCCAGGTCTGGCGTGCGGATGGCGACGTGATGACCGCGCATGTCGGCAAAGGGAGAGGTGTTGTTACGGGCGGGGGACGCAAAGTCTGCCATAATCTTTCTCCTGCGTGGGCCCGGTACCGTGCCGGGCTGGTGAGGAGATATTTCCCGCTTTTCGATCCCATTGATTAGTGGGATAATCTTCGCATTACTACTGAGTATAATTCACTAATTTGGACGACCGATGCGGACCACCGATCTGTCAGAACTGGCAGCCTTTGATGCCGTCGCACGCCACCGCAGTTTTCGGCGGGCAGGCGAGGAACGGGGTGTCACCGCTTCCGCCATCAGCCACGCCGTCAGCAATCTTGAAGCCCGTGTTGGCATCCGCCTGCTCAATCGCACAACCCGCAGCGTGTCGCTGACCGACGCTGGGGTGATGCTGCTTTCTCAGCTTTCGCCCGCATTCGGGGAGATCGGCTTCGCGCTTGACGCGCTCAACCAGTTCCGGGATACGCCGTTCGGCAAGGTGCGCATCAATGCACCGAATTCCATCGCACCCTTCGTTTTCGGGCCTGTCATGGGAACGCTGGTCACGCAAAACCCTAAACTGAAACTGGAAATTGTCGCCACCGACCGGTTGGTGGACATTGTGGAGGAAGGGTTCGATGCCGGCATCCGGCTTGGAGAGAGCCTGCGCGACGGCATGACGGCGGTGAAGATCAAACCCCGCCTGCGGCTAACCGTGGTCGGCTCCCCCGCCTATTTCGAGAACCGCCCCATTCCGAAGACACCGGCAGACCTGAAGGACCACGTCTGTATCCGCAACATCTATCCAAGCGGCAAACCCTATGCCTGGGAGTTCAGCCGGGCAGGGAAAATCATCGCGTTCGAACCGACGGGTCCGCTTTCGCTGGATGATCATGAACTGATGGTGGAGGCGGCCCGATCAGGCGTGGCGCTGGCCTATGTCTGGGAAGACCGCGCGCGGCCCTATATCGCACAGGGACAATTGATTGAATGCCTCGCCTCCTGGTGCGCGCCGGAGGACTGGCTTTATCTCTATTACCCTACCCGCAAATATCTTTCCGCCGGGTTGCGGGCCGTCATCCAAGCGCTGCGGGCATAGATCCATACCCATGGCCTCCGGGGAGGCGGGGGGCCGCCATGCAAGCCATGACGCCCCGCCCCTTACATCACTCCCACTCAATCGTGCCCGGCGGCTTGGACGTGATGTCATAGGTTACCCGGTTGATGCCCCGCACCTCGTTGATGATGCGGGTGGCGACATGGCCCAGGAAGCTGTGTTCGAACGGGTAATAATCCGCCGTCATGCCATCGACCGAGGTCACGGCGCGCAGGGCGCAGGCATAGTCGTAGGTGCGGCCATCGCCCATCACGCCGACGGTGCGCACAGGCAGCAGGACGGCGAAGGCCTGCCAGATCTCATCATACAGGCCCGCTTTGCGGATCGCGTCCAGATAGACGCTGTCGGCCTTGCGCAGAATGTCCAGCTTTTCGCGCGTGATCTCACCCGGCACGCGGATGGCCAGGCCGGGGCCCGGGAAGGGGTGGCGACCGACAAAGCTGTGCGGCAGGCCCAGCTCACGGCCCAGTGCGCGCACCTCATCCTTGAACAGCTCGCGCAGCGGTTCGACCAGTTTCAGCTTCATACGGTCGGGCAGACCGCCGACATTATGGTGCGACTTGATGGTGACGCTGGGGCCGCCGGTGAAGGACACAGATTCGATGACGTCGGGATAGAGCGTGCCCTGCGCCAGGAACTCCGCCCCGCCGATCTTCGCGGCCTCGCCATCGAACACTTCGATGAACAGACGACCGATGATCTTGCGCTTCTGTTCCGGGTCGGACACGCCTTCCAACTGCCCCAGAAACAGCTCGGCGGCGTCCACATGCACCAGCGGGATATTGTAATGGTCGCGGAACAGGGTCACCACCTGTTCAGCCTCACCGGTCCGCATCAGGCCGGTATCGACGAAGATACAGGTCAGTTGGGCACCAATGGCCTCATGGATCAGGACGGCGGCGACGGAGCTGTCGACCCCGCCCGACAGGCCGCAGATCACCTTGGCGCTGCCCACCTGATCACGGATGCGGGCCACGGCTTCGGCGCGGAAGGCAGCCATGGTCCAATCGCCCTTCAGGCCCGCCACCTTGAACAGGAAATTGCGGATCAGGGCGTCGCCATGCGGGGTATGCACCACTTCGGGGTGGAACTGCACGGCATAGAAGCGGCGGGCATCGTCGGCGATGATGGCGTACGGGGCACCTTCGGACGTGGCGACGATACGGAACCCCTCGGGCAGCTTGGTGACGCGGTCGCCATGGCTCATCCACACCTGCTCATGCGCGCCGATGGACCACACGCCCTCAAACAGGGCGCAATCATCCTTGACGTCCACAAAGGCGCGGCCGAACTCGCGGGTCTCGCCCGGCTCCACCTTGCCGCCCAGCTGTTCGCACATGGTCTGCTGGCCATAACAGATGCCGAACACCGGCACGCCCAGGGTCCAGACCAATTCGTTGGCGCGTGGGCTGCCGGCCTCCGTCACGCTGGCGGGGCCGCCCGACAGGATGATGGCCTTGGGCGCGAAGGCACGGATGCGGCTCTCATCAGCGCTGTAGGGAATGATCTCACAGTAAATGCCGGCCTCGCGCACACGGCGGGCGATCAGCTGCGTCACCTGCGATCCGAAATCCAGGATCAGGACACGGTCGGGATGGGCGGCGGGTGCGGTGGAAGCGGCGGCGGCCATGGCGCATTTTCCTGCGGGTCAGGGGCGGAGAATGCGCTGCAACCTAACCAACCAAGCCCGTCCCGGCAACAGGCACCTCCGCAAGGCTGCCCCCTGTCAGAACCGGACCAAACGCGACAAGCGACGGACCGCAAATACCTATTGACTCTTCCTTTCACCTGTCAGTATTTTCTTACACATGAAATACGAACTTCAGATAGCCGGAACGGCGTGCGATGGGGAACAGGTCCTGGCGGCCCTGTCGGCGCTGGCCAATCCCCACCGTCTGCGCATCGTCGCACGGTTGGCGGGCGGCGACCGGCATTATATCAGCCAGCTGGCGCGCGATCTGGGCATCAGCCGGCCTTTGCTGCATCTGCATGTGCAGAAGCTGATGGAGGCGGGGCTGGTGACATCGCGGCTGGAGCTGTCGGACGACGGCAAGGCCTTGAACTATTTGCAACTGGCCCCCTTCCACCTGGACCTGACGGCGGACAGCCTGCGTCAAGTGGCGGCGGGGCTTTCGGCGCACAGCGCCACAGGGGACTGACAGGGGATAATGATGGCGGATGATACCTTTCTCTATGCGATTTTCTGGATGGTGGTGGGGGTCGTGTCGATCGTTGCCATGACGATGGTCAGCAAGACCGTGCAGGCCAAGGCCAAGATGGCCGAAGACGGCGCCTATCGCGCGCTGGCCGAACGGGCGGTGATGGCGCTGGAGGAACAGACCGGCATCATCAACGCGCTGCGCGCCGACCTGACCGCCGCCCGCACCACGCTGGCCAATGTCGAAAAAATCCTGAAACAGGTGGAATAAATGATCGACGGTATCGCGACTTGGCGGCTGCACCTTCTGCGCGCCGTTTATCTGATCATGGCGCTGGGGGCCGGTTACCTGAACTGGTCACAGATCATCGATCCGACCCAAAGCTGGACCTTCACCGAAGGCGTGATGGTCACCATGCTGGCCGCCATGTCGGCCCTGGCCCTGCTGGGCCTGCGCCACCCGCTGCGTATGCTGCCGCTGATGTTCTGGGAGATCGCCTGGAAACTGATCTGGCTGGCCCGCGTCGCCTATCCGGCGTGGCAGAACGACACCATTGACGACGCCCTGGCCGCCAACATCTTCGCCATCGGCCTAGTGATGATCGTCATCGCCGTTGTGCCGTGGGATTATGTCTGGCGGGTTTATGTGAGGGGAACGCCTTCGTAACCCACCCTACCCCTTCGTGGTCAGCACCGTATAAGCCACGGGCCGGCTGACCACCAGCACAGGGTTCTCCTTCACCAGCCCCTTGTCATTGGGCACATTCACCCGGCCCCGGTCATCGGCCTTCAACATGCGCGGCCCCTTGGTACCCTCCAGCGTCACCGTGCAATCCTTGCCGCAGAACAGGCGCAGCGTCTTGGCCGACGGGGCCAGGAACGACACCATCCCCGCCTCCTTCTCGATCAGCTTGTCGAACTGATCAAAGGCCGCCTTCACGTCGGCATAGGCGATGCGGGTCGTGCCCGGCGTCACCTTCATGCCGATCTGGGCCTTCATATTATAGGTGGCGGCGGCTTGATTGATGGTGACCGTGGCGCCGGCCTGCACCCAATCGGAGCGGAACGGGATATCCACGGCATTGTCGGCATCGACGGGCAGGTCCACCCGCCCCTCCGGTGCCGTCACCACCATGGTGACGGGGGCATCCAGCGGCTGCTTGTCACTGGCCGGCTGCACCGACAGGCGCAGGGCCAGACGGTCGTGCCCCTGGCCATAGAACTTGACCATCTCGTCATGGAATTGCTTGTACGGCACCGTATGCGTGCCGGGCGCGGCCAAAGCCATCGGCACAGCCAGCGACAGAACCAGGACGGTGGTCAGGAACAGACGCATAGTTTTGACCTCACCCCAGCGGTTGGAAGGGACTGACGGTGACACGGCTGCCTTCGGCCACCAGGAAGGACCCCTCGGCCACCTCGTTCCAGTGGCTGGCATCCTCGTCCAGCGGTTCGGACAGGACCATGACGGAGTCGGTGCCATCCTCCAGACAGACGCGCCCGTCGCGGCAGCCATCGACATGGCCCTGGGTCCAGAACAGGCTGGGTGAGCGGCCATCGCAGGACCAGCGTACCGCATAAAGCCGCTTGCCATCGGTACAGGCCGCGGTCATGCGGAACGGTTCCGTCACCCCTTCGCGGCGCATCTTGCCCACGATCTGTGCAACCGTCAGGGCAAAGGCGCTGGCCGGGTCTTCCATCAGGCCATTGCCCAGCGCCAGGTAGAAGAAGGCCTCGCTGTCGGTCGATCCCTCGCGGTGGCGGTACAGGTCCTTGCGGATCATGCCCTCCACATCCTGACGCACCAGCGGCCAGCCGCCGATCTGCCCATTATGCATGAACAGCCAGTCGCCATAACGGAACGGGTGACAGTTCAGCCGCGACGTGGCCGTACCCGTCGACGCCCGCACATGCGCAAAGAACAGGGGCGAGCGGATCTGTTCGGCCAGCGAGCGCAGATTGGCATCCGACCAGGCCGGCATCGTATCACGGTAAAGCCCAGGCTTGGTCAGATCCCCGTACCAGCCAAGGCCGAATCCGTCGCCATTGGTGGGCGCCACGCTGCGTTGGGCCGACAGCGACTGCCGGATCAGCGAATTGCAGGGCTGGAACAGCAGCGTGTCCATTGCGATGGGAATACCGGCATAGGCCAGCCAACGGCACATCGAAACCACCTTAATATAGGTCCGGCGAACAGATCGGGCCCCGAACCACGGCCTGTCTACTGTTAAATCAGTCCCCCATGGCGGAACAAGGGCAAAGCCATGGCATTTTGAACATCGTTCGAAATACCCCCCGCCTGTGACCTTTCAAGGGCCATCCGCAACCAAACCCGCTCCCCGCTGTTCTTTGCATCGGAGCCGCCTGATCGGGTGGCTCGGAAAGATCCAAGGAGAATTCCATGAACACCGATACCATTAAGGGCAAGCTGAACGAAGCCAAGGGTGCGGTAAAGAAGGGGATCGGCAAAGCCACCGACGATCCGGTCCTGGAGCTGGAAGGCCGCGCCGATCAGGCCAAGGGCAAGGCCCAGCAGGTGAAGGGCCATCTGAAGGATGCGGTGCGCGACGCCACCCGCTGATCCCCTGCCCCAATACCCGTTTTTCCTGTCCCGGTCCCCCTCGCCCATGTCGTGGCCGCCTGTCACACCGTTGTAGGCTGCAACGGTCGCGGCGTTTACAGGCAGGGGGGCCGGCGTTATGGTGCGCCCGCCTTTGTGAAGGTTCGGTGTCGCCCCTTGGGGTGGCACCGCTCACCCCTGGTTTTCCACCAAAGACGGGCAGCACGACCATGAAGCTGATCGCCGGTAACAGCAATCAGCCGCTGGCTGAAGCCATTTCGACCTGCCTTGAGGTCCCGCTGACCAAGGCATCGATCCGCCGCTTCGCCGATAATGAGATTTTCGTTGAGATCAACGAGAATGTCCGCGGCGAGGATGTGTTCGTGATCCAGTCGACGTCGAAGCCGGCAAATGACCATCTGATGGAATTGCTGGTCATCATCGACGCGCTGCGCCGGGGTTCGGCCCGCCGCATCACCGCCGTGATCCCCTATTACGGCTATGCCCGTCAGGATCGCAAGACCGGCCCCCGCACGCCAATTTCGGCCAAGCTGGTGGCCAACCTGATCACCACGGCCGGCGCCAACCGCGTGCTGACCATGGACCTGCATGCCGGTCAGATTCAGGGCTTCTTCGACATCCCCGTCGATAATCTGGTGGCCGGTGGTGAATTCACCAAAGACATCCAGGAACATGTCGGCAATGGCAAGCTGATGGTCGTGTCGCCCGACGTGGGCGGCGTGGTCCGCGCCCGCGCCATCGCCAGCCGTCTGGAGGCCGACTTGGCCATCATCGACAAGCGGCGTGAACGCGCCGGCGTGTCGGAGGTGATGAATGTCATCGGTGACGTGTCGGGCCGCGACTGCATCCTGATCGACGATATCGTGGACAGCGCCGGCACGCTCTGCAACGCCGCCGAGGCATTGAAGGCCCGTGGCGCCACCTCTGTGCGCGCCTATGTCACCCACGGCGTCCTGTCCGGTGGTGCCGTTGCCCGCGTCAGCGCTTCGCCGCTGGATGAGCTGGTGATCACCGACAGCATCGTGGCGACCGACGCCGTGAAGCAGGCCACCAACATCCGTCAGCGCTCCATCGCCCGCCTGATGGCCGACGCCATCGACCGCATCAGCAACGAGCGTTCGGTGTCCAGCCTGTTCGTTTGATCCCTGACCCGATCAAAACAAAAACGGCGCCGGTATCCCCGGCGCCGTTTTTGTTTCTGGGATAAGGCGGCGGAAAACTTTGGGATTTCCGCCGCCATCGCCCTTTCTTAACCCGCCAGTGCCGCTTCCACCGCCGCAATGGCCTCCGCCGCCTTGTCGCCGTCGGGGCCGCCGGCCTGGGCCATGTCGGGACGGCCACCGCCACCCTTGCCGCCCATCGCCGCCGCCGCGACGCGGACCAGATCGACGGCGCTGGCCTTGGCCACCGCATCCTCGGTGACGCCAACCACGACCGACGCCTTGCCGTCGGCCACCGCGATGGCGACGACGACACCGGTGCCCACCTGCTTCTTCAACTCATCGGCAAAGGGCTTCAAATCCTTGGCCGGCAGGTCGGCAACGACGCGACCGATGAAGCCCAGTCCATTGATCTGCTTGACCTCTGCCGCCCCGCCGGAGCCACCGCCGCCCAGCGCCACCTGACGGCGCAGATCAGCCAGTTCCTTTTCCATCTTGCGGCGTTCGTCCAGCAGGCTGGTGACCTTGGCCACCACCTCACCCGCCGGCACCTTCAGCGCCTGGGCGGTATCCAGCAGACGGCCTTCCTGCTGCTCCAGATAGGCCAGCGCGCCGGCACCGGTCAGCGCCTCGATACGGCGGATGCCGGCGGCGACGGCCCCTTCGGACACGATCTTGAACAGGCCGATATCGCCGGTGCGGCGGACATGGGTGCCACCGCACAGTTCGACGGAGAATTCCTTGTTCCCGGCCTCGTCCACGCCGCCCATGGAGACAACGCGCACCTCCTCGCCATACTTTTCCCCGAACAGGGCCATGGCGCCGACGGCGATGGCGGCGTCGGGGGTCATCAGGCGGGTGGTAACCTCGCTATTGCCACGGATGCGGGCATTCACCGCCGCCTCGACATCGGCCACGTCATTGGCGACCAAGGGCGTCGGCTGGGAAATGTCGAAACGCAGACGGTCGGCGGAAACCAGCGAGCCCTTCTGCGTGACATGGTCACCCAGACGGCGGCGCAGCGCCTCATGCAGCAGGTGGGTGGCACTGTGGTTGGCGCGGATGGCGCCACGGCGGGTACCATCGACCTTCAGTTCGACCGCATCGCCAACGGCCAGGGTGCCCTTGGTGACGGTGCCGACATGGGCGAAGACCGCGCCCAGCTTCTTCTGCACATCGCGGACGGTGACTTCCGCACCCTTGGCGGAGATCATGAAGCCGGCATCGCCGACCTGACCGCCGCTTTCGCCATAGAACGGGGTCTGGTTGACGATGACCAGGATTTCGGCCCCCTCGGGGGCGCTGGTGACGCGGTTGCCTTCCTTATCCAGGATGGCGGTCACCGCGCCCTCGGCGGCCTCGGTGTCATAGCCCAGGAACTCGGTCGCCCCGACCTCATCCTTCAGTTCAAACCAGACGCGCTCCGTCGC
Source organism: Niveispirillum sp. FG156 (assembly GCF_057809555.1). Lineage (NCBI taxonomy): Bacteria > Pseudomonadati > Pseudomonadota > Alphaproteobacteria > Rhodospirillales > Azospirillaceae > Niveispirillum > Niveispirillum sp. FG156. The sequence continues at coordinate 20,342 of NZ_JBMDKE010000002.1, read as the reverse complement.
GGCCTCGCCCGAGCCGGCCCAGGCGGCACGCGCCTTCTTGCGCTGTTCGTCCATGGCGGCGTTGAAGCCATCTACATCCACAGGACGGTTGCGGGTACGCAGCACGTCCTGGGTCAGGTCCAGCGGGAAGCCGTAGGTGTCATAGAGCGTGAAGGCGACATTGCCGGGCAGCGCCTGACCTTCGGCCAGCGGTGCCTCCGCCTCGTCCAACAGCTTCAGACCACGGTCCAGCGTCTGCTTGAAGCGGGTTTCTTCCAGGCGCAGCGTTTCGGTGATCAGGGCCTGGGCGCGGACCAGTTCGGCATAATGGCCACCCATCTCCCGCACCAGGGCCGGCACCAGACGGTGCATCACCGGGTCCTTAGCACCCAGCATGTGGGCATGACGCATGGCACGGCGCATGATGCGGCGCAGAACATACCCACGCCCCTCGTTCGAAGGCATGACGCCATCGGCGATGAGGAAGGAGCAGGAGCGCAGATGGTCGGCGATGACGCGGTGGGAGGTGGCCTGCGGCCCCTTCAACGACGCGCCCGTCGCCTCCGCCGAGGCCTCCAGCAGGCCCTGGAACAGGTCGATATCGTAATTGTCGTGAACGCCCTGCATGACGGCGGCCAGACGCTCCATGCCCATGCCGGTATCGATGGAGGGCTTGGGCAGGGGCACGCGCTCATACCCGCCATCCTTGGATGGCAGCTGCTCATACTGCATGAACACGAGATTCCAGATCTCGATGAAGCGGTCGCCATCCTGATCCGGGCTGCCCGGCGGGCCGCCGGCGATCTTGTCGCCATGATCGTAAAAGATTTCCGAGCAGGGGCCGCAGGGGCCGGTATCGCCCATCATCCAGAAATTGTCGGACGTCGGGATGCGGATGATGCGGTCATCCGGCAGGCCGGCGATCTTCTTCCACAGGTCAAACGCCTCGTCATCATTGTGGAAGACAGTGGTCGTCAGCTTATGCGGGGAGATACCAAATTCCTTGGTGATCAGGTTCCAGGCCATCTCGATCGCGTCGGCCTTGAAATAGTCACCGAAGGAGAAGTTCCCCAGCATTTCAAAGAAGGTGTGATGGCGCGCCGTGAAGCCGACATTGTCCAGGTCGTTATGCTTGCCACCCGCGCGCACGCATTTCTGCGAGGTCGTAGCGCGGTTATAGGGGCGCGGTTCCTGGCCCGTGAAGACGTTCTTGAACTGCACCATGCCGGCATTCGTGAACATCAGCGTCGGGTCATTGCGCGGGACCAGCGGCGAGCTGTCGACAATGGCGTGGCCGTTCTTCCCGAAATAATCAAGGAAGGTGGAACGGATTTCGTTGACGGTCTTCTTTGACATGGGAACGGCCTGACAGCGGTGTGGGTCGCGACAATATGGGGTGTGGGTTTTACCGTGGCCAGTGCCGCCCTGTCCATGCCCGCCTGCCCATGGGGGTCATGTTTGGGGGTATAAATCGTCCATGTGAAACATTGTGGAACGGAAAATAGGGGGGCGTTTCACGCAGCGCAGGTTCTAAAAGGGATTAGGGTGTGTCGAGATTCAGGGCGTGGTTTTCTTAACCCATTGTAATTCTTAGATTGCCCCCGGCGAAGGCCGGGGAGGCCGATTTTCTCAAGCCCCAGTGAATCTCAACAGCCCCGAAAAGCAAAAGGGAGGCGGTTTCCCGCCTCCCCTACTGAACGTGCATTGCCATGCGATGCAGGATCACTCCGGGGTGGCCGCGTCCCCGTCGGTTTCCGGGGTGCCCATCATGGCGCCCGCCACGATGCCGGCATTGGCGCGGATCTTCTGTTCGATGCTGTCGGCCACGGGCTGGTTGTTGCGCAGGAAGGTCTTGGCGTTTTCACGGCCCTGACCAATGCGCTGCCCGTCATAGGAGAACCAGGAACCCGACTTGTCCACCACGCCGGCCTGAATGCCCAGGTCGAGCAGTTCGCCGACCTTGGACACGCCCTCGCCATACATGATGTCGAATTCGACGACGCGGAAGGGCGGCGCCATCTTGTTCTTCACCACCTTCACGCGGGTCTGGTTGCCGGTCACCGTCTCCCGGTCCTTGATGGCGCCGATGCGGCGGATATCCAGACGGACGGAAGCGTAGAATTTCAGCGCGTTGCCGCCCGTCGTGGTTTCCGGGTTACCGAACATCACGCCGATCTTCAGACGAATCTGGTTGATGAAGATCACCAGACAGCGCGACTTGGAGATGGAGCTGGTCAGCTTGCGCAGCGCCTGGCTCATGAGGCGGGCGTGCAGGCCGACATGGCTGTCGCCCATTTCGCCTTCCAGTTCGGCGCGCGGCACCAAGGCTGCCACCGAGTCCACCACCAGCACGTCGATGGCGCCGGAGCGCACCAGCGTGTCGACGATTTCCAGCGCCTGTTCACCGGCGTCGGGCTGCGAGATCAGCAACTCATCCACATCCACGCCCAGCTTGCGGGCATAGGAGGGGTCGAGCGCGTGTTCGGCATCGACGAAGGCGCAGACACCGCCATTCTTCTGCGCCTGGGCGATGGCGTGCAGGGCGAGCGTCGTCTTGCCCGAGCTTTCCGGCCCGTAGATTTCGATGATACGGCCCCGGGGAAGGCCGCCGATGCCCAGCGCGATGTCGAGGCCGAGGGAGCCGGTGGAAACCACCTCCGTCTCCGTCAATGCCTCTTTGGCGCCGAGCTTCATGATGGAGCCCTTGCCGAACGCGCGTTCGATCTGGCCAAGAGCCGCATCCAGAGCTTTTTGTTTGTCCATGGGTGTTTCAACCAGACGGAGTGGAGCTGCCGACATTATTGTCCCCTTCCTTCTCGCACGGATGTGCATGCCCGTTCAACTGCACCTGTTGTACATTCTTTGTTCTCATTCGCCAAGCACGAATGTTCTCACTATGTTCGCTTTTTACCATCCCGTTTCCGGAGAGAGGACGGGGCAGTCGACAAATATGAACAAAGTTCAGATGCGAAACGGCAGGGAATCCCGTATGATGGTCTCCTTCATGGCCGTCCACCGGTGCGCATCATGATCATCAAGAACGGGAATCGCGGGCTATTCTGTCTGGTCCTGCTGGCACTGTTCTGCCCCCCGGCAGGGGCCCAGAATGCCAATCCGCCGGCGCAGGCCAAGAAACCCGACAGCCCGCCCCCTGGCAGCCCGCCGATGGAACAGGAAGTGATCGTCACGGGCCGGCGCAACGGGGAACCGGATTTTCAGGAACAGCAGGAATTCCATTATGAGGAATACCGCCGCCTGAAAGCCATCTATGATCCCGATCCCCTTCCCGTCATCCGCAGCGACCGTCTGGTCCGCATGCCGGAGGCGACCAGCAGCACGGTACAGGGCAAGCCGACCCTGACGGAGAAACAATGGTGAGCGTGACAGACCTGGTCCAGGCGGCGGAAAAGGCGGCGGACCGGGGAGACGGGGCGGCGGCCCTGACGCTGTGGCAACAGGTTCTGGATACCGATCCCGACCATGTGGTCGCCCTGCTGACCCTGGGGGATGCCGCGCGCCGCGCCGGGCGGGTGGAGCGGGCCGAGGCCCTGCTGCTGCGCGCGGTGGCGGTGGCGCCCCGGCTGGTGCCCGCGCGTTGCGCGCTGGCCAATCTGCTGCTGCATACGGGGCGGGAGGCCGATGCCGGAACGCATCTGGCCGTGGCGCAGGAACAGGGTGCCCATCACGCCTATGTCTGGCGCGATACCGGCCTGTGGCGGCGGGTGACGGGCGATGCGGCAGGCGCCCTGGCGGCGTTCGAGCGCTGCCTGTCGATCACACCGGACGACCCATCGGCGAAACTGGGCCGCGCCCTGGCCTTGCTGCGGCTGGGCCGCTGGGACGAGGGGTTCCGCGAATATCATCACCGCTGGTCCGTATCCGCCCGCCCACCCCGGCACCGGCAGATCGCGCCCTGGCAGGGTCAGGATATAAAGGGCCGGCGGCTGCTGGTCTGGGATGAACAGGGGGCCGGCGATACCATCATGTGCGCGCGGCTGGTGCGCCCGCTGATCGATGCCGGGGCGGAACTGGTGCTGGAGGTGCCGGCGGCGCTGACGCCCCTGTTCGCCGATGGGCGCCACGGCACTGTCGTGGCGCGCGGTCAGGACCTGCCGCCGGTCGACATGCAGGTGCCCTTGCTGGACCTGCCCGGCATCCTGGGCCTGACCCCGGCCACAATCCCCTGGGACGGACCCTATATCAGTGTCGATGCGGCCCTGTCGGCCCGCTGGGCGGACGCAATGCCCCGCCGGCAGGGCCGCATGCGCATCGGCTTCAGCTGGGCCGGCAATCCTGCCCATCCCGGTGATTTCTGGCGCTCGCCCGGCCTGTCCAACCTGCTACCGCTGCTGTCGCGCGCCAACGCCGATTGGCACGCGCTGCAGGTGGCCAGCGGGCGGGAGGAAATGGCGGACACCCCCCTGCCCGGCCACGTCACCGATCTGGGCGCGGGGATCACGGGCTGGGCCGACACGGCGGCGATCCTGCCGCATCTGGACCTGCTGATCACGCCCGACAGCGCCCTGGCCCATCTGGCCGGCGCCATGGGCCGGCCCACCTGGACCCTGATCGCCACCGATACGGACTGGCGCTGGCTGGACCAGGGGACGAAGACAGGATGGTACCCCTCCATGCGGCTGTTCCGGCAGCAGCGCTGCGGCGACTGGGCTGGATTGCTGTCGCGCATTGAGCTGGCGCTGCCGGCTTGATCCTGGCGGCATGGCGCGGCACCATCATGGGTATTGACGCCCCCGCCGCCGGAGACGCGCTTGGACCTGGACAGCCTGACCACCGCCTTCGACATGCTGACCGACGGCGTGGCCCTGTTCGATGCGCAGGAAAGGCTGGTGGTCGCCAATCCCGCCTTCAAGGCGCTGTTCCCCGTGACGGCGGCACGCATGGTGGCGGGAACAGCGTTCGAGGATCTGCTGCGCCATGGCATCGCGGCGGGCGACAATCTGCACGCCCAGGACCGCGACCTGGAAGAATATGTCGCCGAGCGCATGTGGGCTTTCCGCAATCCCGCCGGCCAGCCGGGTGAATTCCTGCTGTCGGACGGGCGTTGGATTCGGGTCCATGACCGGCGTCTGCCCCAGGGCGGCACCCTGTGCGTGCGCACCGACATCACGGAGTTAAAGCGCGGGGAGCAGCAGCTACGCGACAGCGAACAGCGCTATCGCCAGTTGGTGGATCTGTCGCCCGACGGGATCGCGGTGCATGACGCGGCGGGGCGCGGGCGCTTCATCAACCGCGCGGGCCGCCTGATTCTGGGTATCGGGGCCGACGCGGATGCCGCCGGTTTTCACATATTGGATGTCGTAACGGAGGAGACGCGGCCACTGGCCGAAATGCTGCTGCGCCGGGTGGTGGGGGGTGAGCCGCTGCACCAGATGCGCATGGACCTGCGCTGCATCGACGGGCGGGACATCACCGCCGAACTGTCGGCGGTGCCGTTCCAGGGCGGGGGCGAACGGCTGGTCATGTGCCTGTTCCGTGATGTCACGCATGAGGCCGCGTCCAGCCTGCGCCTGCGGGAAAGCGAGGCGCGGGCCCGGTCGATCCTGGATACGGCCCTGGATTGCATCGTCTCCATTGACGAGGACGGCCATATCCTGGAATTCAACCCCGCCGCCGAGCGTACCTTCGGCTGGCAGCGGGCCGAGGCATTGGGCCGGCGGATGAGCGAGATGATCGTGCCGCCCATCCATCGCGAGGGGCATGATCATGGCCTGACGCGGCTGAAAACCGGCGGCGGCGGCACCATGCTGGGCCGGCGTGTGGAGACCGAGGCCCTGCGCCGGGACGGCACCATCATCCCCATCGAACTGGCCATTACAGCGGTGCCTTTGGGGCCGGGCAAGCGCTACACCGCCTATCTGCGCGACATTACCGACCGGCGGCAGGCCGAGCGCGAGATTTGGGAGAAGACGCGCATCCTGGACAGCATGATGGACAATGTCGGGATCGGCATCGAGGTCTATGACGCTGACGGCCATCTGCTGGTGGCCAACCGCATGGTGTCGGAGCTGCTGGACATTCCGCCCGGCTTCATGGCGCCCGGGCTGAAGGACCGCGATCTTGTCCTGCTGCTGGCCCAGCAAGGGGAATATCCGGGCGAGACGGTGGAGGAAAGCCTTGCCGATTATGACCGTATCCGCCGCGACGGCATCCATTTCGGTGAACGCCAGCGGCCCAACGGCACCTGGCTGCAGGTACGCCACTTCCCCATGCCGGGCGGCGGCTTTGTCGTTCTGTTCGCCGATGTGACGGAGCAGAAGAAGCTGGAAAGCCAGCTTCTCCAGGCCCAGAAGATGGAGGCGCTGGGGCAGCTGGCGGGCGGTATCGCGCATGATTTCAACAATATCCTGTCGGTCATCGGCGGCTATGCCAGCATGGCCAAGCAGGGCGTGCCCAAGGAAGCGGCGCAGGCGGGATATCTTGCCAAGATCGGCCAGGGGGTGGACCGGGCCGCCGCCCTGACCCGTGAATTGCTGACCTTTTCCCGCCAGAAGGTGGCGCGGACGGAGGTGATCGACCTGGGTTCCGTGCTGCGCGGGCAGGAATTCCTGCTGAAACCGCTGCTGGGCGCCACCATCGATCTGTCGCTGGCGGTGCCGGATGATCCGGTCTGGGTCGCCATCGACCCCGACATGGCAGCCCAGGCCCTGCTGAACCTCGCTATCAATGCCCGCGACGCCATGCCCGGCGGCGGCCCGCTGTCGGTCAAGCTGGGCAGTGCCGGCGAGGGGGCGACCCCGCCCGCCGGCCTGGCCCCCGGCCATTATGCCATCCTGTCGGTCACCGACCGGGGGACCGGCATGCCGCCGGACCTGCTGGACCGCATCTTCGACCCGTTCTTCACGACCAAGCCGCCGGGCCAGGGGACGGGGCTGGGCCTTGCCATGGTCTATGGCACCGTAAAGCAGGCCGGTGGCGCCATCCTGGTGGACAGCCAGCCGGGGCGCGGCACCTGCTTTTCCCTGTGGCTGCCCCTGTCCCCCGCCCCGGCCATGGCCGCCACTCCGGCGGTTCCCGCGCGCACCGGCAGCACGGGTGCCAAGCCCGCCACCATCCTGGTGGCGGAGGATGAGCCGGAACTGCTGACCCTGGTGTCGGGCTTCCTGGAACAGGACGGGCATGCGGTACGCCGCGCCGCCGACGGGGTGGAGGCGCTGGAACGGTTTGAGGAGGGGGGTGTGGACCTGCTGCTGACCGATCTGGTCATGCCCGCGCTGGGCGGTGTGCGGCTGGCGCATCTGGTCACGGAACTGGACCCGTCGGTCGTGGTTCTGTTCATGACGGGCTATCCGGGCCGGGGCCATGTCGAGGTGGAGGATTTACCAGCCGGCATTCCCGTGCTTTACAAACCCATCGAGCCTGAGACCCTGTGCCGGGCCGTGGCGGATGCCCTGGCCAACCGGAGACAATCCTGATGCGCATGTACATGCCGGAGGACCCGATCAAGTCGCTGCGCATCCTTGTCGTGGAGGATCAGCAGCAGACCCGCGTCTGGATCGCCGATGTTCTGAAACAGATGGGCGTGCGCGAGGTGCTGATGGCCAATGACGGGGCAGAGGCGCTGGATGTGCTGCACCGCGACCTGAACGGCGTCGACATCATCATCTGCGACTGGGCCATGCCGCGCATGAACGGCATGGATCTGCTGGCCGCCGTGCGCAACTTGCGCCCCAACCTGCCCTTCATCATGGAGACGGGCCACGGCACCAAGGACCATGTGCTGGCCGCCCGCGCCCAGGGCGTGGATGCCTTCATCGTCAAACCCTACAGCGCCGCCCAGCTGGAGGTGCGCATCCGTACCCTGATGAAGAATGGTCGGCCCAAATGACGCGCAAGGACGAGACGCAACTGGGCCTGATCTGCGCCATCCCGGAGGAAACGGCGGCCCTGGCCGGGCATTTCAGCGGGGTGGAGCAGGAGGAGATCGCGGGCTTCACCTTCACCAGGGGCCGGCTGGACGGGCGGGCGGTGGTGCTGGTGGAGGCCGGGATCGGTAAGGTGAACGCGGCCATCGTGGGAACCCTGCTGCTGCACCGGTTCAGGGTGAATGGCCTGCTGTTCTCCGGCGTGGCCGGCGGGCTGGATCCCGCGCTGGCGGTGGGCGATGTGGTGATCGCCGACCGGTTGATCCAGCATGATTACGGCGCCTTGTCGGACGGATGGTTGAGGCCGTACCAGCCCGGCGTGCCGCCCCTGCCCGGCTTTGACGATGCCCATGGCTATCCGCTGGCCGATGGCATGGCAGTGCGGATCGCGCAGGCCCTGGACGGCATCACCCTAACGCCCATGCCGGGGGCGGTGCGCGCGCCGACATGGCGTTTCGGCACCGTCCTGACGGGGGATCATTTCCTGAATTGCGCGGCAACCCGCCAGGACCTGCATGCACGGTTCCAGGCCCAGGCCGTGGAGATGGAGGGCGCCGCCCTGGCGCAGGTGGCGGCGCGGTTCGCGGTTCCGCTGGTGGTGGTGCGCGCCCTGTCGGACTTGGCCGGCAGTGACAGCCACCTGGATTTCCCGACCTTCGCCCGCAATGCCGCCCACAACGCCGCCGGCATTGTGCGGCGTCTGGCAGGTGTCCTGTAAAAATCAGCAGGGATTGCCGACAGGGTTCGCCGTATCCGCCCGTTCAAGGGATGGGTCCGGCAAAACCCGTCAAGGAGCAATCCCATGAGTATCAGCAGCATCAGTAGCAGCAGCACCTACGCCGCCGCGAGCGTCAGCCGCCAGCAGCGGGCGCAGGAGCGGTTCGAGGCCGCCGACACCGACAAATCCGGCGGATTGTCGCTGGAAGAATTCCAGTCAGCCGGGCCGAAGGATGCCGACAAGGCGGGCCGCAGCGGCGGCAACCGCCCCAGCGCGGAGGAGATGTTCTCCCGCATGGATAGCGACGGCGACGGTTCCCTGACCCAGACGGAGATGGAAACCGCGTTCCAGAGCATGCGGGCGGACACCAAGGGTGCCCTGCTGGCAGCGCAAGAGGAAGCCGGTGGCACGACCGGCAGCCGTCCGCCCGGCCCGCCGCCGGGTGGTCCGGGTGGTCCGGGTGGCCCCGGCGGTGCGGGTGGCCCGCCGCCGGGTCCGCCGCCGGGCGGGAATGGTGAGGAAGCGTCCGCGACGGGCAGCACGGGCACCGGCAGCGATATCGCCAGCCTTCTGTCGTCGTCTGACAGTTCCACCAGCAGCGATGATGACGCGATCAGCACCCTGATCAGCCAGCTGCAGAGCGCCATCAGCAGCTATTCGCAGAAGAACAGTTCCAGCAGTTCAACGACGAAGCAGGCCGCCTGAACGGCCCGCTGAGATCGGTGACGGTTTGGTCCGGCTGGGAATTCGCATGCCTTCAGCCGGCCCATACAGGGGGATGATATCCCCTTGAACCTTTGGGGGAGTGCTGTACGCCTTCTGCGGCCTTCCGGCCTCCCCCATATTTTTCAAGTGGTTATAGGACGATCCTCTCCTTGCATCCCCTTGGCTTTGCCGTCAGACTGACTATCTGATCTGGCGACGACACGAGGAAGAGGCAAAGGATATGGCCAGCGCACCCGCCATCAATATCGGCATTTCCGATGATAACCGCGCCAAGATCGCGGACGGTCTTTCCCGGCTTCTGGCCGACAGCTACACGCTGTATCTGAAGACCCACAATTTCCATTGGAACGTCACCGGCCCGATGTTCAACACGCTGCATACCATGTTCATGGCGCAGTATACCGAACTGCACACGGCTGTTGACGACATCGCCGAACGTATCCGCGCCCTGGGCTTCCATGCCCCCGGCAGCTACAGCCAGTTTGCCAAGCTGACCAGTGTGGCCGAAGAAACCGGCGTGCCCAAGGCCCAGGACATGATCCGCCAGTTGGTGGAGGGGCATGAGACCGTCGCCCGCACCGCCCGGTCCATCTTCCCCATCGTGGACGATGCCGGGGATGAACCGTCGGCCGACCTTCTGACCCAGCGTATGCAGATCCATGAGAAGACCGCCTGGATGCTGCGCTCCCTGCTGGAATAGTCGGAGACCGAACGACAAATGGGTATGTTCAAGACGGCGCCGCATCTCGCGGCGCTGGCCTTTTCAGGCCTTTTAACGGTGGCCCTCTCCCCGGCTGCCTATTCCCAGGATGCCCTGCCTGCCGGTGTGGAGGCGATGCTGCGGCAGGCGGCAGGCCGGGACGCGGCCGCACTGGACCTTGCCGAATCCCTGGCGCGGGATGCCTTTCCCGATCAGGCGGAACCCATCGCCGCCCTGGCCGGCTCCCTGCGCCGGGACAAGAAGGAGGCGGACCGTGCCGTGAAGCGGCAAGCGGCCTCCAACATCCTGGCCGGCTGGTCGGGCGAGGCGGAGGCGGGTGCCGCCCTATCCACGGGCAACAGCGATGACCGCACCCTGTCCCTGCGCGTCGACCTGTTGAAGGAGACGGTGAAGTGGCGGCACGAGGTCACGGCGGGTGCCGACCTGCAACGCGCCGACGGACAGAATTCCAAGGAGCGGTTCGAAGCGGCCTATGAAGCCAATTACTTCATCAGCCCCCGTTTCTATGCCGCCGGTGAATTCGGCTGGGAACGCGACACCTTCGCCGGCTACCGCCACCGCCTGACTGAAACGGTCGGTGCCGGTTATGTGGTGCTGGACGGTGATGGAACGCGCCTGTCGGTGGAAGGGGGCCCTGGTGCCCGCCACACCTTCATCGTGGACACGCCGGGCGAGGCGGGCGAACAGCATGAGTTTGTCTTCCGCGCCGCCGCCGACTTCACCCAGGAACTGTCCAGCAACGCCAAGTTCGCACAAGGCGTGAAGACGCTGATCGGTGCGAAGAACACCACGGTTGAGGCGACAAGCAGCCTGACGGCGCGCATCAACGCCCTGTTCTCCGCCCGCGTTGCCTTCACGCTTCGCCATGAAACCGATGCGCCCGACGACCGCAAGGCAACGGACACGTTGAGCCGGGCGACGCTGGTCTATAGTTTCTGAGGGGGTAGTTTGAGTTGGATGGAAACGGGATGTCTCGCCCCTTCCACCGTCATCCCCGCGAAAGCGGGGACCCAGCGTTAAGGCGCGGTTGGCGCCGATATGAGTCATGTCGCGGCTATCGCCGCTCTCGCTGGGTCCCCGCTCATCAAGGGGATGACGGGTGGGGGGCATAACCCGAACCAGACAAACTCCAACCGAACCACAGCCAGGCAGCGCCCATGCTGACATCCCTCCTGCTCCTCCTGCTGATCTGGATCGCCTATGCCGTCTGGTTCCGGCAGGGGCAGGAAAAATTGCTGCTGCGGCCCGACCCGCGCCCCCTGGTCCTGGCCGATGCCGGCCTCGCGGATTTCCGAACGGTCTGGGTACAGAATGCGGATGGCCTGTCGCTGGAGGGCTGGCACCGCCCGGCGGACGGGTTCACGAAGCCGACGGTCCTGATCCTGAATGGCCGCCGCCGCCATCCGGGCGCGCACGCCCCCCTGGCACGGCTGCTGGCCGATGCCGGCTTCGGCGTGCTGCTGGCGGGCCTGCGCGGACAGGCCGGCAATCCGGGGCAGGGAGGAGAGGCCGGATGGATGAGCGATGCCCGCACCTGGGCCGACCATCTGGTAGGTCAGGGCATTTCCGGTGGCCGCCTGATCCTCTATGGGGAGGAGACGGGCGCCTTCCTGGCCGCCACCCTGGCCGCAGAACGGGCGGTTGCCCGGCTGGTGTTGGAGGCCCCCTTCCCCAGCCTTGCCGACCTGTTGTCCCGCCGCTTTCCCCTGCTGCCGCTGCGCGCGCTACTCCGCCACCGGTTTGAGATTGCTCCAGCCCTGCCGCAGGTGCAGGCACCGGTCCTGCTGCTGCATGCCGGCGCCGATATCGGCGTGCCCATGGAATTGGGTCAGCGGCTGGACCGGCTGATCAATGCCGCCCCCCGGACATTCCGCCCGTCCGGTACCAAGCCGGAAGACCTGCTGAAAGAAGGGGGGGATGAGGTGCTGCTATCCTTCCTGGAAGGTGCCAGCAGACCCAAGCCCACCCTGGATCATGAGGCACCGTCGGGCGGCCGGGCCCTGATCGTCCGACCGTAAAGCGGCGTCAGCCCTTCATGCGGATCACCCGGTCAGCAGGACGGTAGCCGCGCCGGTGCACAAAGATCACCTGATCGGGTGACATGATCCCCCGCCATTCACCGAAGATATGGATATCCTCACGCGGGGCCGCATAGCGCTGTGCCAGAACCGAATAGATGCTCTGGTCATGGCGGTGATTGGCACGGTCGCCGAATACCGCACTCTTGATACAGGAATAGGTGAAGGCGTCGTTGATATAGCGCTGGTACCGCCCCCCGCGCTTGTACCCCTGCAGGCCCGCGCAGATTTGCAGGCCGTTCCTTTCCTCCTCCGTGGCGTCCATGATGTGAAAGCACATATCGTGCGTCCAATCCTTGTTCACATGCCGGTCGCCAACCAGGAAAATGTCGTTCTCTTCAATCCTGTCATAGACGATTTTCAGGTCCTTCAGCGCCATCGCCCCGGAATCCAGATAGAAAACCCGGTCGCCATAAGACCCCGCTTCCTTGATGGCGAAGGGCTTCCAGGCATATTGCTTGGGGAAAAGGTAGCCTGGATAAATGCGCGCGACCCAGTCCGGGAACTGCACCACATCCACCTTGTGGCAGGCGTTCAGATACCGCGCCTCGTCCTCTTCCAGACCCAGATCGTACACAAGGATGCGATCCACCGTCGCATCGCTCGTCTGCTGGATGCTGGCAATCAGGGTCAGGCAGGAATCAAAGAAAGCAGACGAACAGGACGTCGCCAATATGTTGGTCATGCCAGCGCCCCATTGATCATACCCACACACCCGCACCGGGCAACCAGGGCCATTCCCACCCGGTAATCGGGCCATGCCGTGATACGCATTCTGTGCTTTCTTGCCCTGGCCGATTGGCGTAGCGTGGATAGTATAAGTTTCACGTTGGAAAGTTTCCAGAAATTGTATCGCCATCCAATCGGGGCCTGCGCGTGTCTATAAAATTCGATCTTGGCGAATATCTAAACGACGTCTTTGTTGAAACAGGCGTTGGTTCCGGCAGCAATATCTTGAAGGCTATTCGTGCCGGCTATCCCGAAATCCACGGCATCGAGATTTCGGAAACGTTGTATCATCAAGGCCATGGGAAAATCGCGGCGGAGATACAGCGTCACCCGCGCAATCCCAACATCACCCTCTATTGCGGTCATTCTGTTGCTGGTCTTGAGCAGTTATGCGCAACGATGCAGCACAAGCGCGTGACCTTCCTCCTCGACAGCTACCCCGACGGTGAACATGTGTCGGATGCCGTCCGTCCCATTATCACCGAAATCGGCGTTATCCGGCGCTGGTTTCAGGACAATTTGATCCGGCCGATCATCATGGTGGGCGGATTGCGGCAGAGTGCGGCGCTGATGACCGATATCCTGAATGCAGTGCTGGATATTGATGCGGATTACCAGTTCCGGGTTCTGGATGATCATATCAGCCGGAACGTCCTGGTCGCCCTGCCCCCAACCTGGGTCCAGGCACAATGAGCAGCCATCCCGCCACCAGAAGATCGATTTAGCCAGGGTCGGGGTGAATGATGCTCGCCGAGACGTTTGGTTGTGAATGGATGCATATCAGCCTGCCATTCGCCTGCGAAATCCATTGGTGCCAGCCGCGGCGAATGGAGGAGAACGGCAATTACAAGGTGCTGATGATCTATACGGAGCCGGTGGAAAGCCTGATCTCCGTAGATGACCTGAAATCCATCTATCATTTCTTCGATCTGATCATCGCCGCCGACCCGCGCTATGGCATCTTCCCGAACTGCATCATCCGACCGTTCGGCTCTCTGTGGGCCACGAAGATGCCGCCCGCCAAGGACTTCTCCGTCAGCTTCCTGTTCAGCCTTGGCGCCTTGCGCGAGACGCGGCCCGGTTATCAGGAACGGATCAAGGTCGTGCAGGAGATGCAGCGGGCCACCGTTCCCCTGCGCGTCTTCAAGGGGCGCATGTTCGCCACACAGACGCAGATGGAACTGCCGCTGCTACCCGATGACAGCAAGAACAGCCTGTTCAATTCGATGTTCCATATCGCCATCGAGAACTCATTCGATACCAACTATTTCACGGAAAAGCTCGTCGATTGTCTGATGACCTATACGGTTCCGATCTATATGGGCTGCCCCAATATTGCCGATTATTTTGATACCGATGGGATGATCCTGGTACCACCGGGCGGGTCCATCATCGATATTGTCAACCGCCTAACCATTAACGACTATTGGAACCGGGCCGCCATTATCGGCGAGAATGCGAAGCGATCCCGCAAATATGCCGATTTTCAGGTTGCGCTTCGTAAAGCCATCATGGATGCATCGGGATATTAGTCGCGCCCGCTGACCCGGTGACTGCCAGGAAAGGTCTTGCAAGGATGTCTAAGCGCTATTGCGTGGTCACGCCCTATTACAAGGAAGACCGGGAAATCATCGAGCGCTGCCTGGTGAGCGTGCGGAATCAGACGGTGCCGGCCGACCATATCGTTGTGGCTGATGGCCATTCGCAGGACTGGCTGGACGGTGAACCGGTGCGACACATCAAGCTGGACCGCTCCCATGCCGATTACGGCAATACGGCCCGTGGCATCGGCGCCCTGATGGCCGTGGCGGAAAAATATGATGCCATTACCTTCCTGGATGCCGACAACTGGTACGATCTGGATCATATCGAGGTCTGTCTGGCTGCCGCCGCCGCCGCAGCCGGCGGCGAAAACAAGCCGGATATCGTCCTTGCCCAACGCCGTTATGTCCGCCCGGATGGCAGCTGGATGAACCTGACCCCGCCCGACAAGCCGATCGGCGAGACGACGGACACAAACTGTTACTTCTTCCTGCCCCCGTCATATTACACGATTGGCCGCTGGTGCATCATGCCCCAGGAAATGTCGCAGCATGGTGATCAGCTTTTCTATTATTACTGCAAGTCGGAGAAGATGAACTTCGCCCTTACCGAGGCACGCACGGTCAATTACACCTGCATGTTTGCGTCCTGCTACCGTGACCTGAATGAGGAGCCTCCGCCCGGTGCGAAGGGGCCGGTAGACTGGTACAAAACCCAGGATTGGTTGAAATCCCTGTCAGCGGATGAGCTGCTGATCATGCGGCGGCGCACGGGCCTTTATCTGCGGGACGGCTGACAGCCGCCCCGGCCACCTCTATCCCCGCGCACTCCGCATACCCGGACGCTTGACGACCGTCGCATCAGCCAGCAACCGCGCATAGTCGGGGCTTTCCACCGGCACCAGGGCCACGCGGCCCGCCGCGTTATGATGCAGGCCATAGCCTTGCTTCTTGACCAGCGGTGAGGCGCGCAGGCAGGCCTGGGGCTTGGCGAAGAAGCTTTCCGCCGTCACCGGCCCCTTGCGGTCGCACTCCACGGCCAGCAGCAGTTCGTCGGAGGTCATTGCGTAGGGGGCGGCGCGCAGCAGGGCGTATTGGCGGTCGGCCACGGTGCCCGGCTTGGCCGGCGGGGTGCCGACCGCGACCGGGCAGTCGGCGGAAACCGTGATCAGGGTGTTGGTGTAGTTGGTGCTGTGCATACGCCCAACTCCCGGTCACTTCCCATCCGGCACCAGAAAAATCTGGCCCGGATAGATCAGGTCGGGGTCGCGGATCTGGCCCTGGTTGGCCTCGAAAATCACCGTGTAGCGGATGCCCTCGCCATACGACCGGCGCGCGATGGCCCAGAGATTGTTGCCCGGCACCACCACCACGGCACGTCCGGCCAGGGCCTGTTCGGGGATGGGCAACTTGCTGAAATTCACCTCGGCCCGGCTGATCACCTTGCTGTCGGGACCGACCTGATCGATGCGCAGGCTATATTGACCATCGTCGAACACGCGGTCCGGCGTGATGGACCAGCGTCCGTCATCGCCCACCTTGGCGCGACCAACCAGGGAGTTCTGGAGGTACAGCATCACTTCGGTACCGGGCTTTGCCTGCCCGCCGACGCTGACCTTGCCGCCGCGGTCATAATCGACGGTGTCGATGGTGACCTCCCCCGCCGGACGGGGGGCGCCGCCCTGCGACAGGCTGCGCGGGGCCTGCAGAACCCGGCTGCCATCCTTGCCGGACAGCACCGCCAGGGCATCGCCGTCGCCCCTGCGGCCCGCCAGATCGCGGTCGCGTTCCGGCACGGCCAGCACCACCGTCGCCTCCCCCTTGGTCACGGTGCCGTCGCCGGCCATCTGTTCCAGGCGTAGTTCGCGGGCACCAGGCAGCAGCGCATCGGGCGGCAGGAACACCCATTCGCCGCGCGCATCGGCGGTGACGGTGCCTAGCAGCTTGTCCCCGTCCAGGATATTCACCTTGGTCCCCGGCACGGCACGACCCGCGATCACGGCGGTTCCCGTCGGCTCCACCCGCACCACGTCAAAGGCCGGCAGGCTGGCCTTCTTCGCTGCCGGGGCCTGCGCCGATGGCTTTGATGATCCGCCTGTGCCCGGTGCCTGAAGCTGCCACGCGGCGATGCCAACAATGGCGACGGCCAGAACGGCGATGGGGATCAGAAGCTTGCGGTTCACAGGCGGAAAACCTTTCTTGTGCCCCGGAACGGGAAAGGGCGCGGCAGCGGCGGGTCAGGCGTAGCGGACCAGCGCCCAGATGGCAGATGCCGATATTGCCGCGACAAGGATGGCGCGGACAAGGGAAACGATCCGGGGGGCCGGAATGTTCCCCGGCAGTGCTGCCCGCCCCGTCAGCATGGGCCGCACCAGATCCAGCCGCTTGAACAGGGCATAGGCCAGGATGGCCGCGACATGCAGCCCGATCAGGATCAGCAGCAGATCGAAATTCTTCAAATGGATGGTGCGGGCCAGGGCCGCGAAGGAGCCGCTGACATGCTCCACCAGCGGCCCGTCGGTCAGCACCCCGTCACTGGTGAACAGGCCCGATCCCGCCTGCAGCGCGACCAGCAGCAGCAGGCCCAGAACGGCCAGCGCACCCAGCGCATTATGGCCGGCATGCGGGGCCAGCCGACCCGGCCGGCGCAGTTCATCAATATGATGGCGGATGGCGGCAGGCCCGCGCACGAAACTGGCAAACCGCGCCGTCTCGCTGCCCACCAGCCCCCAGATGAGGCGGAACAGCACCAGGGCCAGCACGGCATAGCCGAAGCGCATGTGCCAATCATAGGCTTCACGCTCGCCCGTGATCCAGGCGCCGGCAATACACAGAACCAACAGCCAGTGGAACAGCCGCGTCGGCAGGTCCCAGACCAATATTTTACGCATAAGCCGATCTCCCACGGCAGGGGCGGGAACCGGCCCCTGTTCGATCCTGAACAGGGGCCGGGCCGGACATTATCAGTCGGCGCGATAAGACTCGTGGCAGGTCTTGCAGGTGCCCACCGTCTTGCCGAACTGCGCACCGATGGCGGCCTTGTCGCCACCGGCAGAGACCTTCACCAGGGCAGCGGCCTCTGTCTGGAAAGCGGCGGCCTTGGCCTTGAAATCGTCCATCTTGGTCCAGATTTCGGGCTTCGCCTCGCTCTTGCCCACGCCCACGGCGGTGCCCGCCGGCCACCAGTTCGGGAAGGCCTTGGAAGCGGCCTCGATGGTGGCGGCGGCGGCCTGCACGTCGGCCACGGTGCCGGTGCCGTCCTTCAGGAACCCGCCGATGGCCTTCACGGCCCCGCCAGCCTTCTTCAACTCGGCCTTACGGGCGTCGATCACAGCCGTCGGGTCCTGGGCCTGGGCGGTGACCACGAAGCCGGTCAGGCTGGCCGCAGCGATAATACCGGCGGCAAGCGCGCCGAAACGATACTTGATCACTCGAAATCCTCCATCAGATCGCCAGGGGCGCCAGAGACGGCCCGGGCCGGGGGTGACATGGGGCGCCGTCCGATGAAGGACGTCACCTTTGGAGATGGGGTGCGCTTGTGTCCCGTCAACAGATGGTGTAGGGCCGAAGGGATCGACAGCGCACGCCTTTCGCACGAGGCGGAGAGTGCCCGTTGTCGAGGTCCGTTTGCAAGCAGCACCACAGGGGTGCCGCCCGGTCAGGTCAGGAAAGTGTTCACCCATGTCGTCCATCAAATCGGTCTGTGTTTATTGCGGTTCTTCCGACTTCGTCGCCGACAGCTATAAGGATGCGGCGCGCCGCACCGGGTCGCTGCTGGCCGCCAACGGTTACGACATCGTCTATGGCGGCGGGCGCGTCGGCCTGATGGGCATCGTCGCCGATGCCGGCCTGAAGGGTGGCGCCAAGGTCGTGGGCATCATCCCCGACCATATCAAGCGGTACGAGGTGGACCATACCGGCCTGACCGAACTGATCGTTGTGGAGAGCATGCATATCCGCAAGCAGATGATGGTGGAGCGATCCGACGCCTTCATCATTCTGCCCGGCGGCATCGGCACCCTGGACGAAATGTTCGAGATTATCACCTGGCGGCAATTGCGCCTGCATGGCAAGCCGGTGGTCATCATCAATACCGACGGCTTCTGGAACCCGCTGGTCGCCCTGATGGAGCACATGACCGAGACGGGCTTCATGCGCAAGCCGAACCTGCCCGGTGCCGAAGACCGGCTGTACCACGTGGTGGACAGTGTGGAAGAAGCCGTCGATCTGCTTGCCCGCCTGAAGGAGGCGGCGCATAAGGTTCAAACAGATCGCATGTGAGGGTGCGGGCTTTGCCTTTGTCGCAGGCCAGCCCCGCATTCCGAACGAAAATTACCCGAGCAGGCCCGGTTGCGACCCTGTCGTGAATGGGCTTTATTGACACCGCCGGGCCGGACGCTGGATCGCCGCCGGTACCCTTTACCCCTGGGAGAGCGCCCCCATGTCGAAGATCAAAGTCGTCAATCCGATCGTGGAAATTGATGGCGACGAAATGACCCGCGTGATCTGGCAGTTCATCAAGGACCGCCTGATCCTTCCGTACCTGGACGTGGACCTGAAATATTACGATCTGGGTGTCGAGCATCGCGACGCCACGGACGACAAGGTCACCATCGAGTCCGCCGAGGCCATCAAGCATTACGGCGTGGGCGTGAAGTGCGCCACCATCACCCCGGACGAAGACCGGGTGAAGGAATTCAATCTGAAGCAGATGTGGAAGTCGCCCAACGGCACGATCCGCAACATCCTGGGCGGCACGGTGTTCCGCGAGCCCATCATCTGCAAGAACGTGCCGCGCCTGGTGCCGGGCTGGACCCAGCCGATCGTCATCGGTCGTCACGCCTTCGGTGACCAGTACAAGGCCACGGACTTCATCATCCCCGGTGCAGGCCGCCTGTCCATCACCTTCACCAGCGCCGACGGCACCAGCAACATCCGCCACACCGTGTTCGATTTCGACGGGCCGGGTGTTGCCATGGGCATGTACAACGTGGACGAATCGATCCGCGGCTTCGCCCGGGCCTGCATGAATTACGGCCTGCTGCGCAACTACCCGGTCTATCTGTCTACCAAGAACACGATCCTGAAGGCCTATGACGGTCGCTTCAAGGATCTGTTCGAGGAAGTGTTCCAGGCCGAGTTCGTGGACAAGTTCAAGGCCGCCGGCATCACCTATGAACACCGCCTGATCGACGACATGGTGGCCTCGGCCCTCAAGTGGTCGGGCAACTTCCTGTGGGCCGCCAAGAACTATGATGGCGACGTGCAGTCCGATCTGGTGGCGCAGGGCTTCGGCTCGCTGGGCCTGATGACGTCCGTCCTGATGACCCCCGATGGCAAGACGGTCGAAGCGGAAGCCGCCCACGGCACCGTGACCCGTCACTATCGTGACCATCAGAAGGGCAAGCCCACCTCCACCAACCCGATCGCCAGCATCTTCGCCTGGACCCAGGGCCTCACCTATCGCGGTCGGTTCGACGAGACGCCAGACGTGGTGGATTTCGCCAAGACCCTGGAACGCGTCTGCGTGGAGACCGTGGAAAGCGGCTACATGACCAAGGACCTGGCCACCCTGATCGGCCCGGAGCAGAAGTGGCTGACCACCCAGGACTTCCTGGCCAAGCTGGACGACAACCTGAAGGCCGCCCGCGCCAAGTAAGCCGGGCCTGACGGCTACATACAAGTTTATGGCGACGACCCCCGGTTGCGGAAACGCGACCGGGGTTTTTCTATTTTTATGAGCAGTGCCTCTATATCGATATTGCGAAAGCCGTGACATCGATATAATTTTACGATCAAAACTCAGCTCGCGCTAAGCTGACTGAAGTTTGCACTGGGGAGCTGTGCGGGGCGCCCATTCTCGATAGTAAGATTACATCTTCATTTCCGCCACCTTTCTGACTTTTACAACGGATAACTGGGAATTATGACGAAATCAAAGCTATTAGATATACTCCGACTGGGCCG
>NZ_JBMDKE010000019.1:0-123453 GCF_057809555.1 Niveispirillum sp. FG156 | reverse complement strand
GCAGCACAGGCTCGACCGGCTCCGAGACGGGCACCGGAACCAACACCGGCAGCACAGGCTCGACCGGCTCCGAGACGGGCACCGGAACCAACACCGGCAGCACAGGCTCGACCGGCTCCGAGACGGGCACCGGAACCAACACCGGCAGCACAGGCTCGACCGGCTCCGAGACGGGCACCGGAACCAACACCGGCAGCACAGGCTCGACCGGTACCGAAACGGGCACCGGTGCCAACACCGGCAGCACCGGGGCGGGTCTGTCTGCCCCCTCATTGACAATCTCTTCGGCGATCGGGCTGGAGGATCAGCCGGTGTCGCTCTCCATCGCCGCAGGGCTGGTGGGGGCCGCCACGGGTGAAGTCCTCGCCGTCACCATCACCGGCGTCCCGGTCGGCGCCAGCCTGTCTGCCGGTACCCATAATGCCGATGGCAGCTGGTCGCTGACGGCGGCGCAGCTGACAGGAATGCCGATGGCAGCTGGTCGCTGACGGCGGCACAGCTCACAGGCCTGAAACTCACCCCGCCTGCCGATTTCAGTGGTTCGCTGAACCTGACGGTGACGGCGGCGGCCTCTGTTGACAGCACCACAACGCGGGTCAGTGGCAATCTGTCGGTGACCATCGCCCCGCTGGCGGATGCGCCCACCCTGGCGGTATTGCCAGCCCTGGGGACGGAAGACCAGCCCATCGCCCTGAACATCCTGGGTCAGTTGCGCGATCTGGATGGGTCGGAGACCCTGACCTACACCGTGTCGGGGCTGCCGGCGGGGGCCACCCTGTCCGCCGGGACCCTGGTGCCCGGTGTCGGGTACGTGTTGCAGGCCGGGCAGCTGGCGGGCCTCACCGTCACGCCGCCCACCAATTTCAGCGGCAGTTTCAACCTGAGCATCACGGCCAAGGCAACGGAAAGCGTCGGTGGGTCTCTGGCCACGACCACCGTGTCCCTGCCCGTCAGCGTGACAGGTGTGGCCGATACGCCGGCACTGGTGCTGACCCCGGCGGCGGGGCTGGCCAATGCCGCCATTCCGCTGGTGATTGCCCCCGTGCTGACCGACCTGGACGGGTCGGAGCGGCTGTCCGTCACCATCAGCGGCGTGCCGTCGGGCGCGGTGCTGAACCATGGCACGGTTGCCGCTGTGGCAGCCGATGGCAGCACCAGCTGGTCCTTGTCGCAGGGTGACCTGACGGGCCTGACCCTGACCCCGGCGCAGAATTACAGCGGTACGCTCAATCTCGCGGTCAAGGCCATTACCACGGAAAGCCTGGGCGGCAGTCAGGCTAGCATCAGCGGTTCCCTGGCCGTCATGGTGGCGCCTGCCCTGGGTGCGCCGAACCTGGGCCATGCCGACCTGTCGGTCAGCCTGGGAACCACGCTGGGGGTGGAGGATCAGCCGATATCGCTGAACCTTCTGCCTGGCCTGTCGACGGTGGCGTTGACCGGCGATGTCAACACGGTGCTGGTGACGGGTCTGCCGGTGGGTGCGACGCTGAACCATGGCACCGTGCAGGCCAACGGGTCCTATCTGCTGAGCCTGGCCGACCTGACAGGGCTGCAATTGATCCCGCCCGCCAATTACAGCCAGAACTTCAATCTGTCCGTCTCCTTCGGCATGGGGGCCGGTTCCAATGCGCTGACCGTGAATGGCAGTCTGGCCGTGCAGATGAGTGCGGCAGCGGATCTGCCGACGCTGGCCGTCGCCAATGTAGCGGGCGCCTATCACACGGCCATCCCGTTGACCATCTCCGGCGCCCTGTCCGATCTGGGCGGGTCGGAGAGCCTGACCTACCTGCTGTCCGGCATCCCCAACGGGGCCCGTCTGTCGGCGGGGGTGAATAATGGCGATGGTTCCTGGACCGTTCTGCCGGGTCAGTTGACCGGGCTGACCATCACACCGCCCCTGAATTTCAACGGCAACCTGCCTATCACCGTGACGGCACAGTCCAGCACGGCGGGCGGATCGACCAGTTCGGTCTCACAGACGCTGAATGTCAGCGTGGCGACACAGGTCGCGCAGGTGCTGACCGGTCTGCTACTTCCGGCCATCAACGGGCTGGAGGATACGTCGATCACCATCGGCACCAGCCTGGTCAGCCTCAACCTGCTGGGCGCATTGAGCGTCACCATCGGCAGTGTGCCGGCGGGGGCGACGCTTTCGGCGGGCACCAAGAATGCCGATGGCACCTGGACCGTGGGGCAAAGCCTGCTGTCAACGCTGAAGATCACACCGCCCACCAATGACAGCAGTGATTTCCAGCTGGGCATATCGGTGAAGATTCTGGGCTTCACCACCCAGATCGGTCTACTGAACGTCAATGTCGAAGGGGTGGCCGATCTGCCCACCGTCACCTTCTCTGCGGCGGCGGGGACGGAGGATCAGGGGGTGGCCCTGTCGCTGGGCGGGGTGCTGGGCGATCTGGACGGGTCGGAGGCCCTGTCCTTCGTGGTGAAGGGGCTGCCGGCGGGGGCCACCCTGTCGGCGGGCCGCTACAATGCCGGCACGGGCACATGGTCGGTGACGGCGGCAGAGGCGGTAGGGCTGAAACTGAACGCACCCGCCAATTTCAGCGGCACCATCAATTTCCAGGTGGGTGCCGTCGCCTCGGAACTGGAGGGCAACTACAATCTGAACCTCAAGAGCGTGTCGGCCACCATCGCGCCCGTGACCGATACGCCGATCCTGACCCTGGCCAAGGCCAGCGGCAGCGAGGGCAGCGCCATCGCACTGAATGTCGGGGTGGCATTGGGCGATACGGACGGGTCGGAAAGCATCACCGGCATTCAGATCACCGGCGTGCCGGCGGGTGCCACGCTGAACCATGGCACCTCGCTGGGTGGCGGTGTCTGGTCGCTGACGGCGGCGGATCTGTCGGGACTGACCATCACCCCGCCGGCGGATTATTCGGGCACCCTGACCCTGGGTGTCTCCGCCACGGCCAAGGATGGGACGGCAAACGCGGTCAGCGTCAGCGGCAATCTGTCCGTCGCGGTGGCGGGTGTGGCCGACACGCCCACCCTGACCGTGCCGACATCGACCCTGTCGGTGCAGCAGGGGGCCACGGTGGCCTTGAACCTGAACAGTGCGCTGGTCGATACTGACGGGTCAGAGACGCTGACCGTCACCATCGGCAATCTTCCGGCGGGGGCCACCCTGTCGGCGGGCACAAACAACGGCAACGGCACCTGGACCGTCACGGCGGCACAGCTGTCGGGCCTGTCCCTGAAGCTGCCGGATACTGTTTCGGGAAGCCTGACCCTGTCGGTCACGGCCCGTGCGGAAGAGACGGGCAGCGGTTCCATCGCGCAGGTCAGCTCATCCGTGAACCTGCAGGTACAGGGGGCAACGCCCGCCATCCATCTGGCAGCGCTGGATGTCACCACGCGGGAAGATGTGGCCGTACCCCTGGATCTGCGCATTGCCACCGATGCGTTGGGCGTGGGTGGGGCCGTATCCGTCACGGTCACGGGTGTACCGGCGGGTGCCAGCCTGTCAACGGGCACCAATAATGGCAATGGCACCTGGACCCTGACGGCAGCACAGCTGACCGGGTTGAAGCTGACGCCGCCGGCCAACAGCGACGCCGATTTCAACCTGGGCGTCACGGCCAAGGTAACCGGTCTGGCCGGCATCGACAGCAGCGTCAGCGCGCAGTTGCATGTCACCGTGCTGCCGGTAGCGGATATGCCCAGCCTGAATGTCGCCGCCGCAGTGGGCGTTTCCGGTCATGGCATCCCGCTGAACATCCAATCGGCGCTGACCGATCTGGATGGGTCGGAGGCGCTGCATGTCACCATCGCCGGCGTGCCGGTGGGGGGCCTGCTGTCCGCCGGGACCGACAATCATGACGGCACCTGGACACTGGCGCCGGGTGATCTGCCCAACCTGTCGCTGCTGGCCCCCGATGGCAGCAGCGGCACCGTCAACTTGACGGTCACCGCCACGGCGGTGGAAGGGGCGGATAGCAGCCGGGCGTCGCTGTCCGCGAACCTGTCCGTCGCCATGACCGCCGATACGGGCGCCCTGTCCGACGATATCCTGGTCGCGGCTGGCATGGACCTGTCCCTGCTGGGTGGGCAAAGCGTGTCGCGGGCCATCATCAGCCTGGATCCGCTGGACTTCCATCAGGGCGACAGCCTGTCGCTGGCGGGCCTGCATCTGGAGACGACCGCCACAGGCAAGGTGATGATCGCCAGCACCAATATCGAATTGCTGGATGGCGGCTTCGATGGCACCAGCCATACGCTGATCCTGTCGGGTACGGCGGATGCGTCGGTCTATCAGTCCGTGCTGCGCAGCCTGTCGCTGGAACCCGGATCGGAGGGCGGCATGCGGGATATCTCCATCGATCTTTATGATCAGGCGGGTGCGGTGATCCCGGCGGGCCACCATGATGTGCATCATTACATGGGCAATGGCGGATCGGCCATGGCCGCCATGATGGCCGCACCGATGCCGGATATGGGCGATGCCGATACGGGTGGCCTTGATGGGGCACTGCTTTCGGATGGGCTACACGTCACCGATCCGTTCGGGCATGATGGTGGAAGTTCCTCTGTCGACCCGTCCAACGATCCGCTTCATCACCTGGACCCTACTGGAACCTGATATATGGAACGACCTATCCATGTTCTGGTTGTCGATGACGACCCTCTGATGCGGAAACTGCTGACGGCCCTGATCCGTCAGCACGAGTTCCAGGTGACCCATGCGGGCGACGGCATCGCCGCCCTGGGCATCATCCAGGCCGGCCAGGAGGTCGATCTGATCATCAGTGACTGGGAAATGCCGGGTATCACCGGTGTTGAACTGTGCCGGGCGGTTCGGCAGATGCATCTGCCATACTATATCCACTTCATCCTGCTGACCGCCCGCCAGCAGCAGGATGATTTCATCGCGGCCATGGAGGCAGGGGCCGACGATTTCCTGCTGAAACCGATCAGTCCGCCGATCCTGAAAGCGCGGCTGGAGGTGGTGAAACGGCTTCTGGGCCTGCATTACCGCCTGCAGCGCAAGAACAAGCTGCTGACGGAGGCGAACGAGCAGTTGCGCGTGACCTACGCGAAGCTGAAGGAGGATATGGAGGCGGCAGCAATGGCCCAGCGCTGCCTGCTGCCGGAGCCTTACAAGGAAATCGGGCGGCTGCGTTTCGCCTCCTGCCTGCTGCCATCGGCGCTGGTGTCGGGCGACATGTATAATTACCTGGAACTGCCGGACGGATCAGTCGCCTTCTATATGGTCGATGTGGCCGGACATGGGGCGCGGGCCGCCCTGATGTCGGTGACACTGAACCATCTGCTGGACGAGGCGGCCTTTCTGTCGGGCGTGGATGGCGGACCACCCCGCCCGGATCCGGTGGTGGCGGACCTGAACCGGCGCTTCACACGGGCCGATGGCGAGATGCTGGATTATTTCACCATGGTCTGCGGCGTGGTGAACCCGGCGGGCGACAGCATGACCTTCTGCCAGGCGGGGCACCCCAGCCCCATCCTGATCCAGGCCGATCAGCCGGCGGAACTGATCGGTGATGGCGGCTTTCCCGTGGGCCTGATGGCGCATGAGGATTACACGGCGGTGACGGTCCCGTTGCCACGCGGATCACGCATCATTCTGCATTCCGACGGTATGACCGAATGCGCCCACCCGGACGGCACGCATTTCGGTCAAGATCGATTGCACGCCCTTTTGGAAAAGGCGAAGGACCGGCCCCTGAACGCACTGGAACCCCTGCTCTATGAAACCCTGACCGCGTGGCAGGGTGGGGAGAGGTTCGAGGATGATGTCAGCGTGCTGGCCTTTGAAGTCGCGACAAGAGATTGAGGTAATGAAGATTGAGATCAGACATATCGGTTCCGTCCCCGTCGCCACCGTTGCGTTGCCGCGCATGGATACCGCCGTGGCCGTCCGCTTCCGGCAGCAGTTCCTGGAACAGCTGCCTGCCGCCGAGAATGGCATCGTCATCGATTTGGCCCCCGTCGCCTTCATCGATTCCAGCGGTCTCGGCGCCCTGATCTCCATCATCAAGGCCCTGGGCCTGAAGCAGCGGCCCACCATCTGCGGCCTGCAGAAATCGGTTCAGACCATGTTCTCCCTGACGCGCATGGATAAGGTCTTCGCCATCCATCCCGACGTCGAAAGCGCTGCCGCCTCTCTCGGCTGAAAGCCCCCTTGCCATGCGCAAAGAGCCTGTGTTGAGCATGTCCTTGCCAGCCCGTCTCGATGAAGTCGAACGGCTCACAGGCTGGCTACGGGCCATCACGGCCTCCGCCCTCCAGGAGGATGATTTCATCCTGCTGGAGATCGGGGTGGTGGAACTGGTCAACAACATTATCGAGCATGCCTTCGAAAATCTCAGCGGCTCGATCGAGGTTGGCTGCGCACTGGATGGCAAGCGCGTTACCCTACATTTCAGCGATGCCGGCGTCGCCATGCCGGACGGCATCCAGGAACGCTACGACAATGCGACGGATGATGTCGCACTGGATGCCACCTCTGGCCGCGGGCTCGGCATCATCAAGCGATGCTTCGAACAGGTCCGCTTCTACCTTGCGGACGGCCTGAACCGGATCAGCGCCACGTATGTTCCGGCGTGACCGGAACGGCAACCACCGCTTCCAGGCCACCCCAGTCCGCCATCATTCCGCATCCCGCAGGATCATCTCCGCCGCGCGCCAGCCGATGACCATGGCGGGACCATTGGTGTTGCCGGCGGGTGGCACGGGCATGACGGAACAATCCACGACGCGCAGCCCCTGCACCCCATGCACCCGCAGGCGACCATCCACCACACTGTCCGCCGGATTGCCGATGCGGCAGGTGCCGGTGGCGTGAACGCCCGGACTGGTCAGCCATTCCAGCACGTCGGCAATCTGCTCATCACTTGTCATGCGGGGACCGGGCACGATCTCCTCCCCCACAAAGGGCTTCAAGGCGGGCTGGCGCATGTATTTGCGGACCAGCCGCACCATCTCCACCATGAAGGCCTTGTCCGCCGGGTCGCCCCACCAGTTGGCATCGACCTCGATCTGGTCGGCGATATTGGCGCTGCGGATCGCGACGCTGCCCCGGCTTTTAGGGCGCAAGGCGATGGCATTGACGGTGATGCCGGGTTTGTCCTCCAGCGCGCCGCGCCCCGGATCGGCCTTGATCTCCTCTGACGAGCGCATGGAGAAGGGGCCGATGCCGAACTGCACATCGGGCCAGTCGGGCCGACCGTGCAGGGACAGCAGCGCCGTCACCTCCGGCGAGGTATAGGCCATCAGACCCTTGCGGGTCAGATAATAGCGCAGAACGTGGGTCATCAGGCGCCAGCCAGAAAACTCCCTGTTAAAGCCGGGATCGTTATGCAGCCGGTACGACATGGAGAACATCGCATGGTCGGCCAGATTGCGACCTACGGCGGCCAGATCATGCCGCACCGCCACCCCAGCCCGGATCAGCAGATCGGCGGGACCGATGCCCGACAGCTGCAGCAGCTTCGGGCTTTGCAGGGCGCCGGCGGACAGGATCACCTCCCGCGCGGCCTTGATGAAGCGGGCCCCCACGGCGGTGCGGATCGTGATGCCGGTGGCGCGCGCGCCCTCCAACTCCACCCGCTCCACCAGCGTATCGGTCAGCACGGTCAGGTTGGGGCGCGACAAGGCCGGTTTCAGGAAGGCGCGGTAGCTGGACGCACGCCGCCCCCGCCGATCCACACTCGCCTGGGTATAGCCGATGCCCAGCGTGCCCGGCGTGTTGATATCGCTCAGCCGGGGCAGGCCCATTTCCACCCCCGCCTCGATTGAGGCGGCAATGGCGGGCGAACGGTAGGGAAGCTGCGTCACCTGCAACGGCCCATCACGACCACGCGTGGGATGCGCCCCCTGCCCGCGATAGCTTTCCATAGCCTGGAAACAGCGCGAAATCTCCGTCCAGGACCATTCCGGTCCCCAACCTTCATAATCAGCCGGCATGCCGCGCAGATACCAGGTGCCATTGGTGGAACTGGACCCGCCCAGACCCCGTCCATAGGGCCAGACCTCTCCCGCCGGGCGGCCCGGCTGCGGCTTGATCGGGAAATGCCAGAAATGCGTGGGGTTGCCGAACATCTTCATGAAGGCGCGCGGCATGTTGACCAGTTCGGTCTCGTTCCGGCCACCAGCCTCCACCAGCAGGACCTTGTGCCTGCCGCTGGCGCTCAACCGGTCGGCCAGAACGCAGCCGGATGAACCCGCCCCCACGATGATATAGTCGTAAACGGTGTCGGTCATGATCAGCTATTCACGGTTGGGGTGGGGCGGTTGCCCGCCGGGATCAAGCGGGCCAGCAGGGCGAAGACCAGGGTGACACCACCCAGCGCCGTCATGGCCGGGGTCAGGCCACCCGTCAGGCCGGTGGCCAGAGCGACGATGGCACCGCAGGCAAAGGTGCCGCTGAAGAAGGCGGTGGCCCAGATGCCCATGCCACGCCCACGCTGTTCCAGCGGCAGGATCGCCTGCCCCCAGGCCAGCAGGGCCGGGATCACCATGCCGCCGCCAAGCTGCTGAATGGCCGCACCCACGGACACGATCTGCCAGGTCGGCCCCATACCGATGACCAGCTGTCCCGCACCAATCAGCAGTGCCGCCAGCCCCAGCAGACGGCCAATGGGCCAGTGATGCAGGCGACGATACAGGAAGGCGCCGGCGATATAGGTGAGGCTGGTCGCCGCCTGGATCAGGCCGATCTCTGTCGATGATCCGGCCCCCTTGGCATCCAGCACGCGGGCAATGTTCAGCGGTTCGACATAGTAGAGAACGGAGCTGATCAGGGTGACGGTGCCGATCAGCAGCGCCTGCTTCCACGGGAACGCCAGCTGGCGGCGGGTGCCGCCCTGTGCGCTGACCGTGGGGCGTGGTTCATCAATGAACAGCAGCGCCATGATCAGACCGGGAACGGCCGCCAGATAGATGGAGAACGGGCCACGCCAGCTGATATCCGCCAGCGCACCGCCCGCCGCAATCAGCCCCGTCCCCGCCACGGAGGTGGCGACGCCGACCCAGGCGGTCCAGCGGTGACGCTGTTCACCGAAATAATCGCCGATCAGGGCGCTGGAAATGGTGATGGCAAAGGCTTCGGCAATGCCCAGCACGGCACGGCTGGCGATGATCAGGCTCAGATCGGCCACGAACAAGGGCACCAGACCGGCCAACACATAAAGCGCCATGCCACCGATGAAACTGCGCCGCCGGCCATATCGGTCGGCGATGATCCCCGCCAGTGGGGCGAACAGTGCGGCACAGAGCGATGGCGCCGTGACGATGGCCGGGATCAGGAAACCGGCATTGGGATTGGACCCGAATTCCACAAACAGTTTGGGAATGGCGGGAAACAGCGAGACAATCGCCATCACCGGCAGAATCTGGGCATAGATCAGGGTGAGGCCTTTGGCCACCGTCCCCTGACCGGCTTTTGTCACGTCGGTCATGATCACATTCCCGTTTTCGCCGGCCCTGGGCACCATCGGCCCCGCCGGCGGTGAATTCATCAGCAGGCGTTGGCGCGCGCGATGGCACCCAGAACGGCGGCACTGGGCTTGGCCGTGCGGGCAAAGGTCTGGCGGTCCAGACTATGCAGCCCGAACTGCGGCTTGTACCCGAAGCCCCATTCGAAATTGTCGATCAGCGACCAGTGGAAATAGCCCTTCACCGGCACGCCCTCCGCCATCACCTTGTGCAGTTCCGTCAGGGCCGCCGGGATCAGACGTTGGCGCACACCATCATCGGGGCTGTTGACGCCATGCTCGGTCACGATCACCGGCACCTTGGCAACGGAATGGGCATAACGGACCACGCCCGCCAGGGAGGCCGGGTAAACCTCCGCCCCGCCCATGTTGCGGTCACCACCGGCTGGCGGGTTCACGCGGCCCTTGGCATCCCACAACGCGCGTTCATAGTTCTGCACACCGACATAATCATCCTGCTGTGCGGCGCGCAGCCAGGGGGCATAAAGCAGTTCCCGGACGCTGTCGCGCAGGCTGGTGTCGCTGCCCACGGCCTGATCATCGATCATGGCCAGCGTCACGCCGACCGGCAGGTTGCCACGTTCCGCCTTGATCGCCTGCCGACCCAGCGCATGGCCTTTCAGCAGATTGACCTGCACGGCGACCGGATCGGGATACCAGATGTTATTGCCGGTCAGGAAAAGCGGCACGCCGAACCGTTTGGCCACCGCCTCGCACGCGGCCTTGTCCGCCGGTACCAGCCAGTTGACCACCGCCGCCGGCAGCACCGCAGGCAGGTTGCCCGCCAGATTGGGCTCGTTCAAGGTGGCGGCATAGGCAATGCCATCCCCCAGATGGGCCGCCGCCTTGGCGCAGAAGCGGGCGAACAGGGCCGGCGCTTCGGGATTGTGCCAGCCGCCGGCCAGCGCAAACCAAAGCGGGTTGGAGAAATGGTTGAACGTGACCATGGGCGTCAGGCCGCGCACGTGGCAACCCTCAATGATGCGCTTGTAATGGTCCAGCATGGCGATGGAGAACTCACCCTGCCGTGGTTCGATCCGCGCCCATTCCAGGCTGAACCGATAGGATGTCAGGCCCATATTCTTGACCAGATCAAGATCGACAGACCACAGCATGAAGCTGTTGGCGGCATCGCCGGCCACATCGGCATAGGGCGATCCGGGCGCGCGTTCCGCCGTCCAGACGTCGGAATTGATATTGTTGCCTTCCACCTGATAGGCGGCGGTGGAGGCACCCCACAGGAAACCCTGGGGAAACTGACGCTGGCCCGTTGCCGCCAGACCGGGCAAGGGCCGGGCCGCCGCCGCAACACCAAGTCCAGCCAGACCCAAACCGATTTGCCGCCTCGTGAGCATGTTTCCAACTCCCTCATTCATTTTGTTTCGTTTGACCGTTTCAGGTGACCCGTCAGGGTGCCATGCTTTCCACCAGATCCAGGCGGGCGCGGTACGGGTCATCGATGAAACGGGGACCTTGCAGGGTGAAATCCAGTATCTTGTCCGCTGCGGGATCATAGGGGCGCCAATCTGGTCCCCCCTTTGCGCTGGGCACACCGTCGCGGGCAAAGGACACGACGTAATCGTGGAAGGCCGTTGACGTTGCCTCGTCCGCCGGCGTCACCTGCCCCGGAAACCGGACATTGATGGTGCGGAAGACAAACGGAATTTCGCTGGCATGCATCGCCCCCATCGCCGTCGCCTGCTGCGATTGCGCGATATAGGAAAAACGGTAGCTGTAACTGGTGGCGTTTCGCGCCGCTGCCGCGCGGACGACATACCGCGCAGGCTCGATAAACCCACGGTCACCGGCAATCTTCCAGACCATGATCAGGTCATTGGGGCTGGCATAAAGGCGGCTGGCATAAAGGCGGCTGGCCTCATCGGCCCTGGGGCCAAAGCTGGCAAGTGCCCGCGCCGGGTCGCGGTCCAGGGGAAAACCGTCCATGCCGGTCGCACCGACCATCACGGGGATGTGGGGCGACCCATGACCCGCCGCCAGCAGCCGCTCCGGCTCATCCGTCACGAACCGCCCGTCAATATGCGGGTTGATCATCAACTGATCACCGGTTTTCAGCAGGCTCGCCATGCTTGCATCCCCCAGCGTGGATGCCGGCAGCGCCCGCAAGGCTGCAAGACCGGCGGGTCCGGTATCGGTGATGCCGACGGACCGGGCGTAGACCACACCCTTTTCCTCCGCCGCCCTGCGATCCGTCATGCTCATCACGCTGCCGGGGCGCCCGGCGCCCGACATCATGATGGCCCGGCTGAAAAGCCCTTTTGCGGTATCCAGCGACTGCAACATATGCACCGACCGACCACCGGCGGATTCACCGAAGATCGTGACATTCGTCGGGTCGCCGCCGAAGGCAGCGATGTTGCGCTGAACCCATTTCAGCGCCGCAAGCTGATCCATAAAACCGAAATTGCCGGTCGGGCCATCGCCCGCCTCCGCCGTGAGCGCCGGGTGGGCGAAGAAGCCCAGACGGCCAACACGGTAATTGGCACTGACCAGGATGACACCGCTGCGGGCAAAGGCGCTGCCATCATAGACACCCGGCGACGTACCGCCATTGACGAAGCCACCGCCATAAATCCAGAACATCACCGGATATTGGACACCCGGCTTCGCGTCCGCCGGTGCCCAGACATTCAGGTAGAGGCAATCCTCTCCCAGGGGGCCACCCAAGGGTGCAGCATCCCCCGCAAACGGTAATTGCTGACAATCATTGCCAAAGGATTTCGCCTGCCGCACGCCCGTCCAGGAGGCGGGAGGGGCCGGCGCACGCCAGCGCAAGTTCCCCACCGGCGGTGCCGCAAACGGAATGCCCTTGAAAGTGCGGATACCATCCTGCGCCACACCTTCCAGCGTGCCCGCATCCACCCGCACCGTCACATCGGCGGCATGCGCGGCGACCGCCAGGAGAGGGAAAACAACAATAGATGCGATGATGTATAAACGCATTCAGCCCTCCCCAATAAAATCAGCCCATCAAGGCAGGATGATCGTGGCGTGCCGTGCATCGCGCACGAAAACCGGCTGGAACTGCGGCGGGAAATAGGGGTGGCGGAAACGGATGGAGCTGGCCACATGGTGAACGCCCGGCGCCAGACCACCTTCCTTGGGCACGATCACCGTGAAGAAGGTGCCGACATAGAGGCGGGCCACCGTTTCCTCGGCCATTTCCGCATGGCTATATTCCCGATCGCCCACCCGGATGCGGCTCTGTTCAGCGGGATATTCCACCCCGTCGATCACCAGATCGACCCCTTCAATCAGGCTGAGGCGGGAGCTGCGGTAATTGGGCTGACGGATACGCACCTCAAAGCCGGTGCGCGCACCAACGGGGCCGATATTGTGGAAACCGGTGCTCTGGATATGGCTGCGCTCAAGCATGGAGGCTCCCCCCGTGGGCGGCATCGTATTCGGCTTCAAGTTTGCGGATCAGGGCGTGCTGACGGCGCACCTGCTCAACCGATACCCAGGGGTCGCGGGCACCTTCATATTCGCTGGACAGGTAACCCGAATAACCCAGCTTCTTCAGCATGGGGATAATCCGATCCCACGGAATGTGGTGATCATGCAGGTTCTCATCGATGTGATGGAACTTGGCCTGGATGAAGGGCACATATTTGATGACATCGACCAGATGCTCCACCGGCACCTTGATACCGTTGAGGAAACTCAGTGCGCCTTTGCGGATTTCGTCCGTTTCCCCGCCGCCCCATTTGTTCAGGGGACGGTCCTGGAAGATGCCGGTATCGATCATCAGACCGAAATTCTTCGTGCCGGTCCGTTCGATGAAGGCGATGTAGGCATCGGTCACCGGATGGCGGATCGGCGTCGGCGAATGGATTTCCGGCAGGATCACGATGTCCAACTGCTGGGCCAGATCAAGATTGCGTTCCACAGCCGGCTCCCAGATCGGATCGGGGGTCAGGTCGCCATCGATCACCCCGAACTTGGGCCGCAGGAACTTGAAGCCCAGCCGGTGCGCCAGCCGCAGGTCCTGCGCAATCTGCGCCGTCCCCTCCTGCGCACTCATATTGCGGCCAATGGTGATGCGGGTATCCACCCAAGCCGCCATGTTGGTCGGCTCCAGCTTGTACCGGTCCAGCAGGGCGAACCAATTATCCAGCCAGGCCGATGTCGGCTCCGGATAAGTAGGAATGCTGGTTTCACCCAGGATTTCGATACCCGTGGAACCGGTGCCCGCGACATGATCGAAAGCGTCCTCCAGGCTCATCACGGTACCGAGATCTTCGGTGTAGCTATAGAGCGACACCCCGTATTTGAACGCGCTCAAGGCGTTGCACTCCCTCTTGGTCAGGAATTCCTGCATCGCCCCGTGGGGAAGCCGCAGCCTCCCCGCGGGGTCGTGAGGATCAGAAGTTCACGCCCATGCGCACGCCGAGGGTGCGGACGGAGTCGTAGTTGAACCGCTGGGTCAGAGACAGGGTCTTGGCATTGACGGCATCGCCGGCGTCATTGCCGATGGCGTAGGGCCTGATCTGGTTGAAGCAGTTCTTGCAGAACAGGCTGACCGACCAGCTTTCCGCCTTGATCCCCAGATTGGCGTCAAAGCGATCCGTGGTGGGAACCGTCATCCCCGGTGCAAAGCCGGAGTTCAGCGGCGAGCGGTGGTAATAGGTGACGCCCGTGACGCCATCCAGGCTGTCGGTCACCGGCACCGTGTAATCCGCCGTCAAGGTGCTGGTGAACTTGGCCGACAGCGGGACCCGCAAGCCGCCGGCGTCGAACGTGTTATTCACGGCACAGCTTGCATTGGATTGCAGCACATAGCACTGCGCCCCCGGATAGGAATTGAACTTCGCATCCGTGTAGGAAAGCGACGCCCCTAGCGTCAGGCCCCGTACCGGACGGGCCTGCAGGGTCAGATCCGCACCCTTGGTGGTCGCCGTGGCGGCGTTGTTCAGGGTGTTGGCCTGCAGCACCTCGTCAAATGACTGCACCTGAAGGTCGGTGAAACGGGTATGGAAGACCGACGCGGAGATGATCAGCTTACGGTCCAGCAGTGACGACTTGATACCAACCTCGCCACCCTTCGAAATCTCAGGACGCACGCTGATATCAGCGCCCGCCTTCGGTGAGGCGTTGGAGAAACCAGGTCCCTTATAGCCACGGCCATAGAAGCCATAGACGAGGGTGTTCGGGTCAAGGTCATAGTCCAGGCCAACTTTCCAGCTGAAGTTGGTGTTATCGACATCGCCCTTGCTGACATTGTTGGGAACGCCAAGCGTGACGAAATACTTCTTGATGTTTTCCACCAGATCAATGGAGGCCTTGTCATAGGTCAACCGACCGCCGGTGGTCAGCTTCAACTGCTCGGTCAGGGCGTAATTGAACTGACCAAAGGCAGCGTAGCTGCGCACCTGGCTTTCCAGCCGGGAATCCTGCCCCAGGAAGTAAAGGTTGCTGACACTGCAAGCCGGCGGCGGCCCCGCCGTGACGGTGGCGTTCACACAGAAGGGGAAGCGCGGCAGGACGGCGGCGGGCATGTTGTTGAGACCGCCGCGCTGTACCGCATTGTCGGTATTGCTCTGGAAGTAATACAGCCCCGCCTGACCGCCAAAGGGACCGTCATCGGGAAGCGCCAACCGCACTTCCTGGGAGAACTGATCATACTGCGTGCTGTTGGTATTGACGTTCAGGAAATTGACCGGAGTCTGATCGGAGTCATTCGCGTAGGAATGATCCATCTTCTTCCAGGCGGAAATGCTGGACAGCTCCATACCATCATCGAAGACATAGGCGAGCTTTGCCTGAACACCGCCCATCTCGATATCGCGCCAGGATTGGCCGTCCTGGGCGATTTCCAGGTTCTCAGCGCCGGGAACAACGCCGGCACCGCCAAGGATTGTCCGGTACTGCGTATTGGCACCCAGCGACCGGAAGGTTGTATCCCAGAAACCCGAGATGCCGGTGCGCTTGAAATAGTCACCGCCGAGATTGACGGTGAAACCATTGCCGGGATCGCTCAGGAACTTGAGGCGGACACCCTTCTCCTCGACGTCATCTTCATACCGGCCCACAGGTTTCACAAGATTGCGGACCAGCGAGTCCTGGGAACTGTACGTGCCGGCGATACGAAGGGCGCTGGTTTCCGTGACCGGAACATTCAGGGCCGCGCGATTGCGGATGCCCAGGCCGTTCGATCCGGGCCGGAAACGGCTGGTACCCTCCGCGTCGATGAAGCCGCTGGTTTCTCCCAGAACCGGATTAACGGTGGTGATGTTGACCAGACCGGCAGAGGCGTTCTTGCCGAACAGCAGGCCCTGCGGACCGTTCAGAACCTCAACCCGCGCAACATCATAGAAGGCATTGGCAGCAAAGGCGGGAATGCCCAGCACAACATCGTCAACAACCTGCGACACGGTGGACTCAACGGTCGGCGCATAGGTGTTGGTGCCGATCCCGCGAATGGAGAAGGTGTCATCGATGCCGGTCTGCAGGCTGGGCGTCAGCTTGGTGATCGAGGCAAGGTCATTGACCCCGTTGGAGGTCAGCAGGTCGGCAGACACCACCGCCACGCTGGTCGGCACCTTCAGCACGCTTTCGCTACGGCGCTGCGCCGTCACGATAATCTCGGCCAGCACATCATCCTGGACCGATGCCGCCGGGGCCTGCGCCTGGGCAAGACCGGGCACCATGGCGGCGCACGAGGCCAACAGCAGCATCTTGATCGACTGACACGTTCTCATTCTTGCATCTCCCTAATTTTATCTTGGTTTTGTGAGCCCCAATTCGGGCGTGACGGCGCAAAGCCCCGGAAGCACGCCGGGACCAAACATCACTTCCATCAAGAGACAGGGCCGACTGCCGGCCGCCGCAATTCCCTTGCGTCAAACTCGAATTGGAATATAATTTTAGTATGGCTGTTGAAGGACGATGTCAAGTGCCCTTGTTTGCCCCCCGAATGAATCATGCTCCAGAAAGCCGGCGGATCGCGAAGGGGGCGGATACGACAGCATAAGCCATTGTTCTGAAACAAATCCTCTGCCCACCGCGAGAAGCAGCCTGTAGGACAAAACCGACGGCGACAGAACAGTCGGCGGATCAAGGGGCAGAAAATCTCTCGCAACGGACGTTGCGAAATGTGCCGTCTTCGGAGTAAGCAATGCTTATGGTCAAACAGCTGAAATCGCCTGAAAACGGACAATCCCCGGCGCGGTCCCGCCGGGCTCTCGTCCCGTCGGGTGACCCGGTCCCGCTCAGCCTGGACCGGGAGCCGGTGCAGGGACGCAGTCAGGCCTCCTTGAAGCGCATGCTGGCCGCCGCCCGCGATCTGATGCTGGAACGCGATGGCGAGGAATTCACCCTGAACGAGGTGAGCAGCACCGGCAGCGTCTCCATCGGTTCCATCTATCATCGGTTCAGCAGCAAGGACGAACTGGTCCGCGCCGTCCTTGAAGCCGAAATGCATGAGATCGAAGCGGCGGAAACCCTGGTTCAGCAGCAGTCGCTTGACCGCTCCACCTCGCTGGATGAGTTCATCAAGCTCTATGTTCTTGATTTCTTTGAGGTATTGAAGCGCAACTCCCTTTTCATCCGCCTCAATATCCGCCGCGCCGCCACCGACCCGGCCGCCGCCACGCTGGGTGACCTGCATGAACAGCGGGCGGCGAAGCGGCTGCATGAAGCGTTGAAGAAATTTGCGGGCGACATTCCGGGCGATCTCGACCTGAAGGCGTCCTATGCGCTGCATATGATCTTCTTCGCCCTGGCCTGGCAGCTGACGCCGGAAACCCAGCGCCCGACCAAGCCGCAGCAGCACCCGGACTGGGTCGTCCAGGAACTGTGCAAGATGATCAGTTCCTATCTGAAGAACTGATCAGCGCCGGCGCCACGCTGCGCGGGCCTCAAGAACAATCCCCGGCTTTGGAAAGTGAACATCATGATCACGCCGAAGGGCCTTTGCGCCATTCGTCTGGCCGCAGCAATGCTGCTGGTGTCCCCGGTGCTGGCCGGGGAGCCGGATGGCACATTGGACCAGCAGTTCCGCAACCCACCGGCAGAGGCACGGCCGCATGTCTGGTGGCACTGGATGAATGGGAATGTCAGTGCCGACGGGGCGAAACTTGATCTGGAATGGATGAAGCGGGCCGGGATCGGCGGCGTCCAGCTTTTCGAAGGCAATCTGGAAACGCCGCAACTGGTTCCTGAACGGTTGGTCTATATGTCGCCGGCCTGGAAGGATGCCCTCCGCAGTTCTGTCGCGAAGGCACAGGAACTGGGGCTGGACGTCGCCATCGCCTCTTCCCCCGGATGGAGTGCAACGGGCGGCCCCTGGGTCACGCCCGAGGCCGCGATGAAGAAGCTGGTCTGGAGCGGCACCACCGTTACAGGTGGGCGAAAGCAGCGCATTTCCTTATCAGCACCGCCAGACGTGGCCGGCCCCTATCAGGACGTTCCGCAAAACCTCATCAAGCCGGGCAGCGGGGATGGACCCGCCTTCTACCGGGATATTGCTGTCCTGGCCTGGCGGACGCAGGCCGATCCCCTGCCCCAGGCGCAGTTCACGGCCAGCAGCGGCACGGTTCCCGCCCCCTTGATGAATGACGAACGCTATGGCGATACCGTCGACCTGCCCTTCGGTGGCCCGTCATCAGCCGCCTGGGTGATGCAGAGTTTTGAAAAGCCGGTCACCATCCGCTCCGTCGTGGTCGGGCAGCCGGGTGCGCGCGCGTTTGGTTCACCCGTCCCGCCACTGGTCCGCTTGGAGGCCAGTGACGACGGCGTCGCCTTCCGCGAAATCACCACCCTGCCCGCCACACGCTCCCCCGTTCGCTCCGCCTCCTTCGCCCCGGTGACGGCACGGTATTTCCGTCTTACTCTGTCGGTGGAGGCCTCTTCCGCCGGCGGTCCGCCCCCGGTGGCATCCGGCGTCGCCCTGCCTCGGTTTCCGGTTCCCCCGGCAAGCTACCGCCTTTCCGAATTCCGCCTGGACAGTGCCCCGCGCATCCATCGGGCAGAGGAAAAGGCCGGGTTTGCCACCGTTCCCGACTATTACGCCATCGCCACACCCGCCGAAGCCGTCGGCAGTGCCCCGGCGCCGGGGGACGTGATCGACCTGACCCGTCACCTGCGGCCCGACGGCACGCTGGATTGGACCCCACCCGCCGGACACTGGCGTGTCGTCCGGTTGGGATATTCCCTGACCGGGCATCAGAACGCACCAGCGCCGAAGGAAGCAACGGGGCTGGAGGTAGACAAGCTGAACGCGCAGCATGTCAGGGACTACGCCAACCATTATTTCGGCATGTACCGCGACGCGGTGGGGGTGGAACTGATGGGGGAGAAGGGCATCCGTGCCCTGCTTTCTGACAGTATCGAGTCCGGTCCGCAGAACTGGACCGACACGATGCTGGCCGAGTTCCGGTCCCGGCGGGGTTATGACGCCCTGCCCTGGTTGCCTACCCTGACCGGTGCCGTCATTGGCGGGGCGGAGGCCAGCGACCGCTTCCTCTGGGATTTCCGCCGCACCATCGCCGAACTGCTGGCCGAAAACCATTATGGCGTACTGGCCAGGGCCGCCCGCGACCATGGCCTGACCTACTATGCCGAAGCGCTGGAGGATCAGCGCCCGCAGCTTGGCGACGATATGGAGATGCGGCGTCATGCCGACATTCCCATGGGCGCCATGTGGACGCTGCCCAAGGGGGGACAGCCCAAGCCCACCTATGTCGCCGACCTTCAGGGTGCGGCATCGGTGGCCCACCTTTATGGTCAGAAACTGGTGGCCGCCGAATCCTTCACGGCTTTTGGACAGCCCTGGGCCTTCTCACCCCGCGACCTGAAACCAACCGCAGATACCTTGTTCGCCCTAGGCGTCAACCGGCCGATCATCCACACCTCACCGCATCAGCCCTTCACCGACGGGCGGGTCCCCGGCCTGGCATTGGCCACGGTGCTGGGCCAGTATTTCAGCCGGGGTGAAACCTGGGCCGAACAGGCGCGGGGCTGGACCAACTATCTCGCCCGCTCCTCCTACCTGCTGCAACAGGGGCAGTCGCAACGGGATATCGCCTATTTCCATGGGGAGGAGGCGCCGATCACCGGGCTTTATGGTGAACGCCCCCTGACCGATATCCCCGCCGGATACGCGTTCGACTTTGTCGGTGCAGATGCACTGCTGAACCAATTGTCCGTCGAAAACGGTGATCTGGTGGGCAAAAGCGGGGTGCGCTATCCCATTCTGGTGCTGGGCGGTTCCAGCCGGATGATGACGCTGCCCGTCCTGCGCCGGATCGCGGCCTTCGCGGCAGCGGGTGCCACGATTGTGGGTCAGAAACCCGTGGGCACGCCGAGCCTTGCCGATGATGCCGGTACGTTCCGGACACTGGCCGATCAGCTCTGGGCGTCAGACCGCCTTCATCCCGATCTGGACACAGCCCTAAAGACCCGCAACCTGACACCGGATTGGGATGCCGGTGCCTTGGCGGGGGATATTCAGGTGCTGCACCGCCGTCTGGACGATGGCGACCTTTATTTCGTCAGCAACCGCAGTACCGGCCCTCTCAACGGTGAGATCAGCTTCCGAATCAGCGGCAAGGCACCGGAACTGGCGCGGGCCGAAACCGGTCACATAGACCCGGTATCCTACCGGATCGCAGAGGGCCGCACATATCTGCCGCTGACAATGGATGGGCATGAGGCATTCTTCGTGCTGTTCCGCAAAGCCGCCCTGGTGGACAAGCTGGACCTGCAAACCCCACCCCTGCGGCCCCTGCTTGAACTGACAGGGCCATGGGAGGTGCAGTTCCAGGCGGAACGCGGTGCCCCCGCCCAAAGCCGCTTCGACCAGCTTATGTCATGGACGGAACGGACGGAACCGGGCATCCGCTATTTCTCCGGCACAGCCACATACAGCCGGACATTCGATCTGCCAAAAGGCCGGACCGGGCAAAACCAACCGGTACATCTCGACCTTGGAGATGTGCGCGATATAGCCGAGATCAGCATCAACGGCCAGCCGGCGGGTCTGCTATGGCATCCGCCTTACCGGACGGAGATCACATCCCATCTGAAGCCGGGCCGGAACCGGATTGAGGTGAAGGTGACCAATCTTTGGGTCAATCGCCTGATCGGCGATGCCCAGCCGGGGGCGGAAAAGATCACCTACACCCAGGCCCCCGCCTATAGTGCGGATGCCCCACTGCTGTCTTCCGGTCTTCTGGGACCGGTACAATTGCTGACGCGATAATACTAACGGTCAAAATTCTTGACCGTTAGTATCCGCGCCGACTGGCGCGGCGGCGGCCCATGCCGCCGAAGCCTTTAATCCCGATGAGTCGGGATTAAAGGCCGCCGGTATAAACCCACATTCCGGGTCGGCGAACCGACCCGGAAGCAGGACCCTGGTCAGAACCGGGCCTTCAGTTCCACGCCAACCGTGCGCGGCGGGGCCTTGGTGGTGAAGTTGAAGACGGTGGTGTTGGGCACGACCAGGACCACACCATCGACATTATACCGCTTGTCGAACAGGTTACGGGCATAGAGCGTGGCGCCCCAGGTCTCGTTCTCCACGCCCAGACGGACATTGACGAGGTCCAGGGCCGGACGTTCCGTGCCCGGCGTGTTCAGCGTGTCAAAGAACATCGGACCGGTGCGGTTATATTCCACACGCGCCGACAGATCATAGTCGGCGAAGACCGGGACCGTATACTGCGTACCCAGGATCACGTCATACTTGGCCGTGAAGGGGAAGCGGTTGCCCACAGTCTGCGGCAGTTCGGCGTTCTTCTTGATCTCGCTGTCCAGATAGCCATAGCCGAAGAACAGGTCCAGACCCTCGGCAATGCGCGCCTGCCCGTCCAGCTCGAAGCCCTTGATCTGATTGCGGTCCACGATGGAGATCACGCGCGACAGGGAGAAGGGGAAGAACTGGAAGAACTGTGCGTTCTCCACCTTCGTGCTGAACGCTGCGACATTCAGGGTCAGGCGCCCATCCAGTAGACGGCTTTTCACGCCGGCTTCATAAGAGGTGGAGCTTTCTTTGCCGAACTGATCCTGGACCGTGGTGTTGCGGACGCCATCGACATTGATGATGTTGAAGCGGCTGCCCAGCGGATTGAAACCGCCCGAACGGAAGCCCTCGCCATAGGTGGCGTAAAGCGACACATCCTCGGTGGCTTTCCAGCGCAGGGAGACGCGCGGCTGTGCGGCGCTGAAATTATCCGACCGGACCAGACCCGTGACATTGGGAATGGGGGAGTAGGCGGCCGGCGTCAGGTTCTTGGACTTGCGGTCTTCCTTGTCGTACCGCATGGCGGTGGAGATTTCGAGTTCGGGCGTGATGTCATAGGCCAACTGACCGAACAGGGCCCAGGCCTCGTTTGCATTGTCGGTCCAGGTAACGGCCACGATGGGGTTGGCGGGACCGCCCAGCGGATCGGATACGATCACGCCCTGACCCAGATCGTTGCCACGGTTCAGCACGACCTCG
Organism: Niveispirillum sp. FG156; assembly: GCF_057809555.1. Taxonomy (NCBI): domain Bacteria; kingdom Pseudomonadati; phylum Pseudomonadota; class Alphaproteobacteria; order Rhodospirillales; family Azospirillaceae; genus Niveispirillum; species Niveispirillum sp. FG156. Next base: position 101,514 of record NZ_JBMDKE010000019.1, on the reverse strand, counting down.
CGGTTGAACTTGATGTAATAGGCACCGGCGATATAGCGCAGGCGGTTTTCACCCGGCGAGGTGAAGCGCAGTTCGAAGGAGGTATCGTCCTGATTACGCTCCTGATACTGCGTCCCGTCGCGCAGGGTCGGGCCGTAACCTTCGATCAGGGCCGGATTGGTGAAGAAGGCCGACGGGGCCGGACCACCGGGGAACGGCACGCCGAACAGCGCCAGATCGACGGCGCCCTCACCGCCCATATTCTCTTTCAGGTCATGATAGGCGGCGGTGAAGGTCAGGGTGCCGGCATCGCTGTTCCAGTCGATCTTGCCCGACAGGTCGACACGTTCCTGATTGTTGAAGCTGCGGACATTGCCGGCATAGGGGATGGACGTGTCCTTGATGTTCACGCCATTGACGAAGCCGGGCGTACCCGCCGTCTGATTGTTGAAATTGAAGGCATAGCCCTCGATCTCGCCATAGCCGGCGGACAGATCGACCTCGATATCCTCCGTCGCCTTATAGACCAGACGACCGCGCACCAGGCTTTCAGTGAAGGGATCTTCCTTCTCCTTCAAGGTGATATTGTCGTAATAGCCCTTGCGATCCTTGTGTACCGCCGTGATGCGGGCGAACAGCTTGTTCTCCACCAGCGGACCGCCGACATAGCCGCCGACCTTGTATTCATTGCCGCGGAACTCATAACCAGCCTGCACCTGCCCCTCGGGCGTGTCGCCGGGCTTCTTGGTGTTGACCAGGATGGCGCCGCCAATGGCGTTGCGGCCATAGATCGACCCCAGCGGCCCCTTGATCACCTCGATCTGCTCAATATCCACCATTTCCTGGTTGAAGGCGTTGGGATTGGGCACCAGCACGCCGTCCAGCACATAGGCAAAGGGCGGTTCGGCATCGCGCGGCTGGATCACGCCACGGATATGCACCTGACTTTCGCCGACATTGGTGGTCTGCAGGAAACTGACATTGGGCGTCAGGGCCAGGAAATCAGCCGGGCCGGAAATGCCGGCCTTTTCAATGGTCTCTGATGTGAAGGCCGCCACGGCGACCGGGGTTTCGCGTGCCGTCTCGTTACGCTGGCGGGCGGTAACGACGATCTCCTCCAGCATGATCGGGTTGCTGGCGCCCGCCGACGGGACGTTCTGCGCCTGGGCCGGCATATTGGATACAATCATGGATGCACAGATGGCCGTGCCGGTCAGCAGGTGGCCTAAGGAAATACCGTTGCGCATGATCTCTTGTCTCCGCTGTTCTATGGATTTTATTGATTTTCTGGGGTTGGCCCGACTATTCGCCGTACCGCTCGCCTCAGCAAAAACTTATATGAGATTCCGCTTTCGGCAAGCACCGATGCATGACATTGTATACTTTATGGATGGAATGTGACGCGAAAGCCGCGCTGGCCCCCAAAGGCTGCGCAGCGCAGGGATCTGTCACTCAACGTACCGGCCCGGCAGAACGGATGGGTGGTGCGAACAGGGTTCCTTGCGCTAAGAACAAGCGTCACACCGCCGGGACGGAACCCACCAGGACATGCAGCGATGAGTAATGCCGTCGAAAAGGCCTATGCCGAAATCCGCGACGCCATCCATGCCGGCCGATTCCCCCCCGGCGCGCACCTGAAGGAAGGCGAACTGGCCGACCTGATCGGTGTCAGCCGCACGCCGATCCGCGAGGCGCTGCGCCGGCTGAATGCCGAGGGGGCGGTGAAGTTCATGCGCAACCACGGCGCCTTCGTCGCCGACTGGTCGATGGACGAGATCAAGGAAATCTTCGACCTGCGCGCCATGCTCGAAGGCTACGCCGTCGAACGCGCCGCCGAACGCGCCAGCCCGGAACAGGTGGTACGCCTGCGCCAGTTGGCGGAGGAGATGCTGGCACTGGAAGCCAAGGGCACACCCGACGCCCTGTCCCGCATCGCGGAGGCCAATGGCGAATTCCACCGCCTGATCATCCAGGCCGCCGGTACACAACGCCTGTCCTTGATGATGGCGCAGGTGGTGGAGGTCCCACTGGTCCTGCGCACCTTCCACCGCTACAACGCCGAGGCGCTGCGCCGCAGCCTGCGCCACCATATGGAGATTGTATCAGCGTTCGAGGTGCGCGACGGCGCCTGGGCCGGCTCCGTCATGCGCAGCCACATCGCCGCCGCCTGGCACGCGATTGAGGCAAGCCGAGCGGAGAAGGCGACGGGGGTAAGGGAGGCAGCGGAGTGAGGGGGACTGGTGGTAAGGCGGGTATTGCCTTACACTGCATGCTGATGGTGCGGGAGAACGGTCATGGGCGTGATGCTGACAGTTACGGCGAAGGGACAAGTGACCTTCCGCAAGGAAGTGCTGGAGCATCTCGGTGCCGGGCCGGGCGATCAACTTGAAGTTGAGATGTTGCCATCTGGCCGTGTAGAGGTCCGCGTCGCAGCCAAAGAAGGAATTGGGGGCTTCATTGGGTGCTTGCGCTCGACCAGAGCCAGTCCTCCTTCTATTGACGAAATGAATGAGGCGATTAGTAACGGGTGGGCCGGCAAGCCGTGATCGTTACCGCCGACACGAATATCCTGGTTCGTGCTGCCGCCATGGATGATCCGGTGCAGTCGCACAAGGCCGCTAAATTACTGGCTGAAAGTACGTCGATTATTATCACCCTGCCGACATTATGCGAGTTTGTTTGGGTGATGAGAAGGAGCTACGGACAAAATCACAGTGAAATTGCGTCAATCATCCGGCGCCTGTTGGTTACGAACAAGGTTCAGACGGATCGGGCTGCGGCAGAGGCGGGGATTCAGTTTCTCGATATGCATGGCGATTTCGCGGATGGCGTCATTGCCCATATTGGCGCCAAGGCAGGTGGCGAAGTATTTGTGAGTTTCGATAAAAAGGCGGTCAAATTAGTCGAACAAGCCGGACATAGAGCCTGGGACCTGAACACGGACAGGTGATTGGCGGGGCTTATCGCCCCGCCAATCACCCAAATCAAGCAGCACGTACACTCTCCTGCGTTGCCGGATCGACCGGGGCCGGCAGGCCGGTTTCGGCCTGGCAGCTCGCGCGCAGCTGGTCGATCGTGCCGCCGAAATTGAACAGGCTGGTATCGCCGCGTGCCGTGCGCAGGCTGTCGCGCAGGGCTTCGGTCGCGGTCGCGTCCACCGATCCATTGGCGGCCAGGACCACACCATAGCGCCGGGCACCATCCACCGTCACCAGGCCGCGCTTGACGTCCGCCGCCACCAGCGCGGGATCGCGGGCCAGGGGGTCGCCCCAGCCGCCGCCGCCCCAGGTATCGAAGATCAGCAGGTCGCCGGGGCGGACCTGGATATCGTCGATCTTGGCGGCCAGCACCTTTTCCGTACCATCTGCGCGGATGAGAACGCGGCGGGAGCGCCAGCCCGGCTCGCCGCCATTCACGCCCCAGGGATAGGTGAACCAGCGGTCATCATGGATGGCGATGGCGCCGGGTTCCAGGAAGCGATAGGCGATGCGGACACCATTGCCGCCGCGATGCAGGCCCGGCCCGCCGCTGTCAGGAATGGTTTCATACCGCTCGATCCGCAGCGGAAAATAGGCTTCCAGGAACTCGTTGGGCACATTGGTGAAATTGGGCCACAGGGAATGTCCGTCCGGCCCGTCACCAAAGGGCCGGCCCGGAATGCCGCCGAACCCGATCTGAAACAGCTGATAATATTTCCCCGACCCGCGATAGCTGCCCGACAGCATCAGATGTGGGGAGGAAGAGAAGCCGGCAGCGTTCAGGAATTCCGGCGTGCGTTGCCCCAGAAGTGCACCCAGCACGTCGAAGACGCGCCCGATGCCGTGGGTACGGCAGGACAGGGCCGCCGGATATTTCGGCTTCAGCAGCGATCCTTCCGGGATGCGCGTTTCCACCAGATCATAGAAGCCGTCATTGAACAGGATCTGCGGGTCGAAGACCATGATCATGTAGATGCCGAAGAACATCTTCAGCATGTTTTCATTGAGATAGAAGTTGATAGAGCTTTCCGACTGGGGCGAGGTGCCTTCCCAGTCCAGGATCACCTTCTCCCCCTCGCGCCACATGGTGGCCTTCAGCTTGTAGGGGCCATAGCCACGACCATCGTCGCAGATATAATCCTCAAAGCTGACCTTCTCCTCACTGATCGATGTGGCGATCAGCTTGACCATGGCGCGTTTGTTCCGCTCCAGCAACTCTCCTGTCGCAGAAACGAATATTTCTGTACCGAAACGGCTGCACAGCTCCGTGATGCGGCGCGCAGCGATGCGGCAGGACGCGATGATGGCGTTCAGATCCGACCGGCACCAATCCCGCGTGCGGGTATTGTTCAGGACCAGTTCCAGCAGATCCTCATTCAGCACACCCTTGCGGTACAGCTTTACCGGCGGGATGCGGATGCCTTCCTGGAAAATGGAGGTGGCGTCGGTGGGCAGGCTGCCCGGCACCTTGCCGCCGACATCGGTCTGATGTCCGAAATGGCAGGTCCAGGCGACCAGCTTGCCATCCTTGAAGACCGGCAGGATCACCAGCCAGTCATTCAGATGGCTGATGGCCCCTTCGACCGAATAGGGGTCGGACAGCCAGATGATGTCGCCTTCTTCGATGGTGCCCTTGTAGTTCTTCAGAAAGCCGCCGAGGAAGGAGCCGAATTGCCCCACCACCATCTTGCCTTCATTATTGGCAATCAGGGGGAAGGCGTCGCCCTGTTCGCGGATGCCGGGCGACATGGCCGTGCGGAACAGGGTGGCGTCCATTTCGGCCCGCGCATTGCGCAGGGCGTTTTCAATAATGTCCAGCGTGATCGGGTCAATGACGATCTTCTGAAACGGGGTCGGGTTGGTTTCGATGATCTTGGCAACCATGGGTCTATCCCTCTTTCCAGAAGTATCGTCAGGCAGCAGCGAGCGGGCGGATCAGGATCAGCCCGTAATCGTCAACCTCCGCCCCATGGTCGGGCAGCAGCACGGTCGTGCTGTCCATTTCACAGATGATGGCGGGACCCGTGATGAAATCCCCGGCCTTCAGCTTCGCCCGGTCATAGATGACAGCCGAATGTTCCTTGCCATCGGCCCAGATCGCATGGTCGCGTACCTTGGCCGCCGACGGATCGCCATCACCCTTGGGCAGCTTCTCCAACCGGATGGCCGACGCCTTGCCCAGGGCCGTGGCGCGCACCGTCACCAGTTCACGGTCACTGTCCAAGCAGAAGGTGAAAAGCCGCTCATGCTCCTTGTCAAACGCAGCGGCCAGTGCCTCCAGCCCGCCATCGGCAAACCCGTCCAGGGATACGGGCAGCGACACCTCGAACGCCTGACCGGAGTAACGCACGCCCGCCTCGAAGGTGATTTCCTGATCACCTTCTGCAACGCCCTCCGCCAGCAGTTCACGCGCCACGGCGGCACGCAGGTCGGCCAACAGGCCCGCCACATCCCCATTGCTGACATCGGCAAAAACCTTGCCCACCGACTTGGCCCGTTCGGCGCGCAGACGCGTGGTGGCGTCACCAAAGGCGCAAAGCACACCGGGGCTGGGCGGCACGATGACGGGCCAACTGCCCAGCAGCTTGCCCAGCGCATTGGCATGCAGCGGCCCGGCGCCGCCAAAGGCCACCAGCGCGAAATCGCGCGGGTCGTAGCCCTGCTGAACGGAGATCAGGCGCAGGGCACCCATCATCGTCTCATTGGCGATGGAGTAGATGCCATTGGCCGCCGTCGACAGATCAATGCCCAGCGTGTCGGCAATGCCCTGCACTGACGCCGCCGCCGCTGGCCGGTCCAGCCGCATGGTACCGCCCAGCAACTCCTCCGGCAGGTAACCCAGCACGACATTGGCATCGGTCACGGTCGGCTTGTCCCCGCCACGCGAGTAGCAGACAGGGCCAGGCACGGCACCGGCCGACGCCGGGCCGACGCGCAGCGCCTTGGTCAATTCCGGCACAAAGGCGATGGAGCCGCCGCCGGCCCCGACAGTGCGGATATCCAGAGAGGTGGCGCGCACCTTCAGGTCACCACATTCGGTCTCCCGCGCCAGACGCGGTTGACCATTTTCAATCAGCGCCACGTCGGTGGAGGTACCGCCGACATCAACAGTCAGCAGGTTTTTGAAGCCCGACTTGCCGCAGACCCACAGGGCGCCTGCCACACCGCCGGCAGGCCCGCTCATCAGCAGATTGACGGGATGATCCTGCGCCTTTTCAAAGCTCATCAACCCGGCATCGGAACGCAGCAGGTTCATCTGCCCGTTCATGCCGGCCTTGTTCAGCTCGGCCTTCAGGTTGCGCACATAATTGGCGACACGCGGGCGGACATAGGAATTGGCGACGGTGGTCAGGGCGCGTTCATATTCCTGCATCTCCGGCAGGACTTCGGATGACAGCGACACGGGAAGGTCGGGGAAAACCTCCCGCGCGATCTGTCCCGCCCGCACCTCATGCGCGTCATTGCGGTAGGCATTGATGAAGGCGATGGTCAGGGCCTCGATCCCCTCCCCCTTCAGCTTTTCCAGGGCGACGCGCAGGGCAGCCTCGTCCAGCGGCGTGACGATGGAACCATCCGCGCCAATGCGTTCCGGCACCTCCACAGTGCATTCCAGCGGGGCCGTCAGCGGCGGCTTGTTCCAGACGATCCAGCCGGCCAAACCACCGGGCACGAAGCTGCGCGCGATGTGCAGAACCTGGCGGTAACCATCGGTGGTCACCAGCCCCACCCGCGCCCCCGTGCTGGTCAGCACCGTGTTGGTGGCGACGGTCGTGCCATGCATGAAAAGCTGCACATCCTTGGGGTCGATCCCCGCCTTGGCGCAGATTTTCAGGGTGCCGGTGACAACGGCCACCGACGGATCGTGTGGGGTGGAGGGCACCTTGTCGCGGAAGGTTTCACCCGTCTCATCCTCGATCAGCAGCAGGTCCGTGAAGGTTCCCCCCACGTCCACGCCGAGCCTGTAAGCCATTCTAAAACTCCTGTTCCCGAATGTTTTCTGCTTTTGATGCGGCGTGGATTTTTCCCGCCGCTATTGCGTCTTGGCCGGCGGCGGAAAGATGCCCGCCCGGCCCAGCATCGCCGGATTCCGGCGTCCGATGATCCCTTCCAACCAACTAGCGGCCTCAATGACGGCGGCAAGGTCCACGCCGGTCCTGATCTTCATGCGGTTCAGCATGTAGACCAGATCCTCGGTCGGGATATTGCCCGTAGCCGCCGGCGCGAAGGGGCAACCGCCAATGCCGCCCAGCGAGCTGTCCAGCACACCCACACCCGCCATCACGGCGGCATAGGCATTGGCGATGCCGGTGTTGCGGGTATTGTGGAAATGGGCGCGCAACCGGATACCGGGCAGCGCCGCCGACACAGCGGTAAACCGTTCCACCACATCAGCGGGGCTGGCCACGCCGATCGTGTCGGCTAGCGCAATTTCATCCACGCCATGGTCGGCGGCACGTTTCGCCACCTCCACCACGCGCTCCACCGGCACCTCCCCTTCAAAGGGGCAGCCGAAGGACGCGCCGATGGTGATGCTGGTCGGCATCTTTGCGGCCTTGGCCGCCGCCGCCACCTCTGCCCAGCCCGTCAGCGTCTCCATCGTGGGCGCGCCATTGTTGCGCTGACTGAAGGTATCGGACGCCACCAGGACGTAATTGACCTCCGTCACCCCGGCGGCCAGTGCCCGGTCGAACCCACGGCCATTCATGGCCAGCCCGATATAGGAGATGCCATTGCCACGCGGCAACGCCGCCAGCACTGCCTCGGCATCGGCCATTTGCGGCACCCGCTTGGGGTTCACGAAGCTGGTCACCTCGATCCGCCTTGCACCCGCCGCAATGGCACGGTTGATCAGCTCCACCTTCTGATCGGTGCTGACGGGAGTGGCTTCGTTCTGCAATCCGTCGCGAGGGCTGACCTCGACGATTTCCACCTGGGAAGGCATCCGCTGCTTCCTTGCTACAGGCATGCGGGCCTGCCGCCCGACGCGCCCTGATCACACTCAAATGTATACAACCATGCGGCAAGCGGCCCTGACAAGAGGATTTAAACAGCAGATTTAAGCCCAGCCACCCCTTGCCATCTGGCCTTAATATGTGCATCTTTTAGCGGAATTCCAGTCGCCCGCCCTTCACCGGCGGACATGCTGACCGACAAAACCGAATGTATACATTGATCGGGAGATGATGGTGACGGACCAGGGCATCGACACCAATGACGGCACGGGACAGGTGGCCAAGCGCCAAGGCCCCCTGACGGACCTGCGCGTGATCGAGATGGGGCAGCTTTTGGCCGGCCCCTTCTGTGGTCAGCTGCTGGCCGATTTCGGGGCGGAGGTGATCAAGCTGGAACAGCCCGGCAGCGGTGACCCGATGCGCGAATGGGGCCGGGAAAAGCCGCATGGTAAGTCGCTCTGGTGGCCCGTGGTCGCCCGCAACAAGAAGTCGGTGACCCTTAACCTGCGCGAAAAGCAGGCGCAGCAAATCGTACGCGATCTGGTCGCCAAGTCCGACATCCTGATCGAGAATTTCCGCCCCGGCACCATGGAGCGCTGGGGCCTGGGTTATGATGTGCTGTCGCAGATCAATCCCAAGCTGGTGATGGTGCGCGTCACCGGCTTCGGTCAGACGGGTCCCTATTCGTCCCAGGCCGGCTATGGCTCCATCGGGGAGGCCATGGGCGGTCTGCGCTATGTCGTGGGTGATCCGTCCACGGCGCCATCCCGAATGGGCATTTCCATCGGCGACAGTCTGGCCGCCACCTATGCTGCCCTGGGCGCCCTGATGGCGGTCCATGCGCGCGAACGCACGGGTCGGGGCCAGGTGGTGGACAGCGCCATTTACGAGGCTGTACTGGCCATGATGGAAAGTCTGGTCACGGAATATGACCAAACCGGTTATGTCCGTGAACGTACCGGCCCCATTCTGCCCAATGTCGCGCCCAGCAATGTCTACCCGGCCAGCGACGGCCAGATGATCCTGATCGCTGCGAACCAGGACACCGTGTTCAAGCGTCTGGCCGAAGCCATGGGCCGCCCGGAACTGGCCACCGACCCGCGCTATGCCACGCATTCGGCGCGCGGTGCCGTGCAGCAGGAACTGGACGATCTGATTTCCGACTGGACCCGCACGGTCGAATCCGGCTTGCTGCTGGACCTGATGGAAAAGCATGGTGTACCCGCCGGTCGCATCTATCGCGCACCGGAGATGATGGAAGACCCGCATTTCAAGGCGCGGCAGAACATCATCAAGGTAGCGCATCCGATCTTCGGCAAGCTGGCCATGCAGAATGTGGCTCCGCGCCTGTCCGATACGCCGGGCGGGGTGGTTCATCCGGGACCGGAACTGGGTGAGCACACGGCGGAGGTGCTGGGCGGTATTCTGGGGCTGGGCGAGGACCGTCTGGCCGAGTTGAAAACCGCAGGGATCATCTGACCATGGCACAGGACCTGGATGCCGATTATGCGCAGGCGGGGTTCGGCAATCGGCTGGGCTGGGGCAAGCGCCCTGCCCTGCTGATCATCGATTTCGTGAACGCCTATCTGGACCCCGCCTGCCCCCTCTATGCGGGGGTGGAGAAGGTGCGGGGACAGGCGGCAACCTTGTTGCTGGCCGCCCGCGCAGCGCGCATCCCGGTCCTTCACACCAATGTCGCCTATACGCCGGGCGGTGTGGATGGCGGCATTTTCTTCCGCAAGGTCAAGGCCCTGTCCTGTTTTGAGCGCGGCCTGCATCCGCACTGGGCATCCTTCGCAGACGGCCTGGAACCCATTGCGGGGGAACCCGTCATCACCAAGCAGTATGCCAGCGCCTTTTTCGGCACCTCCCTGGCCTCCACCCTGGCGTCCAGTGGCATTGACACATTGCTGATCGCGGGCTTGTCCACCTCGGGCTGTGTCCGCGCGTCAGCGCTGGATGCCTGTCAGCACGGGTTTGTGCCCCTGGTGGTGCGAGAGGCCGTTGGCGATCGCGACACACGTGTGCATGAAGCCAACCTGTTCGACCTTCACGCCAAATATGCCGACGTCATCGGGCTGGAAGAAGCGGTCACCCACCTGGGTGCCCTGCGGGCCTAGGCACTCCTGCACCCCTTCTCCCAATGGCGATTTATTGGCCGGGCTGTCAATTTCCCCTTCATAAAGGCATGGGAAAGTGTCAATGTTGATTGACACTCTTCGGGGGAAACGTGTCCCATGCCTAAGCCGTTTCCATTCTCCGCCATCGTCGGTCAGGAGGATATGAAGAAGGCGCTTCTGCTTGCGGCGGTTGAACCGCTGCTGGGCGGGGTGCTTGTCATGGGTGACAGGGGCACAGGCAAATCGACCGCTGTACGCGCCCTGGCCGAACTTCTGCCCAAGATCGAGACGCGCACCAACTGCCGTTATAACTGCCAGCCGAATGACCCACAGCCGGCCTGCGCCCGCTGTCAGGCTGCGGGGGCGGAAAAGCCGGCATTGGTGAAAATCCGCACGCCCATGGTCGACCTGCCGCTGGGCGCGACGGAGGACCGGGTCTGCGGATCGCTGGACATTGAAAAGGCGCTGGTAGCGGGGGAGCGGGCGTTCGAGCCGGGCCTGCTGGCCGCCGCCAACCGCGGCTTTCTATATATTGATGAGGTCAATCTGCTGGAAGATCACCTGGTTGATCTGCTGCTGGACGCGGCGGCATCCGGCGTCAACGTGGTGGAACGGGAAGGGTTGAGCATCCGGCACGCCGCCCGCTTCGTGCTGGTCGGCAGCGGCAATCCGGAGGAAGGCGACCTGCGGCCCCAATTGCTGGACCGGTTCGGCCTGTCGGTGGAAGTACGCACCATCATGGACCTGAAGCAGCGGATTGAGGTGATCCGCCGCCGCGACGCCTATGAAACTGACCCGGAAGCATTCGTGGCAAGCTGGGCCAAGCGGGACACCGCCATCCGCAGCCGGGTCGTGGCCGCGCGCAAGATCATGAAGCAGGTCGTAGTACCCGATGCCATCCTGTTCCGCCTGTCACAGCTATGCATGCGGCTGGGCATCGATGGGATGCGCGGTGAACTGACCCTGATGCGGGCGGGGCGCGCATCGGCGGCGCTGGACGCGCGCTTGGAGGTAAACTGGACGGATATCGAGGAGGTGGCACCGATGGTGCTTTGCCACCGTCTGCGCCGCGATCCGATGGACGAGGCGGGAACCGCCCCCCGGATCGAACGCGCCCTGGCGGCCCTTGATGCCGGGCACGGCCATGCATGAAGATGGCGACGGCCCCTTCGACGCGTTGCAGCGGCAGAGCGAGGATCGCTGGCGCGACGCAATGATGGCGGCGCGGATTCTGACAGTGGCTGGGCCGGAGATCGGGGGGCTTTGGCTGACAGCGCGGGCCTCGGGTATCCGTGATCATTTCCTGGATCATCTCTGCGCCCTGACCCAGCCGCGCCGGGCAACAAGGCTGCCGCCGGGTACCACCGCCACGGCGCTGTGCGGGCATCTGGATATTGCCCGATCCACGGCGGCAGGGCGCATTGTCTGGGACAGCGGCATCCTGGCCGCGGCGGATGGGGGCATCCTGTTCATTCCCATGGCCGAACGGCTGGACCCCGGTGCGGCGGCCATGATCGCGGAGGCCATGGACACACGCACCTGCCCCCGTTTGCGGCCAAACGCCAACGAAGCACGGCACCCCAGCCGCGTCACCATCGTTGCCCTGGATGAGGCATCGGCACCGGAGGAGATGATACCGTCCTGCCTGTCCGACCGGCTGGGTCTGCATATCCAGCTGGATGGCGTGATGCTGCAAACCATTAAAGCGGTAGTGCCGGACACGGCACGGGCATCCGCAACGGACTGGCGGTCGGTTCGCCTGAACGATGGCATGTTGGAGCAGCTTTGCACCATCACAAGCGCAACCGGTCACATGTCTGTCCGTCTCCTCCATCACGTATCAAAGGTGACCCGCATCCATGCGGCCCTTGGTGGGCGGGTGGTTGCGGAGGCACAGGATGCCGTGGCGGCCCTGCGTCTTTGCCTGGGCGTCAGACTGACGCAAAGCCAGCCTTCAGCCGACCAGGCCCCACCGCCACCAGAGCCCGCCACCGCGCAGGATGCGCAGAACCAGCCCCCACCCGGAGAGGCCAGCGAAAGCGACGGCAATGGAATGCCGCGAGATTTGGACAGCCTGACGGAACTGCTGGCCGCTGTGGAACAGGGGGCGATCGACGGCCTGACTTTGACGGTCGGTGAACGGGCGGCACGGCAGGGAAGCCGTACCGGCAAAGGCGGGGCGACCGCCCGCAATGTCCGGCGCGGTCGTCCCTTCGGCAGCAGCAATACGCCGCCCTTCCCCGATGCCCGGCCCGATTTGGTGGAAACCCTCCGCGCCGCCGCCCCTTGGCAGCGGCTGCGTACCCGCCTGATGGTGGCGCAGACGGGGATCACCCCCACCGGCCTGCTGATCCGGAAGGAGGATTTCCGCTATCGCCGGCGGCAGCATCAACAGGCATCGACAGCCATCTTCGTCGTGGATGCCTCGGGCTCCACGGCATTGGAGCGGCTGGGGGAAACCAAGGGGGCCATCGAACAATTGCTGGCCAGTTGCTATGTCCGCCGGGATGAGGTGTCGTTGATCGCCTTCCGGGGCAAGGCCGCCGAAATCCTGATGCAACCGACCCGGTCGCTGGTGGCTGCCAAACGCAAGCTGGCGGCCCTGCCGGGCGGGGGACCGACGCCGCTCGCCTCCGGGCTGGAGCGCGGGTTGGAAATGGCGCTGGCCGCGCGCCGCCGGGGCAGCACGCCGGTCGTGGTGGTCATGACCGATGGCAGCGGCAACATCGCCCTGGACGGTACCGCCGACCGCGCATTGGCCGGACGTCAGACAGAAACCATCGCCCGGCTATATCGTGCACAGGGCCTGAAATCCATCTGCATCGATATTGCGCGGCGGCCGCGTGACAGCGTCACCAATCTGGCGGGTCTGCTGGGCGCGGACCTGCACCTTCTGCGTCAGGCCAACGCCGCCCACATGTCGGAGATTGTCCGCGCCTCCATGCATCGGGGGCCACCCGCATGATGGACGGCACCTGGCTGGACTGGAACAGGGACGGACTGGACTGGCCCCATCGGGCGGCCAGCCGCTTTGTCGATGTCGCCGGACTGCGCTGGCATGTGCAGGAAATGGGGCCTGCCGACGCGCCGGTCGTGCTGCTGCTGCATGGGACCGGGGCGGCCAGCCATTCCTGGCGTCATCTGCTGCCGATACTGGCCGCCACACACCGCGTCGTGGCGCCGGACCTGCCCTGTCATGGCTTCACCCGGCCACAAAGCTGGCCCGACCTGTCGCTGAACGGCATGCGGATGGCGGTGCAGGCGCTGATCACCACCCTTGGCATTGTGCCGGCGGTGATTATCGGTCATTCGGCGGGTGCGGCCATCGCGGTGTCGTTGGGCAGGGGCGACGCGGTCAAACCGCCCCCCACGGTGGTGGCCATTAATGGCGCCTTTCGGCCCATCCGGGGGGACCGGATCTTCTCTCCCCTGGCAAAGGCGCTGTTCGCCGCCCCCCTGTCGGCCAGCCTGTTCGCGGCGGCGGCGCGGGGCGGCTGGTTCGGCGATAACCTGCTGACGGCCACGGGATCAAAGATCGACAATGCCGGGGCAGTGCTCTATCGCCGCCTGCTCACCTCCTCCAGTCACGTGCGCGGTGCGCTGGGGATGATGGCAGCATGGGATCTGACACGGTTCGATGCCTTGCTGGCGGCCCTTCCCGTCCCGCCCACGCTGATCGCCGCAAAGGATGACCCCATGGTTCCCTGGTCAGACACGCGCCATGCGGGGGATATCGCGCGGGATGCAAGGTTAAGGCCGGTGGATCGTGGCGGTCACCTTCTGCATGAGGTCAGGGCCGATATGGTCGCGGGATTGATTGCCGACGCCATACGGGCCTGCCCCGCCAGCCGGGTGGATGCCGCATGAACATGATCACCCCCCATATCAGGCCCGACGCCCAGGCACCCGACCCGTCACGGCCCCAGGCCGTGGTCATCGGTGCGGGTGTGGGCGGCCTGTCGGCGGGTGCCCTGCTGGCGGCACGCGGCTACGGCGTCACCATCATCGATCCGCTGGATGCACCGGGGGGCCGGGCCTATGCCCACCGGCAGGATGGTTTCGTCTTCGATGCCGGCCCGACCATTATCACCGCGCCCTGGATGTTTGAGGATCTCTGGCGTGATTGCGGCGGGCGCCTTTCCGATGATGTGCAGATCCGGCCCTGCAATCCGTTCTACAAGATCCGTTTCGATGACGGTGCCTGGTTCAACTATTCCGGCGATCCGGCGGCCATGGAGGCAGAGGTTGCACGGTTCGACCCGCGCGACGTTGCGGGCTATCGCAGCTTCATGGATGAAAGCCGCCAGATTTATGAGGTGGCTTTTGAGCAACTGGCCGATCAGCCTTTCCACAGCCTTGCCTTCACCGCCAAAACCCTGGCAGGACTGGTCCGCCTGGGCGGATATCGTTCCGTTTATTCGGTTGTTTCCAAGCATTTCAGGAACGAACGGCTTCGCAACATCTTCTCCTTTCATCCGCTGCTGATTGGCGGCAATCCGTTTTCCGCCACCTCCTTCTATTGCCTGATCGCGCATCTGGAGGGGCGGTATGGGGTGCATTATGCCGTGGGGGGCACAAACGCCCTGGTCCATGGCATCGCCAATCTGGTCCGCCGCAATGGCGGCGTCATCCGGCTGGGGCAGACGGTTGAAACCATCCTGACGGAGGGGCGCCGGGCCACCGGTGTGCGCCTGAAATCGGGAGAGATTGTGCCGGCGGACATCGTCATCTCCAACAGTGACCCGGCCACCACCTATGGCAAACTGTTGAGCCATCACCCCCGCCGCCGCTGGACCGATGCCAAAATCGCGCGCGGTGATTATTCGATGGGGCTGTTCGTTTGGTATTTCGGCACCAACCGCCGCTATGACGATGTCTATCATCACACCATGCTGTTCGGCCCCCGGTACAAGGGCCTGTTGACCGACATCTTCAAGCGGCAGCATCTAGCCGATGATTTCAGCCTTTACCTGCACCGCCCCAGCGCCGTGGACCCCAGCGTGGCACCTGACGGCTGCGACGCCTTCTATGTGTTGAGTCCGGTTCCAAATCTGGGTGGCACCACGGACTGGCAGGACATGGCGGAAACCTATCGGCAGCGGATCGCGGCTCATCTGTCGCGCACGCTTCTGCCTGATCTGGAGCGCCATGTCGTCGTGTCCAAGATGGCCACGCCGCTGGATTTCCGCGACCGGCTTCTGTCCTGGCAGGGGGCGGCATTCGCGTTGGAACCCAAACTGCTGCAAAGCGCCTGGTTCCGCCCGCATAACCGCAGCGAGGAGTTGGACAATCTGTTCCTGTGCGGGGCGGGGACGCATCCGGGCGCGGGGCTGCCCGGTGTTCTGTCGTCCGCGCGGATCGTGGATGGGCTGGTTCCGGATGCCGCTGCGGTCACCGGTCACGGCAGGGGGAGCAACCGACCGTGAAGGACAGGCAACCCGCTAATGATTGCGACGATATCGGGATTTCATCCGACGGCTCTGACAAGGGCCGCTTGGCCCCGCGACGGACGGTGGACATGAATTACGGCTTTACCGGTGACGGGGTGGATCTGGATGCCTGCACCGCCTCCATCCGGCGCGGATCGAAATCATTTCACATTGCCTCCCTGCTGTTGCCACGCAGCACACGTCAAGCGGCCCACGCGCTCTACGCCTTCTGCCGCCATTCCGACGATCTGATCGATGATAAGGCCCGGCGGCCCGACGCCCTGCTGCGCCTGCGGCAGCGGCTGGACAGGATTTATGAGGGTGTGCCTTGCGACCATGCCTGTGACCGCGCCTTTGAACGCATCGTGGGCGGTCACAGCATTCCCAAGACCATCCCACTGTCCCTGCTGGACGGGTTTGCCATGGATATGGTGGACCGGCGGTACCGCAGCATTGCGGAGGTGAAGCAATATGCGGCGCGGGTGGCCTCTACTGTCGGGCTGATGATGTCGCTGGTCATGCGGACCGGCGATGCCTGGACCCTGGCGCGGGCCGCCGACCTGGGCCTTGCCATGCAGTTGACCAATATCGCCCGCGATGTGGGGGAGGATGCACGCAATGGCCGGCTCTACCTGCCACTGGACTGGCTGCGCGACGCCGGGATAGAGGGCGATGCCTTTCTGCGCAATCCCCGTTTCACGCCGGCGCTGGCCGGGGTGGTAAAACGGCTGCTGGATGAGGCGGATCGCCATTACCTGCTGGGCCATGCCGGTATCGCCCGCCTGCCCGCAGGCTGCCTGCACGCCATCCGCACCGCCGCCCTGACCTATCAGGATATCGGGCGCTGCATCGCCCAAAACGGCTATGACAGTGTTTCCCAGCGCGCCCGGACCACGCTGTCGCGCAAACTGTCCCTGGTGTTGCGGGCCAGCCGGCCTGTCATCCTGTCCCCGGATAGGGCCGCCATGGCCGCATCGGCGCCCGCCGATCCGTCGGTTGCTCGCCTTGTTGCCGCCGCAGCCGACGCCTTTGCAGCGGCGGAAAGCCAGCGTGTGGCGACGGAAAGTCAGGGATCACAGATTGAGCGGGTAACCAGCATCCTGATGGATCTCCACCGGCGGCGGCTTGAAGACCGGCGCGCACGACGCCTGCAACGCTGGCAGAAGGTGGCGCATCTTGGCTGAGAATTATTTTGGGCTGATCGAGGCGGGAATGGTCTTCGGCCTCGCCATCGCCTTCTACATATGGCAGCGGCGTGACCTGCGCCGGTATGAGAAGCAGGATCGCGCCGCGCGGGAGGCCAAGCAGGCCAAGACAGACGATAATACCCCGTGAATTCAGCCCGACCGGGCCTGACGCGGCATGCGGAATGGCAGCATCAACCGCACCAATGGATTGGACAGCCGGCGGCAATCCAGCGTCTCATGGACCATCTCCAGTCGTTGTCCACCCAGCGTGGTCTCTATGCAGGCCCGTGTATAAAAGGGCGAATCCTCCAGCCGCTTAACAAGCGTCGGGGACCAGTCCGCGTCACAGGCAACACCACTGCGCACGCCCCAGAACCCACGCGGCAGTTCCTGACGCACCGGCAGGTCAAGGATATCAGGCGTTCCTGAAGCGCTGTACCGAAGGGCCAGACGACGGGGCGCCCCAATGCGCGGTATGGCATCATAAAGGATGACGGCATCTCCCCCGGCACCCACATTGCCCCGCGCCCAGTCCCAGCCCATGAAATCCTGTTCAATCGGGCGCGGCCCATAATTCATGTCATGATAGGCACGCCCCCGCCAGCCACCGCCCGGCAGCGCATCGCAGCTGACAATCGCCGTGGCCTTGGGCATGCGGGGGGACCAGACATGCCGCCCCTCCGCATCCAGATCGACATGACCATCGCTGACAATATCCGGGTGCAACTCAACGCGGCCCGAGACGCGGCGTGGCATCAGCCGCTGCCCCGGCCAGGGCAGGGCCGTTTCCGTGAAATCGATCACCAGCCTGCCATCGCGCATGGCCATGCCGCTGGACCCGATCCGCAGGTGATCCCGCCCACGGTCCAGACTGGCCTGCCCGCGTTCGGTCATGCACCAGATATTGCCGTTCGGGCCATAGAGCGCGACGTTGAAGGCGACATGATCCTCGGGTCGCCCCCGCCCGGACCAATGATAATAGGGGGAGAAGACGGAGCCGACGAAGGCAATGATGGTCAGGGCGTAGTGTCCGCAATCACTGACCGCATCGGCATACCACCAGTGATAGCCACCGGGCGGGACCGGCCGATCAAAGCCCGGTCCGCCAGCAACCGTTCGGCTGCGATCTTGCCCGACAGGGCCGCCATCGGTACTCCCGGCCCCGGATGCACGCTGCCCCCCGCCAGATACAGGCCCTTGATCGGGCCCTGCGACGATGGCCGCCGGAAGGACGCCATGGCGCCATGCGATGCCATCCCGTACAGCGCGCCGCCCGTACCCGGAAACAGACGGTTGAAACCATCCGGTGCCGTTATCGACATCACCCGTCTGTCCAACGGCAGGGTCAGCCCGTTGCGGGCCAGACGGTGTTCCATCGAAGACAGACATCGGTCGATCTCGCTTTCCGTATAGGCATGGTCATCGCCGTCCGCCGGCATGTTCATCAGGCTATAAAGCCGTTCCCCGTTGCCCGCCGCCGTCCCGCGCAAGGCGCCGGCATCGCTGCGGTCCTGGGCACAGACATAGATTGTGGGGTCCGCCGGGGGGCGATGTTGACGCAGGATGGCGTCGAATTCCGCCTTGTAATCGTCGGAAAAGAAAACTGTGTGATGGGCCAGCGGTACGCCCGACGTGATGGCCGGACCGCAGGCCACCAGCGCAGACAAAGACCGCTGCCCCATCCGCCGGCGCGGCACCTTGCCCGGCTCCAACAACGGGACCAGGGCCGCGGCATCACCATTGAAGATCACCGATGCCGCCCTGATCTGCCGCTGCTGGTCAGTCGTGACACCCGTGACGGTACGGCCCGAACGGTCCTTATCGATGGACACGACATTCTCTGCGAACCGGAACACGACCCCCAGACGTTCCGCCACCGCCATCAGGCGCCGGGCCAGCAGATGCATGCCCCCCTGGACGATCCACACGCCATCCTGTTCCACATGCGCCACCAGCATCAGCGTGGCCGGCGCCAGGAACGGCGACGAACCGCAATAGGTGGCATAGCGCCCGAACAATTGCCGCATACGCGGATCGGCAAAATAGCCCGACAGCGCCGACCAGAGCGTGCTGTACGGCTTCAGCGCCAGCAGTGACCCTGGCCGGTGCAGCCCGATGCGGGCCGACAGCGATAGCGGATTGGGCCGGGGCGCATCAATGAAGCTGCGTTCCAGCAATCGATAGATGCGGGCGCTGTCATTGGCAAAGCGTCGGAAGCCCGCAGCCTCCCGCGCGCCCGCGAAATCGCCGATGGCATCGGCGTTGCGGCCCACATCCGCGAACAGGTCCAACCCGTCACCGCCCTGCCAGTAATGCCGGGCCAGCAGGTCGGAGCGGACCAATCCAACCTCCCTCTCCAACGCCGTGCCGCATCGGGAAAGAAGCGTATCGAACACCCACTTCATGGTCAGAACGGTCGGACCGGCATCGAATGAATGCCCGCCAGCCGCGACCTGCCGCAATTTTCCGCCCGGCCCCGCCGCGCCATCAATCACCACGACCCTAAAACCGGCACTGGCCAGAACCAGGGCAGCCGACAGGCCGCCCATCCCGGCACCAATAATCACCACGTCATTTTCAGTTCCGCCGCTCACGCCCGTCCCTCGCGGATTGACATTCGCTTAAGGTGTGTCAATTTAGATTTACACTTTTTATCGTCAAATGAAATTGACAAATAAGTGCAAGGAGACGGCCCCATGGATTTGCCAGAGCGCATCGAAACCGGACTGCAGCTCGCCCTGCGGCTGTCCACGGCCAATGGCTGTCCTCCACTTCTGGCCAAGGGGTTGCGCCACGCGGTCTTTCCCGGCGGCGCCCGCATCCGGCCCCGTCTGTGTCTGGCCGTGGCAACGGCCTGCGGTGACCAGGACCCAAAGGCCGCCAATGCGGTTGCCGTGGGGATTGAGCTGCTGCACTGCGCCTCCCTGGTGCATGACGACATGCCCTGCTTCGACAATGCCGCCACCCGCCGGGGACAGACATCCGTGCATACGGAGTTCGGGGAGGATATTGCCCTTCTGGTGGGTGACGGCCTGATCGTGGCGGCGTTTGAGACGGTGGCGCGGGAAACCCTGCACAACCCCCGCCTTACAGCGCCGTTGATTGCCACCATCGCCAAGGCCGTGGGGTCACCCTATGGGCTTGTCGCCGGCCAAGCATGGGAGAGTGAGCCGGAGATCGACATCACCCAGTATCATCGCGCCAAGACGGCATCGCTGTTCGCGGGCGCGGTCTCCGCCGGCGCGTTGGCCTCAGGCGGCAACCCGCAGGATTGGCTGACTTTGGCCGATGCCCTGGGTTCCGCCTATCAGGTTGCGGATGATCTTTATGATGCCATCGGCCTGACGGGCAGCATGGGCAAACCGGTGGGCCAGGATGGGCGCAATGGCAAGCCCAATATCGCAATCTCGCTCGGCATTCCCGCCGTGCTGAACCATCTGCGTACCCTGGTGGAAACGGCGGCGGACAGCGTGCCCGATTGTGCCGGACGCGATGCGTTCCGCGCGATGATCCGGAACGAGGCGACGCGGCTGATGCCAAAGACGCTCTCTGTCAGCGCAGCTTGACACAGGCATGTCGGCACAATCCGCCAAAAGCCAGATTATGCCGCCGGCCCTGACGGAGAACCTGCCGCTTGCCCTGCGCCTGCGGCTCTGGCGCAACCGGCTTGTGGCCTCGCCCCGGTTCCGCCGGCTGATTGCCCGGCTCCCCCTGTTGCGCAGCATTGGCAACCGCAAGGCCAATGACCTGTTCCGCCTGACGGGCGGCTTCATCTTCTCCCAGGTGCTGCTGGCCGGTGTCCGGCTGGGGCTTTATGAGACCTTGCAGGACGCACCGGCAACAACCGGGGCCCTGGCGGCGCGTCTGGGCATCCCGGAAGGGCGCCTGCGCGTGCTGCTGCGGGCCAGCACTTCCCTGAACCTTCTTATTGAACCGTCACCCGACTTCTGGGTCCTTGATGATGCCGGGGCCGTGCTGGCCAGTGACCGGGGACTCGGTGCCATGGTGCTGCACCATGCCATGCTGTATCGCGACCTGACCGAACCCGACCAGTTGCTGCGCACTGCCGGCGCACAGACGGAACTGCGCCAATACTGGGCGTATGTACGGGAAATGGGGACCGGGGGGCCACAGGCCGCAGAGGTCGATGGCTATTCCCTGCTGATGCGGGAAAGCCAGGCCATGATGGCCGACTGTATCCTGGCAGCCTATGATTTCGGACAGACGCGCATCCTTCTGGATGTCGGGGGCGGCGACGGCGCGTTCCTGGCAGCGGCAGCCGACCGCCATGCCGGCCTGGAACTGCGGCTGTTCGACCTTCCCGCCGTCGCCGACCGTGCCGTCCACCATCTGGAATCACTGGGGTTGGGCGCGCGTACACGGGTTCATGGCGGGGATTTCGTTCACGACCCGCTGCCCGATGATGCCGACTGCGTCACCCTGGTCCGGATTCTCTGCGACCATGATGATTCGCGGGTGGCGGCCATTCTCGCCAATCTCCACCGGTCGTTGCGTCCCGGAACGACGCTGATCGTCGCTGAAGCCATGGATGGAAAGTCGGAAGGCGCGCGGCTCAGCGCCGCCTATTTCGGCTTCTACTTCCTGGCCATGGGGTCCGGGCGTTGCCGTAGCGCACAGGAAATCGCCGGATTTCTGTCATCCGCCGGCTTTCAGGCGGTTCGCACGGTGACCACGTCGAACCCGCTGATCGCCACTTTGGTCACCGCGCGCCGATAGCAAGGCGGTGCCGGACGGTTAAAAAGTGTAAATATTGATTGACAGTTATATGTGTCAACTTAATATGACACTTGCGTAATCAGAAGCTATGCCTTGGGGAGGCGACAAGATGTACGCGTCGGCCATCGTGTTCGAGAAACCGGGAGAAGTCGCCGTTCGGCGGCTGGCTCTCCACGTTCCCGGCCCCGCCGACGTCGTGGTCGAGACGGTTGCCAGCGGCGTTTCCACAGGAACGGAGAAGATGCTGTTCCAGGGGACCATGCCGCGCTTTCCCGGAATGGCCTATCCCTTGGTCCCTGGGTACGAAACCGTCGGTCGCGTGGTTCAGGCCGGACCTTTGTCCGGGCATCAGATTGGCGAGATGGTGTTTGTACCGGGTGCCAGTTGCTATGCCGATGCGGCGGGCCTGTTCGGGGCCAATGCGTCACAACTGATCGTGCCGGGCACACGGGTATTCACGGTCGGCCCGGACCTGGAAGAGAATGGGGTGCTGCTGGCCCTGGCGGCAACCGCGCACCACGCGGTGATGCGGGCACGGGGGCCGGTTGATCTGGTTGTTGGCCATGGCGTGCTGGGGCGGTTGATCGCCCGCATTGTGATGGCCCTTGGTTTTGCGGCACCGACTGTCTGGGAAAAGGCGTCTGCGCGCCGTCCCGGTGCCACCGGTTACACAGTGACCGATCCCGGTGATGACGGCGATGCCCGCTACGGCACCGCCATTGATGCCAGCGGCGATGCCGCCGCCATCGACGGGATCATCACACGCCTGAGCAAGCCGGCGGAGCTGATTCTGGCAGGATTTTACGGAGAACGCGTTGGCTATGCCTTCGCGCCGGCCTTCATGCGGGAACTGACGTTGTCCATCGCTGCGGAATTCCGCCCGGAGGATGTTTCCGCCGTCATCGCGCTGGTGGAAACCGGGCGCCTGTCCCTCGACGGGTTGCTGACGCATCGGGCCGCACCGGCCCAGGCGTCATCCGCCTACTCAACCGCGTTCAACGACCTCGGCTGCCTGAAAATGGTGATCGACTGGAGGAAAGCCGCATGAGTCTTGATCTGGACGTCCGCAGCAGCCCGAAAACCATGAGCAGGCGCCTGCGTGAAGAGGCGGCCATCGAACCCGATGCGCCGCATGTCGGCAAGGTCACCAAGGAAACCCAGATCATTGCCATCTATGGCAAGGGCGGCATCGGCAAGAGCTTCACGCTCGCCAACCTGTCCTACATGCTGGCGCAGCTGGGCAAGAAAGTGCTGCTGATCGGGTGCGACCCGAAAAGCGATACGACATCGCTGCTGTTCGGGGGCCGTGCCTGCCCCACCATCATCCAGACGGCCTCGCGCCGCAAGGATGCGGGCCAGGAAGTGTCCATCTCCGACGTCTGCTTCAAGCGCGATGGCGTGTTCGCCATGGAGTTGGGCGGGCCGGAAGTGGGCCGTGGCTGTGGCGGTCGTGGTATCATCCACGGGTTTGAAACGCTGGAGAAGCTGGGGTTCCATGAATGGGACTTCGACTTTGTCCTGCTGGACTTCCTGGGCGATGTGGTCTGCGGCGGCTTCGGCCTGCCGATTGCCCGCGACATGTGCCAGAAGGTGGTGGTTGTCGGCTCCAACGACCTCCAGTCGCTGTATGTCGCCAACAATGTCTGCTCGGCGGTGAAGTATTTCCGCAATCTGGGCGGCAATGTCGGTGTGGCCGGTCTGGTCATCAACAAGGATGACGGCACCGGTGAGGCCCAGGCCTTTGCCGACGCCGTCGGCATCCCGGTCCTGGCCTCCATCCCGCAGGATGAGGATATTCGCCGCAAAAGCGCCAACTACCAGATTATCGGCACGCCCGATAACCGCTGGGGTCCGCTGTTTGAGGCGCTGTCCATCAATCTGGCCGAAGCCCCGCCGGTGCTGCCCCGCCCACTGGATCAGGATGGCCTGCTGGGCCTGTTCGATGCCAGCCAGACGGGTGGCAATTTCCAGCTGGAACCGGCCACGCCGGAAGATATGTGCCCTGCGGGTGCGCTGAAACGCGCCTCGCTCGAAGTCATCTACGACCGGGTCTGAGGGGCACATAAGATGGACGACCAGCCTTTGGACTTCACACGCGACGCTGCCGGCGAGACGGCCCTTTCGGGGGACGACGGACACTCTGCCACTGCCGCCGGGTGCCATGGCGGTGTCGAACTGTCACGTGCCGCTGCCCGTGCGGCTGGTAATGACGAGGTGATGGACCGGCTGGAACGCGACTACCCCAAGGGGCCGCATGACCAGCCGCAATCCATGTGCCCGGCCTTCGGGTCACTGCGCGTCGGCCTGCGCATGCGGCGGGTGGGGACCATCCTGTCGGGGTCGGCCTGCTGCGTCTATGGCCTCACCTTCACCTCGCACTTTTACGGTGCCAAGCGCTCTGTCGGCTATGTGCCGTTCAGTTCGGAGACGCTGGTCACCGGCAAGCTGTACGAGGATATTGTCGAGGCGGTGCATCAGATGGCCGATCCAGGCAAATATGATGCCGTCATCGTCACCAATCTCTGCGTGCCCACAGCCTCTGGCGTGCCGCTGAAAATGCTGCCGAAGCAGATCGATGGGGTGCGTATCATCGGCATCGACGTCCCCGGCTTTGGCGTGCCCACGCATGCGGAAGCCAAGGATGTGCTGTCGGGCGCCATGCTGGCCTATGCAAGGCAAGAGGCAGAGGCCGGCCCGGTGCAGATGCCGCGCGCCGGTCTGAAGGACAAGCCGACAGTGACGCTGGTGGGGGAAATGTTCCCCGCCGACCCGGTGGTGATCGGCAATATGCTGGAGCCGATGGGTCTGGCCGTGGGGCCGACCATTCCGGTGCGCGAATGGCGCGATCTCTATGGGGCGCTGGACTGCGCCGCTGTTGCGGCCATCCACCCCTTCTATACGGCGACGTTCCGGGAATTCACCGCCGCCGGTCGGCCCATCGTGGGGTCAGCCCCCATCGGGCTGGACGGTACCGATGCCTGGCTGTCGGCCATCGGACAGCGCTGCGGCGTGCCGCAGACGCGGATTGATCAGACGCGCAACGCCATGCGTGCGGCCATCACGGCGGGCCTTGCCGCCAACCGCATCAATGGCCGCATCACCCTGTCGGGCTATGAAGGGTCGGAACTGCTGGTCGGACGGTTGCTGGTCGAACTGGGGGCGGACCTGCGCTATGTCGGCACGGCCTGTCCCAAGACGCCGTACAATGCCGAAGATGCGGAATGGCTGAAGGCCAAGGGCGTGATCGTCCGCTTCCGCGCCTCCCTGGAACAGGATCTGGCGGCGTTTGCCGAGTTCAAGCCCGATCTGGCTATTGGCACCACGCCCGTGGTGCAGAAGGCCAAGGAAGCGGGAACGCCGGCCCTTTACTTCACCAACCTGATTTCCGCCCGTCCCCTGATGGGCCCGGCGGGTCCGGGGTCGCTGCCACCGGTCATCAACGCCGCCATTGCCAACAAGCATCGCTTTGATGCCATGAACGCCTTCTTTGAAGGTGTCGGCACCGGTGATGCCGCCGGTATCTGGGAAGATGTACCCCAGGACCGCAGTGCCTTCCGCCGCAAATACGGTGCCCGTGTCAACCAATCGCGCAATGCGGTCGAGAATGGAGATAGCGTCGGATGCTGATCCTCGACCATGACAGAGCCGGTGGCTATTGGGGCAGCGTCTACGCCTTTACGGCGATCAAGGGGCTGCAGGTGATCATCGACGGCCCCGTGGGCTGCGAGAACCTGCCTGTCACCTCCGTCCTGCACTATACCGACGCCCTGCCCCCGCATGAGCTGCCGATTGTCGTCAGCGGCCTGTCGGAGGATGAGCTGGGCCGCCACGGCACCGAAGGGGCGATGAAGCGGGCGCGTCTGGCGCTGGACCCTAACCTGCCCGCCGTGGTGGTGACTGGGTCGATTGCAGAGATGATTGGCGGTGGCGTGACACCGGAAGGGTCGAACATCGTCCGCTTCCTGCCGCGCACCATCGACGAGGATCAGTGGCAAAGTGCCGACCGCGCCCTGAAATGGCTGTGGACGGAATTCGGGCCCAAGGGTGGCAAGGTCCCCGCCCCACGGCGCCGGCCCGAAGGGGCCAAGCCGCGTGTCAACATCATCGGCCCGATCTATGGCACCTACAACATGCCGTCTGACCTGGCCGAAATCCGGCGTCTGGTCGAAGGCTTGGGGGCCGAGATCAACATGGTCTTCCCCCTGGGAAGCCATGTCGATGATGTGCGCAAGCTGGCCGATGCCGATGCCAATATCTGTCTGTACCGGGAATTCGGGCGCCTTTTGTGCGAGACCTTGGATCGACCCTATTTGCAGGCCCCCATCGGTATCCATTCCACCACGGCCTTCCTGCGCCAGCTGGGCGAGATGCTGGGCCTGGACCCGGAGCCGTTCATCAAACGGGAAAAGCACACGACGCTGAAGCCGCTCTGGGATCTCTGGCGGTCGGTAACGCAGGATTTCTTCGGCACGGCCAGCTTCGCCATCGTGGCGGGCGAGACCTATACGCGCGGCGTGCGCAATTTCCTGGAAGAGGAAATGGGCCTGCCCTGCGCCTTCGCGGTGCAACGCAAGCCAGGGGTCAAGACCGACAATGATGCGGTCCAGGACCTGATCACCGGCAAGCCGCCGATGGTGATGTTCGGTTCCTTCAATGAACGCATGTACATGGGCGAACGTAGGCAGCGGGGCAAGTTCATCCAGCTCTCCTATCCCGGTGCCATTGTCCGCCGCCATATCGGCACGCCGGTCATGGGCTATTCGGGGGCGGCTTGGCTGATCCAAGAGGTCTGCAACGCCCTGTTCGACATGCTGTTCGAGATCCTACCCCGGGCAGGTGAACTGGATGCCATCGAACCGACAACAACCCGGAGCGGCGCCATGCCCTGGTCGGCGGATGCGCAGGCGCTCCTGGAGCGTCGCATCCTTGCGGAACCGGTTCTGGTCCGGATTTCAGCTGCCAAGCGCATGCGCGAAGCAGCCGAACGTGAGGCGCGCCGCGACGGTGCGTCGGAAGTCACGCTGCGTCATTTCGACGGGGCGGCGAAGGTACACGCTTGAAGAAGTAATCAGAGGATGCCGTCAAGGGATGGCAGCGGGGAGGACAAATGATGTTCAGCATTGGACATGGGGGCGCCAGGGACCGCCAGTTGGAGCGCGCGGAAATGCGCCTCGTCTTCCTGATCTCCTATCCGCTCTGCCTGGTGGCCGCGATGGCCAGCCGGATCACCCACCTTTTCGACCGCCGGGCTGTGCGCCCGGTGCAGTCCATCTTTGCCGAGGCCCGTTCGTCGGCCCACGCCGCTATTGGTTACGCGTTCAACGTGTAACCGCTTCCTTGCCGGTGTGCTCGACACCGTCAAAAACCCGGTAATGCCGCCATGGTGGCACTGCCGGAACCCTGCCGCGGGGGCGCCGCGGCATTCGAGACTAGGAGGTGGATTTGATGGCTGACTCATCAAACGTCTCACTTTCGGGTCTGACCGAAAGCGAAGCTCGCGAGGTCCATTCGTTCTTCATCCAAGGCTTCCTGATCTTCACGGCGATCGCTATCGCCGCGCATGTTCTGGTCTGGATGTGGCGCCCGTGGATCCCTGGGCCCAATGGTTATGCCTCTCTGGAAGGCATTGGCCAAACGGCACAATCACTGCTGCCGATGATCGGCTAAGGAGAAAGCGACATGTGGAGAATCTGGCTGATGTTCGACCCGCGCAAGGCGCTGGTTGCACTGTCCGTGTTTCTGTTCACGCTCGCCATCCTGATCCATTTCGTCCTGTTGAGCACTGAACGGTTCAACTGGCTGGAGGGCAAGCCCCTCAAGACCAGCGCGATCGAACATTCGCTCTCCCTGGATGCGGATCAACCGAGCGTCGGCTGAGAACCTCAAGACGGCAGCAGGCGTGGCCGGTGACGGCCCCGCCCGCCGCCAACTTTCACCAAAAGACATCGCCAACTGGATGACCAACTGGCTGGCCTCTCTCGGAGGGCACGTACATGGCGCTGCTCAGTTTTGAACGCAAATATCGCGTGCGCGGTGGAACGCTGATCGGCGGCGACCTGTTCGACTTCTGGGTCGGGCCCTTCTATGTCGGGTTCTTCGGCGTCACTACCGCCTTTTTCGCCGCTTTGGGTACGGCGCTGATCCTGTACGGGGCGGCGATCGGGCCAACATGGAATATCTGGCAGATTTCCATTGCTCCCCCTGACTTGTCCTATGGGCTGGCGCTTGCGCCGCTGAAACAAGGGGGGCTTTGGCAGTTGATCACCGTCTGCGCCTTGGGGGCCTTCTGCTCCTGGGCATTGCGCGAGGTGGAAATCTGCCGAAAGCTGGGGATCGGGTACCACGTGCCTTTTGCCTTCTCCTTCGCCATCTTCGCCTATACGACGCTGGTGGTGTTCCGCCCGCTGCTGCTGGGCGCCTGGGGGAACGGCTTCCCATACGGCATTTTCAGTCATCTCGACTGGGTGTCCAACGTCGGGTACCAGTATCTGCACTTCCACTATAATCCTGCACACATGATCGCCGTGTCGTTCTTCTTCACGACGACGCTGGCGCTGTCGCTGCATGGTGGTCTGATCCTGTCCGCTGCCAATCCCGGTGCCTCGCTGGACGAGCCGGGCAAACAGGCAGAGGTGAAGACGCCGGAATATGAAGACACCTTCTTCCGCGACATCATCGGCTATTCGATAGGCACCCTGGGCATTCACCGGCTGGGCCTGATCCTGGCGCTGAATGCCGGCTTCTGGAGTGCCGTCTGCATCATCATCAGTGGGCCCTTCTGGAACAAGGGCTGGCCCCAGTGGTGGAGCTGGTGGCTTGAACTTCCGATCTGGCGCTGAGGAGGAAGTGTGATGGCACAATATCAGAACATCATCACCCCGATCCAAGTCAGCGGCCCCGCCGAAGAAGGCATGCCGCTGCCCCGGGGTGACAGTCCGCGCACCGGAAAGCCGTTCTTCGTGCGTCTGTTCGGCATCATCGGCAATGCGCAGATCGGACCGATCTATCTAGGATATCTGGGCACCCTGTCGCTGGTCTTCGGCTTCATCGCGTTCGAGATCATCGGTCTCAACATGCTGGCCTCTGTCGGCTGGGACCCGATTGAGTTCGTGCGGCAGCTTTTCTGGCTGGGCCTGGAGCCGCCGGCGGCCAAATATGGGCTGAAGGTGCTGCCGCCGTTGGCGGAAGGGGGATGGTGGCTGATCGCCGGCTTCTTCCTGACCCTGTCGGTTCTGCTCTGGTGGGTTCGCGTCTATCGCCGCGCACGCCAGCTGGAGATGGGCACGCATGTCGCCTGGGCCTTTGCGGCGGCGATCTGGCTGTTCCTGGTGCTGGGCTTCATCCGCCCGCTGCTGATGGGCAACTTCTCTGAGGCGGTACCATTCGGCATCTTCCCGCATCTGGACTGGACGGCCGCCTTCTCCATCCGCTACGGCAATCTCTACTACAACCCCTTCCACTGCCTCTCCATCGTCTTCCTGTACGGATCGGTCCTGCTGTTCGCCATGCATGGCGCGACGATCCTGGCGGTGGGCAAGTATGGCGGCGAGCGTGAGCTGGAGCAGATCACCGACCGGGGCACCGCCTCGGAACGTGCCGCCCTGTTCTGGCGCTGGACGATGGGTTTCAACGCAACCATGGAATCCGTTCACCGCTGGGCTTGGTGGTTCGCCATCCTGACCCCGCTGACGGGCGGCATCGGCATCCTGCTGACCGGCACCGTGGTCGACAACTGGTACCTGTGGGGCGTCAACCACGGGCTTGTCTCACCGCTGCCCGACATGTGGCCCAACGTCGTCGATCCGGCGCAATAAGGGAGGGAGGACCATGAAACTCTGGTTACCATTCGCCGCCTCCGCCGGCGCCCTGCTGGCCGTGGCCAGCTTCGTCGGGGCCGGCTGGGATGCACCGCCTGTCGCCACCGACCAGCTCGGGTTCCGCGGAACCGGTATGTATCACCACCGCGACGTGGAGACGGAGGCAGCCCTGAAGGCCGCCAACGTCGCCCCGCCCGCCCCGTGGGAGGCTGATCCGTCAGGTGACAAGGCCTCCGCCCTTTATCAGAACGTCCAGGTCCTGGGCAATCTGTCGGGCGACCAGTTCAACCAGTTCATGGCCTCCATCACCGAATGGGTGGCGCCGGAAGCTGGCTGTAACTACTGCCACAACCCGGACAATATGGCGTCGGACGAGATCTATCAGAAGGTCGTCGCCCGCCGCATGATCCAGATGACCCAATCGATCAATGTCGATTGGAAGGCCCATGTCGCACAAACGGGCGTCACTTGTTACACGTGCCATCGCGGCAAGGGCGTACCGGCCCAGGTGTGGAGCACTACCCTGGATCCCAAACCGGCGGGCAACATGACCTCCAACCGCAGCGGCCAGAATGTCGTCGCGGTCAATGCCGGCAAGACATCCCTGCCGCAGAATGCCCTGTCGGATTATCTGCTGGGTGACAAGCCGATCCGGGTCCATTCCACAACGGCCCTTCCCACGGGCAAGAATCCCGCCGGGACCAAGGAAACCGAAGAAACATGGGCACTGATGGTGCACATGTCGGAATCGCTCGGCGTGAATTGCACGACCTGCCACAACACCCGCGCCTTCAATGACTGGGACCAGAGCCCGCCACAGCGGGTAACCGCCTGGCACGGCATCAAGATGGCTCGTCATCTGAACGTAAACTATATGCAGGGTCTCACCCCGGTATTTCCGGCCAACCGCAAGGGGCCGGAGGGCGATGTCCTGAAGATCGGTTGTGCGACCTGCCATAACGGCGTGCAGAAGCCGCTCTATGGCGTGTCCATGCTGAAGGATTACATCGACGCGGTCGCGGTCAAGGGTTCGACCGACGTGCCGAACTTCAGCACCTATATTCCGGGCAAGACCGAAGTGCTGGGTGGCGCCGCCGCCACGCCCGTTACCCAGCCATAAAGGGCCTGCTGCGGGCACGTCCCGCAGCTTTCCCTGTCATGGGCCGTCGTTCCCCCATGACGGCGACAACTCCAGGGGGAGCCGCAAGGCTCCCCCTGTTTTCTTTTGTCCGGCACATGTGAAACGGGCCCGCAGTCGCCGGCGCTCATCGCTGATCCATGTCTTTGAAAGTCAGGCCGCCTGGCCAAAGGACAGGTCGGGAAACCGGTCCAGATAGATCCGCAGCCACGGTGTGAAGCTATCCGGATCGTGCGCGATTTCGCGCCGGAGGTTGGCCAAGCTGATCCAGCGGGTGGCTGCAACCTCTTCTGGGTCCGGCAACGGGACCAAGCGGGTCCGGTCGGCCGACGCGCTGAACAGCGTCACACGCTCATGCTCGCGCAGGCCGGCGCCGACATCGGCCTCATAATCGACGGTCTGGTGACGCCGCAGGGGCAGCGTGATCCCCAGTTCCTCCGTCAGACGGCGGACGGCGCAATCCTCCACCCTTTCCCGCCAGTGCGGGTGGGAGCAGCAGGTATTAGCCCAGAGGCCACCGCAATGATACTTGCCCTGCGCACGTTTCTGCAGCAGCAGCCGGTCCCCGTCAAAGACGAAGACCGACACCGCCAGATGCAGCTGGCCCGTGATATGGGCCTGCATCTTTTCAATGGGATAAAGCGATCCGTCGGCGGCCACCGCCGGGATGATGATTTGTCGATCAATCATGCCCATGGCCGCCTCCCGGGATCAGGCGACCTGGCGCGCCAGGGCACATTGCGACCAGAGCGACGACAGCGCATCGGCCAGATGCTTGATATCGGCATCCGTATGCAGCGGCGTCGGCGTGATGCGCAGACGTTCGGTGCCGACCGGAACGGTAGGATAGTTGATGGGCTGCACGTAGATCCCGAACTGATCCAACAGGATGTCGGAAATCCATTTGCACTTGGCAGCATTGCCCACCATCACCGGCACAATATGGCTGGGATTATGCATGTGCGGGATGCCGCGCGTGTCCAGCGCCTGGCGCACCTTGGCCACCGTCGCCTGGTGGCGGGCTCGTTCGACCTGGCTTTCCTTCAGATGCCGGATTGCCTCGGTGGCACCGGCGGCCAGCGCCGGCGGCAGGGCCGTGGTGAAGATGAAGCCGGATGCGAAGGAGCGGACGAAATCGACCAGCACTTCCGATCCCGTGATATAACCGCCCATGCAGCCATAGGCCTTGCCAAGCGTCCCTTCGATGACCGTGATCCGGTCCATCAGGCCTTCGCGTTCCGCCACACCGCCGCCGCGCGGGCCGTACATGCCGACGGCATGTACTTCATCGATATAGGTGATGGCACCGAATTCATCGGCAACGCCACAGATCTCCTTGATCGGCGCGATGTCGCCATCCATCGAATAGACGGACTCAAACGCGACCATCTTGGGCAGCTTGGGATCATCAGCGGCCATCAGCTTGCGCAGATGCTGATAATCATTGTGCCGGAAAACACGGCGTTCACAGCCAGAATGGCGGATGCCCTCGATCATCGAGGCATGGTTGAGGGCATCGGAATAGACAATGATGCCGGGAATGCGCGACAGCAGGGTGCCCAGCGCCGCCCAGTTGGAGACATAGCCGGAGGTGAAGATCAGGGCCGCTTCCTTGCCATGCAGGTCGGCCAGCTCCTTTTCCAGCTGCACATGGTAATGATTGGTGCCGGAGATATTGCGGGTGCCGCCGGCCCCTGCCCCGCATTTGGCGATGATTTCTGTCATCCGCCCGGTCACCTTGGGGTTCTGTCCCATACCCAGATAGTCATTGGAACACCAGACGGTCACTTCGCCTGTTTCGCCATCGGCCCGATGGACTGTCGCCCTGGGAAAGGCACTGCACTGACGCTCCAGCTCAGCGAAGACGCGGTAATTGCCCGCCGTCTTGAGGTTGAGCAATGCCTGCTGCATATGAGCGAAAACGTCCATCTTTAATCCCCTTTCCGTCCCTGTATCCCAGATTTATTGCTGCTTGTCGGCCGCCGGCCCAACAATGGGCGGGTGGCCATGTTTGCCCCCGCCCGGCACCGCCCAGCGCCAAAGCGCCGTATCGGAAACGGGAAGGACGAGAACCAGATGTTCAAGGATGGCCAGCGCCATGAAGGTCGCCAGCAGTGAGTGCCCGACCACGGAATGATCCTGTGTCGCCTCATTGGCCGCGATGACCAGAAGGACGAACAGGGCCACCGCCACCCCCATCAGAAGATAGAAAAGCGGCGTCAGGTGGTCGGTCTTGAAGTAGCTTTTCAGATGCGCGATGCGGCTTGGCATCAACTCGCTGATCGCATTGGGCGCCCCGAAGAAGATCAGCAGCTTTGCGGAAATCCGCATCCCCCACAGCAGTCCGAATGCCGCCAGACCGAACAGGTTGGGACTGTCCGACAGCATCAGCCACAGCACCAGCCCCGTGATCAGGATGGCGATCTCATGATCGCAGATCGCTTCCCACGCCGCCCGAAACCGCGCGAACCCGGACAGGGCCGGCGGGCATTCCCCGGACCGACCGCCCATCAGCACGCCGGTCAGGAACGCCGCCTCATGCCAGGCCCAGACCAGTAGCGCTCCGAAGAACCCGGCATAGGACCCGAACGAGGTTTTCTCCTGCCCCCCGATCCACATCAGACCGACGCCGGCGACGCCGAACAGCGTCATCAGCGGCATGACCTGCACCGGACCCCAGCCACCACGTTCGGTCCGATGGACCATGGCCAGCACAAGCCCGGTCGACAGCCACCAGACCCCGATGGCGATCAGCACAACGATGACCGGGTTGGCGATTTCCATGGCGCCCTACCAGACCGGCTGAAGGCGCGAGGTCGCGGGGATCGCGTTCGTCTTGGCCGGGATCATGTACATGCGCAGGAAGTTGACACCCGCCGCCGCAGCCCACCAGACCTTGCCGACCGCGCCCACCACGCCACCGCGCTGCTTGGCGGCCATCATGCGCTGGTTGATCCGTTCCATACGCCGGAACCCCTCGTGCAGGGCGGGATTGTCCAGATCCAGGACCAGCGGGAAGCATTGGCGCGAAATCTCCGACGTCAGGCGGAAGACGCGCATGTCGTAATCATCAATATTCACGCCCATGGCGGCATGGAAAGCCGGGCGCATATGGTCGCGCACATACATGGTGGCAAACACGGCCAATAAGAAAAACTTGATCCACAGCTTGTTGACGCCCTGCATCAGCCGTTCATCGGACCGGATGATCAGGGAGAACGCCTCACCATGCGAGAATTCGTCGTTACACCATTCCTTGAACCATTTGAAAATCGGATGAAACCGGCGATCCGGGTTCTTTTCCAGATGGCGGAAGATGGTGATGTATCGGGCGTAGCCGATCTTTTCCGATAGGTAGGTGGCGTAATAGATGAACTTGGGCTTGAAGTAGGTGTACTTCTTGGCTTTGGCCAGGAAGCCCATATTGACACCGATGCCGAAATCCTTCAGCGCGTCATTGATGAAGCTGGCATGGCGGGACTCATCCCGGCTCATATAGCCAAACAGCTCACAGATTTCCTTGTTGGTTCCCCGGCGCTTCATCTCCTTGTAAAGGACGCAGCCGGAAAATTCCGACGTCAGGGAGGAGACCAGGAAATCGGTCAACTCTTCACGCAGCGCCGGTTCAAGATCGTTGATGTCGATATTGTCCCAGTCGGCATTGCGGCGGAAATGTCCCCTGTTCGGGTCGCTGCGCATCTGCGCGATCAGGGCGTCCCATTCGGCGCGCACAGGCTCCACATTGATCCGATCCATCTCTTCGAAATCGGTGGTGTAGAAGCGCGGCGCCAGCATGGTGGAGACCATCGCGCTGCGCGTGGTGTCATTGACCGCAGCCAGCTTTTCCTCGATCGAGGGTTCATGGTCGTGGAGATCGGCCTTCAGTGCCTGGTTGCTCATGACAGCGTCCTCTCCGTGAAGTTGAATTCGCACAGTTCCAGCATATCCAGATCACCGGTCGCCCGCGTCCAGGCCCGCTCCAGCGCACCGGCGCGGGTGATGGTGGCCTGCCGCCGGAAGCTGCGGCTTTGCCCATAGGGAACCTGCACCGGTGCGCCATGCACCAGCACCTCGTCACCCGGATGGACGATGACGCCATTATCGAAGCGCAGATGAGCGCCCAGCGCTTCGAACGTATTGTTGATCTCGACAGTGCAGTCGACAGTTTCGCGCCGCCGCATCAGGGCAAAAACCGGGTTCATGGCTTTGCTCCCCCTTGCAGGCCGAGCAGGGCAGCAAAGGCTGCCGCATTGTCCCGGCCAAATGCGTCAAGATAGATGCGTTCACCCGTCGCGGTGTCGGACAGGCTGACCCGACCGGACTCCCAACGGATCAGACGATAGGGCGCGTCCTTGGGTGCGGCAGCCACATCGCGCATCCGTTCAAAGGCCCGTAACGAGCCACGAACGAACCCGCCCTCATCAACGGGATAGTCAGCGATCACCGCCCCCGTCGTGGCATCCGTGACCATCACCCTGTCACCTGCGGCGCGGGTGATGGTGATGTCGCGGATCGCGACAGGACGGCTCGCCTCCTCCCGCACCACGCCGATCCCCGTTTCCTGACCGAACATAACGGCGGCAGTGGCGAAGATCAGAAGCGTAGCGGTGGACAGCAATATCCAGCGCGGGAACCGGTTCGTCCCCCGCCGCTT
Organism: Niveispirillum sp. FG156; assembly: GCF_057809555.1. Classification (NCBI taxonomy): domain Bacteria; kingdom Pseudomonadati; phylum Pseudomonadota; class Alphaproteobacteria; order Rhodospirillales; family Azospirillaceae; genus Niveispirillum; species Niveispirillum sp. FG156. The sequence continues at coordinate 66,523 of NZ_JBMDKE010000019.1, read as the reverse complement.
CCGGCTGTCGAGATAACCCAGGCTAAGCGCGGATGGCATCATCCCCTCCTATTCCGCATCAACAGCATGCGGGATGGTATCAACCGAGTTGGCAGCCACCCGCAGACGCGGATGGTCGGACCGGACGCTGGCATTCTGTCCATAGGCCAGGGTCATAATGGCGGCCACCGCTTCGGCGTCGGCCAAGCAGATCAGGCTGGGTTCCGGGGATGCAAACCGCCAGCCGCGCACATGCGGCCATTGCACCATCCAGGACAGCCGGTAGCCCTTGCGCAGGGCCATGGCGATGGTCCCCGCCTTGCCGCCCAACCGGCCCAGCGCGACCGTATCAATCTGGCTGAAGGGCAGATTGAGGGTCATCGACAGGGCCACACCGAACCGCATCACCACCCGTTCGCTGGTGACGGTGTAAAGCGTCGTCCGCTCCACCGCCCAGGCGAACAGTTCCAGCAGCCCCAGCGCCAGTGCCGCCAGACCGATCAGGACAGCAACAGAGAACAGGATGCCACCCGCTGGCTGGCCGTCAGCCGCACCGGCAGCGGCCGCCCACAGGCCCAGGATGACGAAATAGCCGCCGATCCAGTTGCTTTTGAGCACATGCTTTGCCACCAGCCGGGCGGAGGGACGCCCCTGCCAGAGGATGTCCTCACCTGCCGGCAGATGCCCCGGCAGGCCGGGGATCGGCTCAATCTCATGTTCACGGGCGATAAATTGTTTCACAGCAGCGACTCCTGTCTGTCACTGACGGCGTACAGAAGACCGGCACCGAAATAGGCGGCGATCTTGTCTTCCTCACGCAGGGTCACGATCCCGTCCTGCGCCGTGGCCGGCACATCCGCGAACTGCGCCGCGGTGACCGCGTGAACATAAAGCTGACGCCGGTTGCGGCCCGCACCCTGCACCACGACGAAGTTGTTGGGCAGCAACACGTTGCGCGCACCAACAGCCACTTCGTAATAGCGGATCAGATGCTCTGACCGGTCCACCCAGACATCGGCAACGGTGCCCGCCACCTTGCCATCGCAGGCGACGACGGACAGGCCGCGCGGATCGGTTTCGCCTTCGGCAATCGCAAAGCCGGCGGCGTTGCGCAGCGGTACGATGCGTGCCTCACCATGGGCCGTCATATCAGGACGTTCCGCCCGCTCCGCCCAGGAACCGGGACCGATGCCAGCCAGAAGCGGGTTGCCCAGCGGCTCAATCGGGGAACCCGGTGCCTTGGCAAAACGCTTGGCCGACAAAGGCCGCGTGTCGCGCACAAAATCCGGCACCTGCTTGGCACCCTGACCATGCGGCAGAACGAAGGTCTTTTTCGGGGGAATGAACAGGAACGGGTTCTTGTTGTACCGTCCCGTCGCATCCTCCTCCAGCGGGTAGCCTTCCCGCCGGTCCTCCTGCCGCAGGTACCAGATAAGGCCCGCAAAGAAGAGCCAGAAGGCGTAGAGCACCATCTGCGCCACATCGAGGCTGCCGCCGAGAGAACCGGTCATTTTTGTCCCTCCAGTTGATGGCGCTTGCGCCGGCGTTCAGCCGGGCATCTCCGCCAGGCCCAAACGCATGTCACCAGAACCCACCGCCCGGTAGCGCAGGCCCGTCAGGGGTCCGATCACTGCCAGGCAGACGAAAAGCAGTACGATTTCAAAACTGTAGACAGTGAGATAGCCGGCAGCGCGGGTCGTCATCGCCTCACCCAGGCGCCCATCCAGCGCCAGGGAGTTCACGCCATTCTTGATCAGACCCGCCGCCAGCAGGGAGCAGCCCATGGCCGTGGACTGAACCGCCCCCCAGGCACCGACCACAATGCCGCTTTCCGACCGTGCCGATACCGCCATGGCCCCCAACAGGGTGCCCACGGAGAACAACCCGCCCCCCAGCCCGACACCGGCAGCACCCAGATAGAACAGGCTGTGAATTTCCAGCGGCTCCGCCAGGATGATCACCGAAAAGGCGCTGATCCCGATCAGCAGGCCGCGCGCGGCGATGCGGTACATCTCCCCGCCCCGGCCCAGGCTTTTCGCAGCCCAGGCGAAACCCGCCATGGTGCCCGCCGCCCAGAAACCGGTCAGCAGGGTCGTGCGCCCCACCGACATGCCCAGGATTTCACCGCCATAGGGTTCCAGCAGGATATCCTGCATGGAGAAGGCCGCCGACCCGACCGCAACGGCCAGCAGCAGGCGCACCGTTCCGGCATCGCTGCGATACTGGGCAAGTGCGTCCCAGAAGCCGGCGCGGGTACCGCGTTCGGCAACCCGGGCGGGGTTGCGGGCCTCCTGCTTCCAGATGGCGATGACATTGAGGACGATGGTGAAAACCGCTGTCCCCTGGATCACTTGGATCAGGTGCATGGCGGAGAAATCCACCAAGGCCACGGAGTAGAAGGCAGACGCCCCGATCATGCCGACCAGCAGCATGACATACAGCAAGGCGACCACACGCGGCCGCTTGTCCGCCGGGACCAGATCACTGGCCAGCGCCAGCCCAGCCGTCTGTGACATGTGCATGCCAAAACCGGTCAGCATGAAGGCACCGAAGGCGCCAACCGCACCCGCCCATTCCGGCCCCACCGTCTGCGATTGCAGCAGCAGCAGGGCGAACGGCATGATGGCCAGCCCCCCGAACTGCAACAGGCTGCCCAGCCAGACATAGGGCACGCGCCGCCAGCCAAGGACGGAGCGATGGGCATCAGACCGGTAACCGAAGAACAGGCGCAACGGCGCGGCCAGGACCGGGATGGCGATGGCCGCGGACACCAGTTCCACCGGCACACCCAGTTCCACGATCATCACGCGGTTCAAGGTGCCGTTCAGCAGCACCATGACGCAGCCGACCGAGATCTGGAACAGAGCCAGCCGCAGCAGGCGCGACAGCGGCATCTCCATAGACGCCGCATCCGCGAACGGCATGTAACGGGTCCCCAGCTTTTGCCAAAGCCCGATGATCCTGCGGTTGGCGGCGCCCATGCTCATGGCCGGAAGACCTCCATCGCCTGGGATTTATAGAAACCGATGGAAACGCGTTCCGTCCGCCCCACAAGCCAACCCGCCATGTCCGCGCTGGCGACGAGGTTGGCAACAAGATCGTCGGTATCCACCGGATAGATGGAAGGAGAGCGGTTGCCGCGCGGGAAGGCCCGGCCTGCCGCCAGCATGGTGCGCAGGAAGCGCGAGCCGGGCGCCAGCGTGAAAACCATCTTGCGGTCGGTACGCGCCGCCAGTTGTTCCAGCACGCGCGTCGCGTGCGCGGCCTCATAATGGATCAGCACATCCATGGCCATCACGGCATCGAACCGGCCATGCCGCGCATCCAGCATGTCGCCGCTGTCGAACCGCACCGTGCCTGCATGCGCGCCGGCAGACCGATACTCTGACGCGCGCTGACGGGCGAAGTCCACCATCTGCGCCGACAGGTCGATGCCCAGAACCTCGGCACCACGGTCCATCAGTTCCAGCGACATCACGCCCGATCCGCAACCGGCATCCAGAATACGCCAGCCCGTCAGATCCTTCGGCAGCAGGCCCATCAGTATCTGGCGCATGGTGTCCCGGCCCCGGCGGACGGTCGCGCGGATGCCGCTGACCGGCTGTTCACCGGTCAGCTTCTTCCAGGCGTCCAGTGCCGTGCGATCGAAGTAATGTTCGATCTCTCCGGTCCGGCGAATGTGATCGACATGCGTCATCGCGGGCTCCCCGTCACTCGAACCCAAGGAAATCAAAGATCTGCCGGTCCTTCATCGGCTCCACCAGCAGCCCCGGCGTCCCCGCCCACAGCGTTTCGGCCAGTTTCAGATATTCCTGCTGAATGGCCACGATCTCCGGGCTGTCACCCATTTCGAACAGGGTGCTTTTCTTCAGGCGGCTCAGGCGCACCTGATCGCTGTCCGGGATATGGGCCAGACGCTTCAGGCCGATGGCGGCGTTGTAGCGGTCGATCTGATCGGTTTCGCGCGACCGGTTGGCAATCACGCCACCCAGCCGCACCTCATAATTCTTCGACTTGGCCTTGATCGCCGCGACAATGCGGTTCATGGCGAAGATGCTGTCGAAATCATTGGCCGCCACGATCACGGCCCGTTCGGCATGCTGCAACGGCGACGCGAAGCCACCGCAGACGACATCGCCTAGCACGTCGAAGATCACGACATCGGTATCGTCCAGCAGATGATGTTCCTTCAGCAGCTTGACCGTCTGCCCCACCACATAGCCGCCACAGCCCGTGCCCGCCGGCGGCCCACCCGCCTCGATGCACTGCACGCCGTTATAGCCCTGGACCATGTAATCCTCGGGCCGCAACTCCTCTGAATGGAACCCCACCTTTTCCAGCACGTCGATGACGGTGGGGATCAGGCTTTTGGTAAGGGTGAAGGTCGAGTCATGCTTGGGATCGCAGCCGATCTGAAGCACCCGCTTGCCCAGCTTGGAAAAGGCGACGGCAAGGTTGGAGGAGGTGGTGGATTTGCCGATCCCGCCCTTGCCATAGACGGCGAAGACCTTGGCCCCGTCGATCTCCATGGTCGGGTCGAGATGGACCTGCACACTGCCCTCCCCGTCAGCGCGTTCGCGCAGCGACTGAACCAGCCGTGCATCCTGTTCCACGCTACGGGTATTGATTTGAATGTTCATTCGGCAGCCTCCCTTGCTACGCCTTCCAGACGGTCTTCCAGTTCCTCTCCCGCCCGACGCAGGGCATTGAGGGTTTCTGTGTCCGGCTGCCAGTAATTGCGCTCATGCGCCTCCATCAACCGGGCCGCGACGCGGGCCGTAGAGGCGGGATTAAGGCTCGACAGACGCTGGCGCATCTCAGGGTCGAGCACGAAAGTCTCGGTCATCTGCTGATAGACCCAGGGGTCGATGCCGCCCGCCGTGGCCGACCAGCCCAGCGTATTGGTCACCTGCGCCTCGATATGGCGCACGCCCTCATAGCCATGTTTCAGCATCCCCTCGAACCATTTCGGGTTCAGGGTGCGGGTACGGGTTTCCAACGCCACCTGTTCGCCGAGCGTGCGGACCTTGCCCTCACCCTGCGTCTGGTCGGAGATGAAGACCGGCAGGGTGGCGTCACCCTTGGCCCGCGACACAGCCTTGGTCAGGCCGCCCAGCGTATCGAAATAATGTTCGATGGTGGTGACCCCAACCTCGACCGAGTCCAGGTTCTGATAGGCCATGTCCACATCGCTGAGGATGGAGTCCAGCACGGCAGCCTGATGGCTGGTCTTGCCCTTGCGGTTGATCGCAAAGCTTTTGCGCTGGGTATAGGTCTCGGCAATTTCCTCATCATCCGTCCAGGAGGAGGAGCCGATCAGCATGTTCACATTGGCGCCATAGGCCCCTTCGGCATTGGAGAACACGCGATAGGCTGCCGCCTCCAGCACGCAAGCATGCGCCTCGCAATAGGCCAGGGCATGCTTGCGGATAAAGTTCATCTCCACCGGCTCATCCGCCGTGGCGGCCAGGTAGCTGGCCTCTGCCAGCATGCTGGCCTGGATAGGCAGCAGGTCGCGGAAAATACCGGACAAGGTCATGACCGCGTCGATGCGGGGACGCTTCAGCTCTGACAGCGGGATCAGTTCCGCTCCACAGACGCGGTTATAGGCATCCAGGCGCGGGCGGGCACCCATCAGGGCCAGGGCCTGCGCCATCGGCGCGCCGCCGGTCTTCAGATTATCCGTACCCCACAGAACAATGGCGACGGTTTCCGGCAGGCGTCCGTCGATCTGGCGATACCGCTCTATCACCCGGGCCGCCTGCCGTTCCCCATCCTGCAAGGCATAGGCGCTGGGGATACCGAACGGGTCGAAACCGTGGATATTGCGGCCCGTGGGCAGCAGGTCGGGCGTGCGCAACAGGTCGCCCGAGGGTGAGGGCATGATGAACCGCCCATCCAGGGCGCGGACCAGCCCGTCCAGTTCCTCATTCCGTGCCAGCCCGGCATTCATGGTCGAAAGGCGGGCAATGGTCGCACGCTTGGCGTCGTCGGCACCACGCAACACCAGATCGATAGTGCGGGCATCCTGATCGACAATGGCAGTGGTCAGGACGGTGTCACCGCGCAGGAAGGCAGCATCCTCCATCCCCGTCACGACATGCCCCAGCAGTTCAAGCCGCTGTGCCCGATCCATGCCCTGGCCCGCCACATGCAGGCCATGGGGGATCAGGGCATATTCCAACTCCATCATCTGCTGCATCAGATACTGCACCACCTGTGCCTCATCGGCGTCGGGCGGCGCGGGGCTGAGGTCCAACTGTTCGGCCTGGACGCGGATCAGGGCCATCATGCGGCTGCGTTCCACCGCCGCCTCGGGCTCGGTCGTGCGGTAACGGTCAAGGCTGACCTTCAACTCGCTCAACCCCTTATACAACCCGGCCTGGGTGATGGGCGGGGTCAGGTAGGAGACGAGCGTGGCCGCCGACCGGCGCTTGGCGATGGAGCCTTCTGACGGGTTGTTGGCGGCATAGAGATAGATATTGGGCAAGGCACCCAGGATGCGGTCAGGCCAGCAGGTGGCCGACAGTCCCGTCTGCTTGCCCGGCATGAACTCCAGCGCACCATGCGTGCCGAAATGCAGCACGGCATCGGCCCGGAACGTCTCGCGCAGATAGGTGTAATAGGCGGCAAAGGCATGGGTAGGGGCAAACCCGCCCTCAAACAGCAGCCGCATCGGGTCGCCTTCATACCCGAAGGAGGGTTGCAGCCCGACAAGCAGATTGCCGAACTGCCGACCCAGCACGAAGATACCGCGCCCGTTGCTGAGGATACGGCCCGGTGCCGGGCCCCACTGCACCTCGATATCGGCCAGATGGCGTTCCCGGCGCACATGATCGTCCGCCGATACAACGACATGGACATTGGCCTCCGTCCCGTGAAGGGCCGCATTGCCTTCCAGCAGCATGGTACGCAGCGTATCGACACTGTCGGGCACGGCGACGTCATAGCCTTCGGCGGCCAGACGCTGCATCGTGGCATACAGGCTTTCAAATACCGCCAGGAAGGCGGCAGTGCCGATGCTGCCGCTGTTGGGCGGATAGTTGAACAAGGTGACGGCGATGCGCCGTTCCCGCCGCTGCTTGCGGCGCAGGTCGACCAGGGCGGCCAGCCGACCGGCCAGCAGCTCCACCCGCTCCTCATCCGGCTGCATGCAGGCGCGGTTGGCGGGGCATTGGCCCAGCTGGCGGGCGCAGGTGCAGGTTTTGGGCTTGGTGCCCCCCTCCGACCGGCCACCGATGACCATGGCGCCGGTCGCCCCATCCAGTTCCGGAATGGCGACCATCAGCGTGGTCTCGATGGGGGTCAGGCCCTGGCCGGATTTCTGCCAGCCTTCCTTGGACTGAAACTCCGTCACGAAGGCGGACAGGTAGGGCACATCCAGCTTGCCCAGGGTGCGGGCGGCGGCGGCACTGTCGCTATAGGCTGGACCACCGACCAGGGAGAAACCGGTCAGCGAACATAGCGCGTCGATGGCCACACCGCCGCCATCCGTTTGCATGAAACGCTCCACCGCCGACCGCATGTCCAGGCCGGAACAGAAGGCCGGCACCACGCGATAGCCCCGCCCCTCCAGCGCGCTGATCACCCGGTCATAATGGGCAGTGTCGCCGGACAGGATATAGGTGCGCATCAGCAGTAGGCCGATGGTACCGCGCGGTGACGGCACGCCGGGCAGTGTCGACAACTGCGTCGTGACACGCGGGTTCAGGCGCGGATGGTAAAGGCCGACATCGGGATATTCGACAGGGTCGCCCGCCGTGACGCGGGTTTGCAGGCCTTTGCGGTCGCCGCGCGCATATTTGGCGACCAGCAGGCGGATCATGTTGGCGACATTGTCTTCCGACGCGGCGATCCGGTATTGCAGGGTCAGGAAATAGTTGCGCACATCCTGCGCCGTGCCGGGGATGAAACGCAGCAGCTTGGGCAAGCGTCGCAGCATGGCCAACTGCCGCTCGCCCGCCGTCTTGCCGCTGTCCCGGCCGCCACGCGAACTGGAGCCCCGGAGCTTCTTCAGAAGCGCCAGCGGGCCCTTCTGCTCGTCGCTCATCCGGAAGCGGCCCATGGTCGTGTATTTCATGACCGTGCCGGCAGACATGCAGCAGACCATGGCGTCGCATTCGCGGTGCCGCGCCTCAAGCACGTCGGCGATGGCCTTCACATGTTCTTCCACGAAGATCATGGAGACGATGATGATGTCGCCGGCCAGGATGTCCGACCGGCAGGCGGCCAGACGGCCCGCATTTTCCGCCCAATCCGTGGCAGCGTGGACCGTCAGCGTCAGCCCCGGCAATTCGCGCGTCAACGCCAGACGGGCGGCATCCACCGCCGCCACGATGTGATTGTCCAGCGTTACCAGCACCACCCGAACGGGAGTGCTGTCAGCGGGCGAAATGGGCTTTCGCGTCATACAGCGTCTCCACGGTTATCGGGTGAATCCCCTTGCCCTGGGCAAAGAGTTCGGTGTTGCGCCGGGCCTTGCCCCGGACAAAGAACGGGACTTTCTGTAGTTCCCTTTCAGCCTCCAATGTCCAGGCAGCGATGACCCCGGTCGGGGCGGCTGCCACCACCGGGGCCGGCGCTGCCTCCACCGCCTTGATGGCCGGTGCCTGCGGATGCAGGTGTGACGCGGTGGCGCCGTCGTTGAATTCGAAATCGTCCCGGAACATCTGCAACAGATGTTCCTCCAGCCCCATCATCAGCGGATGGACCCAGCTGTCGAAAATGACATTCGCCCCTTCGAACCCCATCTGGGGGGAATAGCGGGCCGGGAAATCCTGCACATGCGTCGGCGCAGAGATGACGGCGCAGGGAACGCGCAGCCGCTTGGCGATGTGGCGTTCCATCTGTGTGCCCAGCACCAGTTCGGGCCGGGCGGCCACAATCGCGGCCTCCACCTCCAGATGATCATCGCTGATCACCGCCTCCACGCCATATTTGGCGGCGGCATCGCGCACATCGCGGGCAAATTCTCGCATATAAGTGCCAAGGCCGCAGACCCGGAACCCCAGTTCCTCCGACGCGATGCGGGCGGCGGCGATGGCGTGAGTGGCATCGCCGAAAATGAAAACCCGCTTGTTGGTCAGATAGTTGCTGTCGATGGAGCGGCTGTACCAGGTCAGGCGGTCGCGGGTGCTGCCCTCCCGCGCCGGCAGGCCGGCCATGGCCCGCACTTCATCAACAAAGCTCTGTGTCGCCTGCACCCCGATGGGAATGGTGGAGATGAAGGGCATACCATGCGCGGTTTTCAGCCAGCGGGCCGTGACATCGGCAATTTCGGGATAGAGCACGATGTTGAAGGCCGCTTCCGGGATACGCGCCAGATCGGCGGGCGTGGCGCCCAGCGGGGCCACGACGCGCACGTCCAGCCCCTCTTCCGTCAACAGCTTCACAATCTCCGTCACATCATCGCGGCAGCGAAAGCCCAGCGACGTGGGGCCCAGGATATTGCAGCTATTGGCGGGAATGTTATCGGGGCGCGGGTTGCGGCCCACAAAGGCGCGGACCAGACGATAGAACGTCTCCGCCGCACCCCAGTTTTCCTTCTTCTGATAGGATGGCAGTTCCAGCGGCACCACCGGCACGGGCACATCAAGGGTGCGCGCCAGACCGCCCGGATCATCCTGCAACAGTTCCGCCGTGCAGGACGCCCCGACCAGCAGCGCCTCCGGCGTGAAGCGTGCCACCGCATCACGACAGGCCTTCTTGAAGATATCCGCCGTGGACCCGGCCAGATCGCGGGCCTGGAAGGTGGTATAGGTGACCGGCGGGCGGGATTGCCGCCGTTCGATCATGGTGAACAGCAGGTCGGCATAGGTATCGCCCTGCGGCGCATGCAGCACATAATGCACACCCTGCATCGAGGCGGCGATGCGCATGGCGCCCACATGCGGCGGGCCTTCATAGGTCCACATGGAGAGCTTCATCGCACAGCCTCCCGCCGCTCGACCCCATTGGTCAGGATGGCGTTGCGCATCAGGGGGCGGGCGAACAGCTCCGCCAGATCACCGGCCTGTTCAAAGCCCTGAATGGGGGTGAAGCTGAATTCGATGGACCATTTGCTGACCCGTCCCTCCGCCTCAAACGGATTGGCAAGGCCAAGGCCACAGACGATCAGATCGGGGTTGGCGGTGCGGCAGCGGTCGATCTGTTCATCGACATCCTGGCCCTCCGACAGGGTGACACCCGCCGGCAGCAGGGCCAACTCACCCGCCACATGCTCACGATGCAGATAGGGGCTGCCGACCTCCAGCAGTTCCGACCCCATTTCCCGCGACAGGAATCGTGCCAGCGACGGTTCCATCTGGGAATCGGGGAAGAAGAAGACACGGCGCCCTTCCAGCCAGGGCCGGTAATGGGCCATGGCCTCTGCGGCGCGGCGGCGCGGCTGTGCCACCACCGCATCGAACCGGGCCATATCGACCCCGAAGGTCGTGCAGATGGCGCGCAGCCAGGCGCTCGTCCCCTCCGCCCCCAGCGGGAAGATGGAGTCGATGCGCCGGGCGCCACGCGCTTCCAGCGCAGCGGCAGCGGCCCCCAGATAGGGCTGCGCCAGGATGAAGCGGGTTTCAGGACCGACCACCAGACCCTTGATGGCATCCCGGCCCGGCAGGAAGGTGACGCCGGACAGGCCCAACTCCGCGAACAGGCGGGAGAACTGATCCTCCACCACATCGGCCAGACAGCCCAGAACCACCAGCTTCGCGGCCTCACCAGCCGACCGGGTCGACGCCTTGTCAGCAATCAGGGCGGCCAGAAAATTGTCCTCACCCTGCGTGAAGGTCGTCTCAATTCCGCTGCCGGAATAGGCGATCACACGGTGGCGGGGGGCATGCACGGCATTCAGCCGGGACGCCGCCCGCGACAGGTCCAGCTTGATCACTTCCGACGGGCAGGAGCCGACCAGGACCAGCATGCGGATGTCGGGCCGGCGTTCCAGCAGGCGGGCCACCACATTGTCCAACTCATCATGCATGTCGGCCATCCCGGCCAGATCACGTTCTTCCATGATGGCGGTGGCAAAGCGCGGTTCGGAAAAGATCATCACGCCCGCCGCCGATTGCAGCAGATGCGCACAGGTGCGTGACCCCACAACCAGGAAGAAGGCATCCTGCACCTTGCGGTGCAGCCAGATGATGGAGGTCAGGCCGCAGAAAACCTCATGCTGGCCCCGTTGGCGGATGGGCGCCGGTTCGGCGCAGCTGGCGAGTTCGGGCATGCTCATGACACCCTCCCCGCTGCTGACAGGACCGCTTCAATACTGCCGGGATTGCCACCCATCGCCGCATTGGCGCGCCGCGCCGCGTCCAGCCGCGCCAGGCGCAGCTTCCACACGAACTGTCCGGCATTCACCATGTAGGTGGCATAGGCCGCCAGGGCCAGGACCATCAGGCCGGCAGTCCCCAGAGTGCCCGCCCAAAGCGCCACCAGATAGGCGCTGTGCAGGGCCAGGACCAGCATGGAGAAGACGTCTTCCCAGAAGAAAGGCCGGGCGAAGAGGTAAACCCCAAACACCTCCTTCTCCCAGATCGAGCCGGTGATCATGATCGCATAGAGGGTCAGGGTTTTGACCACGACCGACATCTGCGCCATGGCCAGACCTTCGCCGGTGGCGAGGTAGCGCATGATCAAACCCAGGCTGATCAGGAAGACCAGGAACTGAACAGGGGCAAGTATGCCCTGGACCAGAGTCCAACCGCTCGCATCGCGACGGCGCCGTTCCTCGTCGGTGTATAGAGCAGGGCCCGGATGAGGTTGGTTGATCTTACCGATCACGCTGTCTCCTTCTCCCCGTCCGGCTGTCCATCGGGCTCTCGGGATAGGCAACAGTCCCATCGAAATGCAAAAGTGTCAATCTAAGTTGACGTAAATTTTGATTTACATCACGGAGCAAGCCGGCCATTCTGAGGACGCTCGCCAGTGTGCTGGTCCCCTGAACCACACCCGCACCTTGCGCCGCGCAAGCTCTGGGTTGATAGGGGGGCGTTCTCGCGGCGGGCACATGGGCAGAATATTCGCAGACACCGACAGCCATTACAAAGTGCGCTCGACCCTGCGGGCCGAGGGGCCGGTGAGAGGGGTATCGCTTGCCCCCCAAGGCCAACCAGGGTACCTAGCGTCAAGCGAACGGGACGGGCTCCGCCGCATTATCCAAAGGACCGTGGCGCCAATGACCGCCGGAAAGCTGGCAGCGCGCTATGACATCGGATTGGAGCATGACCAGCGTTACGACGCGGCCCTGTCGGATTTCTGCGCCCAGGTGGTCCGACCGGGGGTGCGCGCGTCGGCCCTGCGCGAGTTCATGCGGCGCGAAATCCCCCACGACCAGCCGGATATTGTCTCGGTCCTGTTCATTGAGGCGGTGGCCCGCCTTCTTGGCCGCAGATGGGTCGATGACGATTGCGACTTCATCGATGTAACCATCGGCACTGCCCGGCTTCAGGAGATTATCCGACTGCTCTCCTTCGAGTTCCGTGGCCGGCAGCCACGCAGCTGGGTCCCGTTTGTCGCGCTGGTCACCCCGTACGGGGAGCAGCACACATTGGGCTCCCACATTCTGGGGCTGCTGTTCGATGCCATGGGCTGGTCCAACCAGATCCTTGAAGGGAGCGATCCGCAGGGGGTGAACCTGCGCTCCACCCTGAAGCGGGCGGACATCGTCTGCATCGGGTGGAGCAACCATCGGCTCAAGAAGGAGTTCGAGGATATTGTGGTCGCGGTGCGAGCCGTGTCGCCCGGTGCGCGGACACCGATTGTCGCAGGCGGGGTCGCTGCATTAGAGTTTGTTGATTTTCTGGTGGGTTTGGGGATTGACTGCATCTGTGACAGTGTTTATTCCGCGTCAAAGATATGTGAGAAATTTTATGAGCTGGAAGCATTCGGCCATCAGGCACAAGCATCTGGCCAAAGGGTCCTTGTCAATGACAGACGACCTGATTGGCTTCTAAGATGAAGACGCTCAACGGTAAGAACGCGATGCATGGCACCGAAGTTGCCCTCAGCCTGCTGAAATCGCTGGATGCCGATTCTATTTTGGCTCTTGTTGGTCTGGGCGCCGATATTGTTATGCTGGTCGGCCATGATCATACCGTCCATCGTATTCATTTTGCAGATCCTGATATGGGCAACTATGGCCTGACCAGGGCCGTCGGCAAGCGGCTTCAGGATCTGGTGACTGTGGAATCCGTGCCCAAGATCGACGCCATGCTGACCGGTCAGGACAGCGCGCGGCAGGCCCGTGGCTATCAGGTAAACCACAGCTGTGACGGCAAGCCGGACCTGCCCGTACTCTATTCGGGTTTTTCGGTGGCCGACTCACCCTACATGCTGGTGGTTGGCCGTGAATTGCGCCAGCAGATGAAGGATCAGCAGCGTCTGGTGGAAACCCAGATGGAGCTGGAGGCTGATTACCGCGAGCTGCAGGAGGCGGAGGCCCGGTACCGTACCGCCTTTCGCGTCTCAACCATCGCGCATGTCATGCTGGATGGTGAGCGCAAGACGGTGCTGGACGCCAATGCCGCAGCCATCAGTCTGGTCGGCGGCGGTTCGACCGGTGTCGTCGGCAAGCCTTTCCGCGATCTGTTCCGCAAACAGGATCGCGACGCGTTGAGCGATGCCATCGGCGAGGCGCGCCACAGCGCCAGCCCCGTGCGGCTGGATACGCTAAAAACGGTCAAGGGTGAACCTGTGTCGCTCTCCCTGCGGTCTTACCGCGAGAACGGCATCACCAATCTCATCATCTCTGCCTGGCAGAGCAGCGACGCCCAGGAAGCCCGGCGTCAGCAGGTGGAAAAGCGGAACGAGCGGCCGGTCGATCTTACCGACGTGCCGGAGCCCGCCGTCCAGACCAATGATCAGGGCCAGATTGTGGGTGCCAACACCCTGTTTCTGGATTTGGCGCATGCCCCGTCCATTGCACAGGTCGTTGGACGCAATCTGGGAACCTGGTTCTCCAAGACATCGCTCGACCTGCATGTTTTCTATTCCAGACTGGCCGAAGAACAGGTGGTGCGTGGCTTTGCCACGACCCTGACCGACAATCTGTCCGGTGATCGTCCGGTACTGGTTTCGGCCAGGCGCAACCCGGAAACCGGCCTGACCCAAGTGATCTTCGTACCGCAGCCGGTCGTCACGACGGAACGGCTGGCCATACCCGCCCCCGGCGCGCCGGAACAGGCTGATGGCTTTGCCAACCTTGTCGGGCGCGTTCCGCTAAAGGATCTGGTGCGCGAGTCGCTGGAAGTGATTGAGAAAATCTGCATCGAGGCGGCACTGGACCAGACGAACAACAACCGCGCATCGGCGGCGGAGATGTTGGGCCTGTCACGTCAGAGCCTCTATATCAAGCTGCGCCGGCACGGTCTGGAAGATTACCGCCCTTCCAACTGATCCCAATCCGCCCACCACTACCCAACCCCGGCCCTCCTGGTCCGGGGCTTCTGCGCGCGTGCGCAGACAGTGGCATGCAGAAAAGTGTCAAATCGGTGAAGTGTCAATTCAGATTGACACTTCCCTTTGGGCAGGCATAGCATCGCCCCCATGGAAATCACCCGCACCGAGATATTGCGACGTGACTGGCCGGGCCCCTCAGCGGTGCTCGCGCTGCTGAAGCCCATTACCTGGTTTCCGCCGATGTGGGCCTATGCCTGCGGGGTGATTTCGTCGGGCAAGCCGCTAAGTGCGGCTTTCATCGCGGCGGCATTAGGCGTTTTGCTGGCCGGCCCCCTGCTCTGCGGGACAAGTCAGGCCGTCAATGACTGGTTCGACCGGCATGTGGACGCCATTAATGAACCTGATCGTGTCATTCCATCGGGCCGGATGCCCGGACGATGGGGTCTGTATATCGCGATCCTGATGTCGCTGCTGTCGATGGCCGTTGCCTCCTTGCTGGGGCCGCTGGTTTTTATCGCGGCACTGGCCGGCCTTGCACTGGCCTGGGGATACAGCGCCCCTCCCTTCCGGTTCAAACAGAATGGCTGGATCGGCAACGCCGCTGTCGGGCTGAGCTATGAGACATTGCCCTGGATCACCGCAGCGACGGCCATGACGGGGCTGATGCCGGCGAACCCGATCCTTCTGGTGGGCCTGCTCTATGGCATCGGCGCGCATGGCATCCTGACCTTGAATGATTTCAAGTCGATCCGGGGCGACAGCGAAATGAAGATTTCGACGCTGCCCGTCCTGCACGGCGCACAGGCCGCAGCCCGCATCGCCTGTATCGTGATGGCGCTGCCGCAACTGACCGTGGTCGGGCTTCTGGCCTATTGGTCACTACCCTACCACGCCCTGGCGGTCGGGGGATTGCTGGCGGTGCAGGTAGTGTGCATGCGCCGCTTCCTGGGCGATCCGGTGGGGCGTGCCGTCTGGTATTCGGCGGTCGGCGTCGGCCTTTATGTCACCGGCATGATGGTGACCGCCTTCGGCCTGCGTTACGCCGCGCTCTCCCCCTCTCCCGGTTGAGGATACTGAAATGAGCCAGAGCGCACAGGCCCTGTCCCACCGCGACGGTTCCCGGAAGACAGGTACGGGTGTCAGGCTGGGCTGGATCGATATTCTGCGTCTGGGTCTTGTCCAGGCGGCGTTGGGGGCCATTGTGGTCCTGACCAATTCGACCCTGAACCGCGTGATGATCGTCGAACTGGGGTTGGCCGCCATTGTGCCGGGCCTGCTGGTCGGTGTGCATTACGGCGTGCAGATCACGCGCCCCCTCTGGGGCCATCGCTCAGATACGGGCGGCTCCCGAACGGTATGGATTCTGCTGGGTCTGGCGCTGCTGGCATTGTCGGGCACGCTGGCATCGGCGACCACCCTGCTGTTTGCAGACAGCCACGCAATGGGCCTGGCCATCGCCTTTATCGCCTATGTGCTGATCGGGGTTGGAATTGGGGCCAGCGGCACCTCGTTGCTGGCGCTGCTGGCCACCCGCACCCCGCCGGAACGGCGGGCAACGGCGGCAACGATCACCTGGATGATGATGATCATGGGCATCATCGTGACATCCATCATCACCGGCATCGCACTGGAGCCCTATTCTCACCTGCGCTTGATCGAGGTTACGGCGGCCACAGGCGCCGCCGCCTTCCTGATCGCCTGGCTGGCCGTGCTGGGGATCGAACGCAAGCCGGCGATCACACCGGTGCAGGCCGCATCAGGAGCACCGGCCCGGTTCAACGACAGTCTGCGGGAGGTCTGGCACGATGGCGAGGCACGGCTGTTCACGCTGTTCATCGCCATGTCCATGCTGGCCTATTCCACACAGGACCTGATCCTGGAACCTTTCGCAGGCCTGCTGTTCGGCATGTCACCCGGCCAGTCCACGCAATTGTCGGGCACACAACATGCGGGCGTTTTCGCCGGCATGGCCGTGGTCGGCCTCGGTGGTTTCCTGCTGGGCAAGCGGGTACCGGGCCTTTCCCGGCTGTTCATCATTGCCGGCTGTCTTGGCTCTGCCGCCACATTGGCGCTGCTCTGTCTGGCGTCCACCGTCGCACCGCATTGGCCGCTGGCCCCGCATATCTTCGTGCTGGGCTTTGCCAACGGCATGTTCGCCGTTGCCGCCATCGGCACCATGATGCAACTGGCGACACGCGGACGAACCGGCAATGCCGGCATGCGGATGGGCGTGTGGGGCGCAGCACAGGCGATATCCTTCGGGCTTGGCGGTCTGCTGGGCAGCATCGCGCTGGACCTGGGCCGGCTGATCGCCGGTTCCGATGGCAGTGCATTCGGTCTGGTTTTCGGTCTGGAGGCGCTGCTGTTCCTGGCCTCCACCATGGTGGCCCTGCGGATCGGACGGGACACCGCACGGTCGGGCAGCATGGTGAGCCCGCATTCCCCCTCCATCCAGGCGGCGGAGTAGATGATGATGGCGACCGGCACACATACCAACCCCACCATGATCGGGAATGACTGGCCACCCTTGTTCGATGTGGCGGTGATCGGCGGCGGCCCCAGCGGGGCGATGGCGGCAGAGCGTCTGGTGGAACTGGGCCACGATGTGTTGCTGGTCGATCCGGGCAACCGGATCAAGCCCTGCGGCGGCGCCATCCCATCGCGCACCCTGCGTGATTTCGCCATTCCGGAAGAAATGCTGGTGGCGCGCGCCGGTGCGGCGCGGATCATCGCCCCGTCGGGCCGCGAGGTCGAAATGCGGATCGGCGATATCGGATTTGTTGGCATGGTGGATCGCGCCACTTTCGACCCCTATCTGCGTGCCCGTGCCGAACGGGCCGGTGCCCGCCTGTTCGTCGGCAAACTGGCGGGGCTGGAGGAGCGGTCGGACAAGACCTTGCTGCTGACCCTGACCGCCACGGGTGCCGATCCCGCGTCCGTGCCAGTCACATTGTCAGCCCGGATGGTGATCGGTGCGGACGGCGCCAATTCCACTGTTCGCCGCCTGATGTTTCCCGCCGGCAAACGGCCGCCCTATGTCTTTGCCTATCATGAGATCATTGAAAGCCCTCCCGATGGCGAGATCCGGGCCTTCGCGCCTGATCGCTGCGACGTCATCTATGACGGGCGCATTTCCCCCGATTTCTATGGCTGGGTTTTCCCGCATGGAAGCCATACATCGGTCGGGTGCGGATCCGGCGTGAAGGGCCATGACCTGCGCGGTGCAACAGAGGATCTGCGACGCGCCGCCGGTCTTATGCACTGCAAGGTCATCCGCCGCGAAGGCGCGCCATTGCCGTTGAAACCCATGCGCCGGTGGGATAATGGCCGCAATGTCCTGTTGACCGGCGATGCCGCCGGTACCGTCGCCCCGGCCTCGGGCGAGGGTATCCATTACGCCATGCTGTGCGGGCGCCTTTGTGCGGATGCCGTCCATACCAGCCTGGAAACGGGGCGCGCCTCCGCGCTACGGCAGGCAAGGCGGCTTTTCATGGGGGCGCATGGCCGTGTCTTCCTGATCCTCGGGATCATGCAGGCTGTCTGGTACCGCAATGACCGGTTCCGGGAGAAATTCGTTTCCATGTGTGCTGACCCTGATGTGCAGCGCCTGACCTGGGAATCCTACCTGAACAAGGCCCTGGTGCGGCGCGATCCGCTGGCCCATATCCGCGTGTTCTTGAAGGATACGCTGGCCTTGCTTGGCATCCGGGCAGGTGGACATGACCCTGTTGCTTGATGGGTTGGCGAATGGCTGGATCAGCCTGATCGCCATCCTGATCCTTTGGGTGGAGACCCTGGTTCTCTCCATGCTGTCCAGCCGGCCTCAGCGGCGGTTTCGCGCCCTGTGGGCCAATGCTTGTTCAGGAACTTGCCTTCTTGCTGCCCTCGGGCTTGCCCTTCGCGGGGTTGGACCTATCTGGATACTCGTCTTGCTAGCCGGCTCTCTGGTCGCGCACGGCATTGACATCCTGCTGCGCGCACCGTCTCACGGACGAGTGTTCAGTCGCAGGACGGAGTAGTTGAGAAATCCAGCTGTTGTGACCCACGCCAGATAGGGGAGGAACAGAAGTGCCGCGAGGTCTGAAACCGGCCAAGCCGTCAGGATGAAGCCGAGAATCGAGGCCCAGAGAACCATGATATCCGCCAGCGCCAGGCGCATTCGGCGCAACCCGAAAAACATCCATGACCACATGGCATTGACCACAATCTGGAGGCCCCAAAAAATAATGGGCAGCGACCATCCGGCCAGGGTCCAGACCCGCCAGCCGGCATAGGCGATGGCCATGTAAAGCAGCGTCCACACGACCGGAAAGGCCCATTTCGGTGGGGTCCAGGATGGCTTGCGGAGGCTTTCATACCACTCACCGGGCTTGAAAACAGCCCCGCTGGAAGCGGCAGCGAATACGAGTACAATAAAGACGAGCGCCGCCATGGAATGCTCCTTTGTCCCGATAGGCAGTTGTGACAGTAAACGAATGACGATTTTGTGCAATGACGCGTTCGGGCTTTTGCCGTAATCGGTCATCAGCCACTGGAAATCTTGCTGGCCCTTCGGCCTCAAGAACTGCAACTACGTTTCGGGAGGTAAGTATGTCGAAATTCCTCACACTCGCTTGCTTGATGACCCTGGCCATCGCGCCGACGGTCGCCCATGCCGATGAGGGCGATGCCGCAGCGGGCAAGCTTGTGTTCAACAAATGCATGGCCTGCCACAATGCCGAGAATGACAAGCCGAAGGTCGGGCCGTCGCTGATGGGCCTGTTCGGGCGGCAGCCGGGAACGGTCGCGGGCTACACCTATTCCAAATCGATGGTCGATTTCGGGGCCGGCAAAACCTGGGATGAGGCTCTGCTGAAGACCTACCTCCCCAACCCCAAGGCGTTGGTCAATGGCACGAAGATGGCCTTTCCCGGTCTGAAGACCGACAAGGAAATCGCCGACGTGATCGCCTATCTGAAGCAGTTCAGCCCCCGGAAATAAGGGCATGAAGGGCGCCACCCGTTCATCGGGTGGCGCCAAAATCATCAAAAAGTGTAAATAAAAGTTTACACACAAGCTGGTTTACCTGACAATCAATCTTGTCACGCCTTGCCTTAAAGGCTTCTGGCGTCCACGCAAAAAGAACGCAGGAACCACCTGCGGGCGCGGGGCGGTTGGTGCTCATGCGCGGGAGGATACGCAATGAGCCTTGTATCCCTATCTTCACAGACGCCCTTGCTCGACGCCATTCAGGAACCGTCGGACCTGCGGGCCTTATCGGATACCGATCTCCTGTGCCTTGCCGGGGAATTACGATCGGAAACCATCGATGTGGTCTCCCAAACGGGGGGGCATCTGGGGTCGAGCCTGGGGGTTATCGAACTGACCGTGGCCATCCATGCCGTTTTCGATACGCCACGGGACAAGCTGATCTGGGATGTGGGGCATCAATGCTATCCGCATAAGTTGCTGACGGGCCGGCGGGAAGCCATGCGGACGCTTCGGAAAAAGGGCGGGGCATCCGGCTTCACGCGGCGCGCCGAAAGCGCGCATGACCCGTTCGGGGCCGCCCATTCCTCCACCTCCATCTCCGCCGGGCTTGGATTCGCGGTAGCACGCGATCTAGGGGCTGATATTGGTGATGTGATCTGCGTGATTGGCGATGGCGCCCTTTCCGCCGGAATGGCGTTCGAGGCGATCAATAATGCAGGTGCGCTGGGCCGTCGAATCTTCGTCATCCTTAATGACAATGCGATGTCGATCTCCCCGCCTACCGGCGCCCTGTCCACCCATCTGGACCGGCTGGCCGGGCCGGTTCGGGCCAGTTCGGGGAACGCAGCGCCCGCTGGCGTGACCAGTCTGTTCGAACAGATGGGCTTTGCCTATCACGGTCCGGTTGATGGTCACGACCTGACAGGGCTCCTCGATACGCTCCGCCATCTGCGGCAAACCGCCGACGGTCCCGTCCTGCTGCATGCGATAACGCGCAAGGGTGCGGGTTATGTGCATGCCGAACGGGCAGCGGACAAGCTGCACGGGGTTTCCCCCTTCGATGTCGCGACAGGCACTCAGGCCAAGGCACGTGCGACCGGCCCCAGCTTCACCAAGGTTTTCGCAACCGCCCTGGTGGCGGAGGCCGAACAGGACCCAAGGATTGTCGCGATTACCGCTGCCATGGCCGGCGGCACAGGCCTTGATATTTTCGCGCGGTCGTTCCCCGACCGGACATTCGATGTGGGCATTGCCGAACAACATGCGGTGACATTCGCGGCTGGCCTTGCCGCCGGCGGCTTGCGCCCCTTCTGCGCGATCTATTCCACCTTCCTTCAGCGCGCCTATGACCAGATTGTTCATGATGTGGCGTTGCAGGGGCTGCCGGTACGGTTTGCCATCGACCGGGCCGGTCTTGTCGGCGCCGATGGGCCCACCCATGCGGGGTCATTCGATATCGGCTATCTCGCCAATCTTCCCGGCTTCACGGTAATGGCCGCCAGCGACGAGGCGGAACTGGTCCATATGGTGGCGACGGCTGCCGCGCATGACGCCGGACCCATTGCCTTTCGCTATCCACGGGGCGAAGGATCGGGCATTGAGATGCCAGCGCGCGGGACCGTTCTGCCCATCGGGCGGGGCCGCGTGATCGAAACCGGCTCCACAGTGGCACTCCTGTCCTTCGGCACACGGCTTGGCCAATGTCTTGCCGCCCGTCAGGCGCTGGAGGCACAGGGTATCTCGGTCACCGTCGCGGATGCCCGCTTCGCCAAGCCGCTGGACAGGGCCCTGATCGAAGATCTGGTATCCCGTCACAAGCTGCTTGTCACGATTGAGGAAGGGGCGACAGGCGGATTCGGGGCACTTGTTCTTCACCACCTCGCCGCCCGCGGCATGCTGGATGGCCGTTGCGGCCTGCGAACCATGACGCTGCCGGACAGCTTCATTTCACATGCCTCACCGGATGAGATGTATGCGGCGGCGCGCCTGAACGCTGAACATATTGAACGTCTGGTCCTGGGGGCATTGGCCCATTCCCGGCGGCGGCATGCGCTGCCCCTGCCCTATGACGGGACCAATGGCGCAGTCAACGGTTCACGAACCATCGCTGCGGAGTGAGTAATCAGCCCCAATCAATGACTAATATCAATCGATCGATGAAAAAAATTGCAGAAACGTGGGGATACGGTAAGCTTTCTGAATAAGGGAGGCTTACTTCCCAGGCCAATCACCGGGGGGGACATGGCCGAGAATGATGATAGCGGACTGCACGGGTTGCAAAACCCGGCGAGATCCGCCAGATCCGGACATACGAAACCAACCGCCATCGAACCCCAGCTCAGCAGCAGCGATCATCGCACGCTTGAGCGGGCAATCCGTGGTTCGGTTTCCAGCATTGTCGGTGCCAGTCACCCGGACAGCATGGCCCCCCATCATGGGCCAAACAGCGAGCATGACCTCGCCCTGCATCCGGAACATCATCCGCTGGCACGCCAGATGCCGGGCGCTGAACAAGCCATAGGTCATCGTGACAGCCTTCTGGCCTGTCTGATCGATCCCGATCCGCGCCGCCACCGCAGCTTCATTGAGGAACTGGTGCGTGCGTCGGTTCCTGTGCGTACGCTTGCCGTGCATCTTTTCGCGCCGGTCGCGGCAGAGCTTGGCAACCGCTGGTGCACGGATGAGGCTGATTTCATGCAGGTTGCCGTGGCCTCCACTCGCCTCAGCATGGTCGTCAACCATGTGTCCCATGCCGCCGCCCATTCAACCGTGGAACCAAGGGCGCAGCGTCGGATTTTGTTGACCCGCACACATGGGGCTCAGCACACGATCGGCGTATCCATCGTCGCCTCCTGCTTTCGCGACATGGGGTGGGCGGTCGAAGGCGGCAGCGATCTTGAAATCGATGAAAGCCTTTACACACGCCTGTCCGACAAACCCTATGATCTGCTGGGTATTTCCGTCAGCCGCGTGGACGAGGTGCGTGACTGTTCGGAGGTGATCCGCCGGGTGCAGGCCACGCCAAAGATCAGGAGGATGAAAATTGCCGTCGGCGGCCCCGCCGTCGTCGCCTCGCCCCTGCCGTTTCAGCGTATCGGTGCGGATTTCGTGACGCGCTCCGCCCTCGACGTCATGCAACTGGCCAGCCACGTCTGAAATATCAGCGAAAGTGGCTAAGTTTCCGCCCGATAGGGTGTAAAACGCGTCGTCGTCTCGTCAACGGTGAGGGGGCGGCCAATGGCCGGGAAGGCCCGTTGCGCGCAATCCCGCCGCTCGCACACCTTGCAGCCGGCACCGATAGGCGTCGCGGCATCCATATCCGACAGGTCCATTCCCTTGGCATAGACCAGCCGCGCCGCATGCCGGATATCGCAGCCCAGGCCGATGGCAAACTGTTTGGCAGGGGTACCATAGCCGCCGGCACCGTGGCTTACCGTCCGCGCCACCCACAGATATTGGCGGCCATCCGGCATCACCGCCCGCTGCGTCAGGATGCGGCCAGGCTGGGCAAAGGCCTCGTACACATTCCAAAGGGGACAGGAGCCACCCACGCGGGAAAAGTGGAAATCGGTGGCCGATTGCCTTTTTGAAATATTGCCGGCCCTGTCGACCCTGACAAAGAAGAAGGGCACGCCGCGCGCGTCGGGGCGTTGCAGCGTGGAGAGCCGGTGGCAGATCGTCTCGTACCCCACCCCGAACTGCCGCTCCAGCCGCTCAATGTCATAGCGCAGGCTTTCCGCCGCCGACAGGAAGGGCTGGTAGGGCAGGATGACCGCGCCCGCGAAATAGTTGGCAAGCCCGATCCGGGCGAGGCGCCGCGCCTCCTCGTCAGAGAAATCAGCCTGGGCCGTCAGTTGTTCCAATGCTTCTGCCTGCTCCAGGAAGGCGACCTGCGTTGCCATGTGAAAGGCCCGCTGCCCCGCCGTCAGATCGGCGGACAGGTAAAGCGTGCGGCTGGTGCGGTCAAAACGGCGGGACGCACCATCACTCTCCAGCCCGCGTTCCACCATCACCACCCTGACATCATGGCGCCGTTCCAGATGTGCCTGAAGGCCGGGTGCCATGTTGCCGATGGTCAGATTGGCGCTGCGGTGCATCTTCTCCGCAGCGCTGTCCAGCGGTTCAACATGGTTATGGCGGGCATAGAAGAAATCCCGCACCTCCTCAAACGGCATCAGGGGTTTTGGCGTGGCCTGCCAATCCTCTCCCAGCCGGGTCGACACCTGCTCCAGCCGTCCCGTGGCCTCGCGGTAACGGCGGTGCAGGAACAGAAACGCCCGGCCCACCGCCGGCATGCTGGACGCCAGTTCCTTCAGTTCCGCAAGAGCCACCCCCTCCTTCACGCCGGTTTCGGTCATTGCCTCCCTAAGGTTGGCCACCAGACGCGCCTCCTCATCCTCGGAGAAGAGTTGCACATCGACGCCGAAAACCGCGTTGATCTTCAACAGGACGGGAACGGTAAGCGGCCGGAGATTCTGTTCCAACTGGTTCAGATAGCTGGGCGACAGTTCAAGCGCCCGGGCCAGCGCCGCCTGGCTCAGCCCCCGCTCCTCCCGCAACCGGCGCAGCCGGACCCCCACAAACTGCTTACGCATGCCACACCATTTGCATCATTCGCAATTTTTCAACACGCTCTGCACAAATATTCACAATATTTAGCAGCAGACGCGATCTCAATTTGCGAATATTGAGAATGATGGAGCACTTGGCAAGCAGATTGAGCGGAGCACCATCACAGTGAATATCAGCCCATACTGGCCGCCCCCTCCGATGCTTCACGATGGCTCAGCGCCATGTTCACAAAGGCCCGCAGATAGTCGATGTCGGCATCGGCCTCACGGAAACCCAGGAAAATCTGCTTGCCGACACCGTCGGGACCCAACCGCACCGGCGACACCCCGAACTTTCCCCCGAGCTCCTCCACCATCCAACGCGGCAATGCCGCCACCCCGCGCCCGTGGGAAACCATCAGCAGCATGATGTCGGTGGTCTCAATCTCCTTGTGCCGCTTCGGCGCCACCCCCGCCGGCATCAGGAAACGGGTATAGATGTCCAACCGGTCGGTCGGCACCGGATAGGTGATCAG
Organism: Niveispirillum sp. FG156; assembly: GCF_057809555.1. Lineage (NCBI taxonomy): Bacteria > Pseudomonadati > Pseudomonadota > Alphaproteobacteria > Rhodospirillales > Azospirillaceae > Niveispirillum > Niveispirillum sp. FG156. The sequence goes on along the minus strand of NZ_JBMDKE010000019.1, from coordinate 42,096 downwards.
TGTCTCGTCCGCCAGTTGCTGTGCCTCGACATACTCGACCCCGCGCAGCCTGTGGTCCGGCCCGACAACCAGCACCTGCTCGTAATCGAACACAGGCTCAAACCGCAGACCGGGCTTGAACAGCGGATCAGGCGTCACAAGCATGTCAATATCATAGCCGAACAGCGCGCCGATGCCACCGAACTGCACCTTCTGCCGGACATCGACATCAACACGCGGCCAGGCATCCAGATAAGGTGCCACGATCTTCAAAAGCCATTGATAGCAGGGGTGACACTCCATCCCGATGCGCAGGTTGCCCCGCTCCCCCTTGGCGAACTGCTGCAACCGCTCCTCGGCATGGGTCAGTTGCGGCAGCAGCCGATTGGCCACCGCCAACAGCCATTCCCCCGCCTGGGTTGGACGCAGGCTGCGCCCTTCCCGGTGCCAGACCGCAATGCCGATCTGATCCTCCAGTTTACGGATGGAATGGCTCAACGCCGACTGGGTCAGGTTCAACTGGCCGGCGGCAGCGGTCAGTGAACCTTGGCGGTCCACCTCACGGATGATGGAAAGATGGATACGTTCCAGGATCGACATGGCGGCTCACGCATGAACAGATTTCATTAATGCATGAAATCATACCATTTTTATTCATCATTTTCACATCCTATGGTCCGGGTCGCTCCCCATTTCCAAGGCGAAAACCATGGTAACGACCCACAATCTCGGTTTCCCGCGCATCGGCGCCAAACGCGAACTGAAGTTCGCCCTGGAAGCCTATTGGAAAGGCCAGAGTTCCCGCGACGCGCTGATCACCACGGGCGCTGATCTGCGGGCCCGCCACTGGCGTGACCAGGCAGCCCTTGATCTGGTGCCTGTGGGCGATTTCAGCTTCTATGACCAGATCCTGGATATGAGCTTCACGCTGGGCAACCTGCCGGAACGGGTACGCGGCTTCCATGGTGATGCGCTGGACAACTATTTCCGCGTCGCGCGGGGCCGTTCGGCGGCGGGCGGTGATGGTCACACCAATTGCTGCGGCGGTGTCGCCGCCGGGGAGATGACCAAGTGGTTTGACACCAACTATCATTATATTGTCCCCGAATTCGACGCCGATACAAACTTCACCCTGGATGCGTCGCGCCTGCTGGAACAGGTGGCCGAAGCACGTGCACTGGGCCTGGCGGCCAAGACAGTGATCGTCGGCCCCGTCACCTATCTGGCCGTGGGCAAGGCCAAGGATGGTTCCGACAGGCTTTCCCTGCTGCCACGCCTGCTGCCTGTCTATGCCGAACTGCTGCGGACCCTGGCCAGCCAGGGCGTGGAATGGGTGCAGATCGATGAACCAATCCTGGTCACCGATCTGGATGCGGCATGGGTAAAGGCCTTCACGCAGGCCTATGCGGCCCTGAAGGACAGCGGCGTCAACCTGTTGCTGGCGACCTATTTCGGCGAACTGCACGAAAACCTGACGCTGGCTGCCAGCCTGCCGGTCCAGGGCATCCATCTGGATGCCATCAATGCCCGCGACGAGGTTGAGGCGCTGATCCGCGCCGTGCCGGATGACCGGGTGATCTCCCTGGGCGTCGTCAATGGCCGCAATATCTGGAAGACCGACCTGACGGCGGTGCTGAACTGGCTGGAGCCGGTGGCCCGGCAACTGGGACATCGGCTGTGGATCGCGCCTTCCTGTTCCCTGCTGCATGTTCCCGTCGATCTGGCGGGGGAACGCAAACTGGATGAGGAAGTGAAGCCCTGGCTGGCTTTTGCAGTCCAGAAATTGGCCGAAATCGACCTTCTGGCCACGGCCCTGCGCCGGGGGCGTGATGCGGTCGCGGCGGAACTGGCCGCCAATGCAGGGGCCATCGCCGCACGCCGTGCATCGGCGCGTGTCAACGATCCGGCGGTGAAGGCTGCCGTGGCGGGGATCGATGCCGCGATGGGGCAACGCAAGGGCGGCTTTGCCGACCGTACGGCCAAGCAGCAGACCCGCCTGAACCTGCCGCTCTATCCCACCACCACCATCGGCTCCTTCCCGCAGACCAGGGAAATCCGGCTGTCGCGCAGCGCCTTTAAGGCCGGCACCCTGGATCTGCAAGGCTATCAGCAGGCCATGCGGCAGGAGATCGAACGGTCGGTGCGCGAGCAGGAGGCCCTGGGCCTGGACGTGCTGGTTCATGGCGAGGCCGAGCGCAACGACATGGTGGAATACTTCGGCGAACAGCTGGACGGGTTCACCTTCACGCAAGCGGGCTGGGTCCAGTCCTATGGCTCGCGTTGTGTGAAGCCACCGATCCTGTTCGGCGATATTAGCCGCCCGCGCGCCATGACATTGGACTGGATCATCTACGCCCAGTCGCTGACGGCGAAGCCGATGAAGGGCATGCTGACCGGTCCGGTCACCATTCTGAACTGGTCCTTCGTGCGCGACGACCAGCCGCGATCCTTGTCCTGCTATCAGCTTGCCCTGGCCATCCGCGCAGAGGTGCTGGACCTGGAAAAGGCCGGGATCGGCATCATCCAGATCGATGAGGCGGCCTTGCGCGAAGGCCTGCCGCTGCGCCGGTCGCAATGGGGGGAATATCTGGCATGGGCGGTGGAAAGCTTCCGCATCACCGCCAACGGGGTGGCGGATGACACCCAGATACACACCCATATGTGCTATTCGGAATTCAACGACATCATCGCCGCCATCGCGGACATGGATGCCGACGTCATCACGATCGAGACGTCACGGTCGGACATGGAACTGCTGAACGCCTTCGACAGTTTCAACTATCCCAACCAGATCGGTCCCGGCGTCTACGACATCCATTCGCCGAACATCCCGACCGAGACCCAGATCATCGACCTGATGAACAAGGCGGCCCAACGCATCCCCGCCGAACGGCTGTGGGTGAACCCCGATTGCGGCCTGAAGACACGCCAATGGAGCGAGGTGGTGCCAGCCCTTGCCAGCATGGTTAATGCCGCCCGGACCTTGCGCGGCCAGGCGGCATGACGGATGGTCTGCGTTGGCGGGGACCCATGGGAACTGTTGCCCCCTCACCCTCCCACGCCTTGGCAGGCGCGGGAGGGTGAGGGTCAGGTGTACCGTTTATCCAGCGCATCCCAATGCGGTTTGCCGACAAGGCGCTGACGTTCGGTGAAAGGGGTGACGAGGCCGCTGGCCTCCGTCACTTCCCGCTCATCGCGCAGCACGGTCAGCGCCTTTTGCATGCCCATCACCGCGCCCTGCAGGGCGGCATTGGCATAGAGCACGATGCCGTACCCAAGACCTGCCAGTTCGGTGGCATTGAAGATCGGGGTCTTGCCGCCAATGACCATGTTCATCAGTTGCGGGCGGTCCAGACGCTGTGGCAGGGCGCGGACCTCTTCGGCCTTGGTCACCGCCTCCACGAACAGGATATCGGCCCCGGCTTCGGCAAAAAGCTGGGCGCGTTCCACCGCCGCCTCGAACCCGTGCACGGCGGCGGCGTCAGTGCGGGCCATGATCAGCAGGTCGGGGTCACGGCGCGCATCGACGGCAGCCTTGATCTTGGACACCGCCTCCTCGGTGGAGATCACATCCTTGCCGTTGAAATGGCCGCAGCGCTTGGGCGCCACCTGATCTTCCAGCTGAATACAGTCGGCACCGGCCCGCTCCAGGGTACGGACGGTGTGATAGACGTTGAGCGCATTGCCGAAACCGGTATCGGCATCGACCAGCAGCGGCACCTCCACCGTATCGCGGATGCGGGCGGTGTGGTCGGCAATCTCCGACAGTCCCATGAAGCCCTGGTCGGGCATGCCAAACCACATGTTGGTGACGCCGGCCCCGGTGACATAGATGGCTTCGAACCCAAGATCCTCCACCACCTTGGCGGACAATGCGTTGAAGGCACCGGGGACGATCACGCCGCGCCGGGCTTCCACCAGGGCTTTGAGCTGCTTGCGGGTAGACATGGCTTTTCCTTCAATCATTCAAATAGGCGGGCGGGGACACGCACCCAGCCTTCCATCAGGATGCGGGCACTGCGGCTCATCACCGCCTTGGTCACCTGCCATTTGCCATCAATCAGGGCCGCTTCGGCCCCGACGCGCAGGGTGCCGGACGGATGGCCGAAGCACACTTCATTGCGGGTGCCGCCGCCGGCTGCCAGATTGACCAGGGTGCCGGGAATGGCTGCCGCAGTCGCGATGGCGACCGACGCGGTTCCCATCATGGCATGGTGCAGCTTGCCCATCGACAGGGCGCGGACCAGAAGGTCGATCTCACCCGCCGGCACGGTCTTGCCGCTGGACGACACATAATCGGCGGGCGGGGCGACAAAGGCGATCTTGGGCGTATGCTGGCGGCGGGCCGCCTCACCCGCGTCGCGGATCAGGCCCATGCGCAGGGCGCCGACGGTACGCAACGCCTCCATCCGGGCAAGCGCCTTCGGGTCCTTGTTGATGTCGCCCTGCAATTCCGTGCCGCGATAGCCGATATCGGCGGCATTCACGAAAATCGTGGGGATGCCGGCATTGATCAGGGTGGCGTTCAGCCGCCGCCCCTCAAACTCCAGCTCATCGACCGGGCTCCCGGTCGGGAACAGGGCATCACCCGCCTCGCCCTCCTCCGCCGGGTCCAGGAATTCCAGCACGATCTCCGCCGCCGGAAAGGTCACGCCATCCAGCAGGAAACCGCCGGTTTCCTGCACCCTGCCGCCCGCGATGGGCACATGGGCGATGATGCTCTTGCCGATATTGGCCTGCCAGATGCGCACCATGCAGACGCCATCCTCCGGCACCAGCGCAGGGTCGATGAGGCCGGCATGAATGGCAAAGGCACCCGCCGCTGTGGACAGGTTGCCGCAATTGCCCGACCAGTCGACAAAGGCACTGTCGATGGCGACCTGACCATAGAGATAATCCACATCATGGCCGGGGCGCCTGCTTTTCGACAGGATCACGCATTTGCTGGTGCTGGACGTGGCGCCGCCCATGCCGTCGATCTGCTGGCCATAGGGGTCGGGGCTGCCGATCACCCGCAGGAACAGGCGGTCGCGGGCGGACCCCGGCACGCGGCAGGGCTCCGGCAGATCGTCCAGCCAGAAGAACACGCCCTTGCTGGTGCCGCCGCGCATATAGGTGGCGGGAATGCGCATCTGGGGGGTGTCAGACATCAGACCGCCTCCCTCTGCGGGTTCTGCGCGGCCAGGAAATCCTGGGCAAAGCGCTGCAGCACGCCGCCCGCCTCATAGATCGACAGCTCCTCTTCGGTATCCAGGCGGCAGGTGACCGGGACCTCCACCCGTTCCCCGTTGCGGCGGCGGATGGTCAAGGTCAGGTCGGCACCAGGCCGGCGGTCGCCCGCCACATCGTACAGTTCCGTGCCGTCCAGACCCAGGGTCAGGCGCGTCGTGCCCGGTTTGAACTCCACTGGCAGGACGCCCATACCGATCAGGTTGGTTCGGTGGATGCGCTCAAACCCCTCGGCCACGATCACCTCCACCCCCGCCAGCCGCACGCCCTTGGCCGCCCAGTCGCGGCTGGAACCTTGGCCGTAATCGGTGCCGGCGATGATGATCAGGGGGCGGCGGCGGTCCAGATAGGTCTCGATCACCTCCCACATCCGCATGACCGTGCCATCCGGCTCCAGACGGGCCAGCGATCCCTGCTGCACCACCCCATCCACCACGGCCATTTCATTGACCAACTGTGGGTTGGCGAAGGTGGCGCGCAGCGCGGTCAGGTGGTCGCCGCGATGGGTGGCGTAGGAATTGAAGTCCTCCTCCGGCACCCCCATCCGCGCCAGATATTCCCCCGCTGCCGAGTTGGCCAGGATGGCGTTGGACGGCGACAGATGGTCGGTGGTGATATTGTCGGGCAGGATGGCCAGCGGGCGCATATCCTTCAACGTCCGGGGATGGGCCGCCAGCGCCCCGACCCCGTCGGTATCCCAGTAGGGGGGCCGGCGGATATAGGTCGACTGCGGCCGCCAGTCATAAAGCGGGCTGACCTTCGCCACCGCTTTCCGGCCCGTGCCGAACATGGGTTCATAGATCTGCCGGAACTGTTCGGGCCTGACACTGGCGGCCACGACGGCATCAATTTCCGCATCGCTGGGCCACAAATCCTTCAGCGTGACCGGGTTGCCATCAGGATCGATGCCCAGCACATCACGTTCAATATCGAAACGCACCGTGCCGGCAATGGCATAGGCGACGACCAGCGGTGGCGAGGCCAGGAAGGCTTGTTTGGCATAGGGATGGATACGGCCGTCGAAATTGCGGTTACCGGACAGAACGGCGGCGGTGTACAGGTCGCGGGCCACGATCTCCCGCTGGATGGCCGGGTCCAGCGCGCCCGACATGCCGTTGCAGGTGGTGCAGGCATAGGCGACGATCCCGAAACCAAGCCTCTCCAGCTCCGTCAGCAGGCCCGCCTCTTCCAGATAGAGCCGGGCCACCTTGGACCCCGGTGCGAAGGAGCTTTTGACCCATGGCTTGCGCAGCAGTCCCAGGGCATTGGCCTTGCGGGCCAGCAAGCCGGCGGCCACCACATTGCGCGGGTTGGACGTGTTGGTGCAACTGGTGATGGCCGCGATGATGACGGCGCCATCGGGCAGCAGCCCGCCCTGTTCCTGTGCCAATGCCTGGCCAAGGTTCCCGGCGATACCGCGTTCCGCCAATGCCGTGGTCGGCAAATGCCGGTGTGGATTGGACGGGCCGGCCATGGCGCGGACCACGCCGGACAGGTCGAATTCCAGAACCCGTTCATATTCCGCCGTCCGCAGGGCATCCGCCCACAGGCCCAGCGTCCTGGCATAGGTTTCGACCAGTGCCACCTGTGCCGGTTCCCGCCCGGTCAGGCGCAGATAATCGATGGTCTGCCGGTCGATATGGAACAGGGCGGCGGTGGCTCCATATTCGGGGCACATGTTGGAAATCGTAGCCCGGTCACCGATGGACAGCCCGTCCGCCCCCTCCCCGAAAAATTCCAGCCAGGCACCAACCACGCGCGCGCCGCGCAGGAAGGATGTCAGCGCCAGCACAATGTCGGTGGCGGTGATCCCCGGCTGGCACTGTCCCGTCAGCCGCACCCCGACAATATCGGGCAGCCGCATCATGGAGGCCCGGCCCAGCATCACCGTTTCCGCCTCCAACCCGCCGACACCGATGGCAACAACGCCCAGCGCGTCCACATGCGGCGTGTGGCTGTCAGTGCCGACGCAGGTGTCGGGAAAGGCCACCCCGTCGCGCGCCTGGATGACGGGTGACATCTTTTCCAGATTGATCTGATGCATGATGCCGTTGCCGGCGGGGATTACGTCGACATTCTCGAACGCGTGCTTTGCCCATTCGATAAAATGGAAACGGTCCTCATTGCGCCGGTCCTCGATGGCCCGGTTCTTGACGAACGCGTCCGGATCGAAACCGGCATGTTCCACAGCCAGCGAATGATCGACGATCAGCTGTGTCGGCACCACCGGGTTCACACGGGACGGATCACCCCCCTGTTCCGCGATGGCATCGCGCAGCCCCGCCAGATCAACCAGGGCCGTCTGCCCCAGAATGTCGTGACAGACGACGCGGGCCGGATACCAGGGAAAATCCATGTCCCGCCGCCGTTCCACCAGCTGTCGCAGCGCATCGGACAGCAGGGATGGATCACAGCGGCGCACCAGTTGTTCGGCCAGGATGCGGGAAACATAGGGCAGACCCGCCCACGCCCCCGCACGGATGGCGTCCACGGCAGCGGGCGCGTCGAAATAGTCGAGCCCAGTACCGGGTAGCGGTTTGCGATAATAACTATTCATGGCACTTCCGATCTTAAACCAGCCTGTGACGGTACGGTCAGAACCGTTGGTCCAAGGGTACGAAGGCGCGGTCTTCGGGGCCGACATAATTGGCGCTTGGCCGGATGATGCGGTTGTCGAGGCGTTGTTCGATGATATGGGCCGCCCAGCCGGAGGTGCGGGCGATCACGAACAGCGGCGTGAACATCGCCGTGGGCACGCCCAGCATGTGATAGGAGACGGCGCTGAACCAGTCCAGGTTCGGGAACATCCGCTTCACGTCCCACATCACGGCCTCAAGCCGGGCGGCGATATCGAACATCTTGGTGGAACCCGCTTGCGTGGAAAGCTGATTGGCCACCCGCTTGATGATTTCATTGCGGGGGTCGCAGACGGTGTAGACCGGGTGACCAAAGCCGATCACCACCTCTTTACGCTCCACCCGCGCGCGGATATCGGCTTCCGCCTCGTCGGGGTTGTCGTAGCGCTTCTGGATTTCGAACGCGACCTCGTTGGCGCCGCCATGCTTGGGCCCGCGCAGGGCGCCGATGGCACCGGTCACGGCGGAATACATGTCCGATCCCGTGCCCGCAATCACCCGGCCTGTGAAGGTCGAGGCATTAAACTCATGCTCGGCATAAAGGATCAGGGATGTATGCATCGCCCGCTCCCACGGCGCGGACGGCTTCGTACCATGCAGCAGATGCAGGAAATGCGCGCCGATACTGTCATCATCGGTATCGACATCGACGCGCTTGCCATTCGTGGACCAATGGTACCAGTAGAGCAGCATCGACCCCAGCGAAGCCATCAGCCGGTCGGCAATGTCGCGCGCACCGGGGATGTTGTGATCATCCTTTTCCGGCAGGGCACAGCCCAGGGCCGAGACGCCGGTACGCATGACATCCATCGGATGCGCCGATGCGGGCAGGCATTCCAGCGCCTGCCGGACATTGGTCGGCAGGCCACGCATGGCGCGCAGCCGGGCCTTGTAGGCCTTCAGCTCCGCCGCTGTCGGCAGCTTGCCATGGATCAGCAGATGGGCCACCTCCTCGAACTCGCACCGCTCCGCGATGTCCAGGATGTCATAGCCCCGGTAATGCAGATCATTGCCGGATTTGCCAACGGTGCAAAGGGCGGTATTGCCGGCCGTAACGCCCGACAGTGCCACGGATTTCTTCGGCTTGAACGCGGATACGGTCTCGGCCACTGCTGCACTCATGGGGCGTTTCCTGTTCTTGATGTGCGTGATAGCGCATCATCGCGGGAACGCCCCCGTCAGGTGAATGGCTGAAATGGTGAATATCTGCCGCGAAAAACCTGTTAATCGGTGAATGTTGTGAAGGCGCACCTCACGACGGCTTGGATGCAACCCGCCATGCCGCCAGGGCCGCGATGGCCAGGGGCACTGCATAGATCAGGAACAGCATGCCGCGGTCGGTACCGATCTGCATCAGGTAACCCGCCGCCAGCGGGCCCAGAATGGCGCCGCTGCGCCCCACGGCCATAGCGGTGCCAATGCCCGTGGTGCGGATTTCCGTGGGATAAAGTTGTGCCGCCATGGGATAGAACGCGTTGAACCCGCCCTGCACCAAAACACCCAGAACCAGAATGGTGGCGAAGGTTGCCATGATCGGCAGGGAGACCCAACCGAACAGCAGCATCGCCAGGGTCGCAGCGCCCAAGAACCCAGGGATTAGCCGGTTCAACGGCAACCGCGTCGCCAGAAGGCCGATGCCCGCACTGCCGACGAAGGCGCCGATATTGAAGGTGGCGCCGGCCATGATGGCCTGATCCAGCGGCAGGCCGGCATTGACGGCGATGCGGGGGATCCAGCTGATCAGGAAGTAAAGCCCGGCCCAGCCCATGGTCATGCCCAACCACAAGGCGGGGGTGGAGCGGGCCAGATGCCCCTCGAACAGGGCCGACAGTTTCACCCCGCGCTTGGCCGGCAGGGGCGGGGCTTCGTTCAAGGCCGGCTGACCCAGTTTCACCAGAAGATGGTTCATGCGCGCCAACCGGTCGGGCGCATCCTGTTTGGCCAGGAACTGCAATGATTCCGGCATCAGCCAGGCGACCACCGGCAGAATGATGACCGACAGAAGGCCCGACCCGACAAATAGCGGCTTCCAGCCATAGACCTGGATCAAGACGGCGGACGCAAAGCCGGTGATGATGGCCCCGATGGGCCAGCCGGCCTGCAGAAACGCCACCCAGAAGCTGCGCAGCCGGGCGTTGGAGAATTCCGAGGTGATGGAGGCCATGGAGGCCAGGATGGCCCCGATGCCCACCCCCGTCACAACCCGCCAGATGGCCAGCATCACCATGTCATGGGCCGTGGCGGCCAGCAGCATGCCGGACCCGATCAGGGTGATGGCGATCAGCACCACCTTGCGCCGCCCGATCATGTCAGCCACCGGCCCCATCAGCATCGATCCAAAGGCCGTACCCAACAGGCTGGCCGTCAGCACAATGCCAAGCGCCCCATCCTTCAGCCCCCATTCCTGGGCGATGACAGGTGCCGCGTAGGTGAGCAGCACCACATCCACCCCGTCCAGCAGGTTCAGGACGAAACAGAGCAGCACCACGATCAGGCGCGTGCGCCCCATGGGTGCGGCCTCCAGGGCGGCGACACGCGCCTGGAATTCGGCACTGGCCCGGTCGGTCTTGTGGCCCGGCTTGTTCGACATTCTTTTCCTCCCTGGTCCGTGCAAGGCCTTCTGTCGGGCCGCGTCACGGCGATTAAGGCAGCATTGCCTTGAAATCCGTCCCCATGTCACCGGCATTCGGTTCGATGCCGGTGAACAGCCGGAAGGCGCCCACCGCCTGGAACAGGGCCATGCCGCCGCCATCCAGCGTGCGGCAGCCCAGCTGGCGGGCCGTGCGCAGCAGTTCCGTCTCAATGGGGAAATAGATGATTTCCGCCACCCAGAGGTCAGGGCGCAGCAGCGTCTGCGCCACCGGTAGGCCCGGATAGTCGGCCATGCCGCGCGGCGTGGTGTTCACCAGACCATGGGCGTGGGGCAGCACCGCATCCGGCGACTGCACGGCCCTGGCGCGCCCTTCCCCGAACAGGCTGTTCAGGCGATCGGCCAGTTCCTCAGCCCGCGCCAGCTGCACATCGAAGATCGACAGGCGGTCGGCACCCAGCCGCAGCAGCGCATAGCCGACGGCGGCCCCGGCCCCACCCGCCCCCAGCTGCACCACATGGCGCAGATCGGCATCGGGCAGGCCGCGCCGGAACCCCTCGGCGAAACCCCACCAGTCGGTATTGTGGCCGGTCTTGCGCCCATCCTTCAGGACGACAGTATTGACGGCACCGATGGCGGCGGCTTCGGGCGACAGTTCGTCCAGCAGCGGGATCACCGCCTGTTTGCAGGGATGCGTGATGTTCAGGCCGTTGAAGCCGAACCGCTGCGCGCCTGCCACCAGATCGGGCAAGGCCGCCACATCCAGACCCAGCTGTTTCAGGTCGATCAGGCGATAGACATAGCGGAGGCCCTGACGCGCCCCCTCCTGTTCATGCATGCGCGGTGTCAGGGATGCCTGTATCCCCGACCCGATCAGGCCCGCGAGGATGGATTTCCCGCTCATGATGGGCTGTTCCCGAGGCTGTTGGCGAGAAAGGTGAGGGCGGCCAGATATCCATCGGCACCAAGGCCGCAAATGACACCTGTCGCCGCCAGCGACACATAGGAATGGTGGCGGAAGGCTTCCCGCCGGTGGATGTTGGTCAGATGCACCTCCACCACCGGGATGGCGCAGGAAAGCAGCGCATCCATGATGGCGACCGAGGTGTGGGTATAGGCGCCGGGATTGAGGATGATCCCCGACGCGTCGCTGCGCGCCGCATGGATCCAGTCGATCAGCGCGCCTTCATGGTTGCTCTGCCGGCAGAGGACAGTCAGGCCCAGCGCCAGCCCATGCCGGCGGCAGCCATCCTCGATATCGGCCAGCGTGCGGCGACCGTATTTTTCCGGTTCCCGCGTGCCCAGCAAATTAAGATTGGGCCCGTTCAGGATGTGAACAGGCTTTCGTTCCACAGGGTCCGGCAAAATTCCCCCCTGCGCCCGGTGAAAGGCGGTGTTTGTCGTTGATCGGCCCATGGGATTGGCCGTTGCGTGAATGTGTACGAAATAGTACGTTCACGTCAAGGTGCGTCTTTCAACGACCCGATAATCAGCAGCAATCATGATAAGGGAGGGGTACCATGGAACGGGCGGAATTGCCGACCGGCGGCCTGGCCAAATCCATTGCGACCGTTTCGATCAGCGGCACCCTGACCGGCAAGCTGGAAGCCGCAGCGGCGGCTGGGTTCAGCGGTGTCGAGATTTTCGAGAACGACCTTCTGACCTTCGATGGCCGTCCCGCCGATGTGCGGCGCATCGCGGCCGATCTGGGCCTGACCATCACCATGTTCCAGCCCTTCCGCGATTTTGAGGGCATGCCCGGCACCCTGCGCACCCGCACCTTTGAGCGGATGCTGCGCAAGTTCGATGTGATGGCGGAACTGGGCACCGACCTGCTGCTGGTCTGTTCGAACGTTTCGCCACAATCGCTGCCGGAACGCGGGCGCATCGTGGATGATTTCCGCGACCTGGGCGAACTGGCGGCGGTGCGGGGGTTGCGCGTGGGGTATGAGGCGCTGGCCTGGGGCCGGCATGTGCATGATCACCGCGACGCCTGGGACATTGTCCACCGCGTCAACCATCCGAATATCGGCCTGATCCTGGACAGTTTCCATTCGCTGGCCCGCAATGTACCCATCGACAGCATCCGCGATATCGACCCGGCCAAGCTGTTCATCGTGCAAATCGCCGACGCCCCGCGCCTGGACATGGATCACCTGTATTGGAGCCGGCATTTCCGCAATATGCCGGGGCAGGGCGACCTGCCCATCACCGATTACGTCAAGGCGCTGATCGCCATCGGTTATCGCGGGCCGCTGTCGCTGGAGATTTTCAACGACCGGTTCCGCGCCGGCTCCGCATCTGGCATCGCGTTGGACGGCTACCGCTCGCTGAAACTGGTGGAGGATGAGGCGCTGGCCCGGCTGAAGCGTCCGGCCACCATGCCGCCGCGCATCGATGTGCGCGGGGTGGAGTTCATCGAATTTGCCGCCACGGAGGAAGAGGCGGGGCCGCTGGGCGCCATGCTGGCCAGCATGGGCTTTGAACCGGTGGGGCGGCATATCAGCAAGGCCGTCACCCGCTGGCGCCAGGGCGACATCAACATCGTCCTGAATGGAGAGACGGAGGGCTTTGCCCACAGCCATTCCATCGTGCATGGCGCGTCGGTCTGTGCACTGGCCCTGCGGGTGCATGATGTGCCGGCGGCGCTGGACCGTGCCGACAGCCTGCGCATCCCGCGCTTTGCCCAGGCGGTGGGGTCGGGAGAGACGGACATTCCTTGTGTCCGCGGGGTGGGCGGCAGCCTGATCTATTTCATCGAGGACGGGACCCAGGAACAGGTTTGGCGCAATGATTTCGTACCGCTGACAGAGGCGGCGGTGCCCGGCGTCGGCCTGACCCGCATCGACCATATCGCGCAGGCCATGGGGTATGAGGAATTCCTGTCCTGGCTGCTCTATTATTTCGCGCTGTTCGACGTGACCAAGACGCCGCAGCTTGAAATCGCCGATCCGCTGGGCATCGTCCATAGTCAGGCGATCGAGAATGGTGACCGGTCGTTCCGCGTCACCCTGAACGGGTCTGCGGCGGCACAGACCCTGACATCGCGCTTCCTGAACCATTATCTGGGTGCGGGCGTACAGCATGTGGCGCTTTCCACCGGCGATATCTTTGCGACCGCAAAGGCGTTGCAGGAACGCGGGCTGGAACGGCTGCCCATCCCCCGCAACTACTATGACGATATCGAGGCGCGGTTCGGCCTGGACCCCGATCTGGTGGAACGGATGGCGGCCCACGACATCCTGTATGACCGGACCGACGATGCCGAGTTCTTCCAGCTTTATTCCCGCGCCTTTGCCAAGCGCTTCTTCTTCGAATTCGTCCAACGGCGTGGATACGACGCCTATGGCGCGGCTAATGCCGCTGTCCGGCTGGCCGCACAGTCCCGGTTCAACACCGACACGGTTTATTGACCCCTTCGTCATCCCGGCGGAAGCCGGGACCCAGGGGCCACATGCCCAACCTTTCCATGATGTCAAACAATGCATCCGGTCGTTGTTCCTACAGCCCACGTGGTCCCGGCTTTCGCGGGGACCACGTGGGGGATCGGGATGGCGAGCGGGTCGTAAAAACAGGAGGAAACATGTCCATCTGGTCCCGCCTGCTACTGGGCGTTGCCTGCCTGTCCCTGCCCGTTATAGCATCCGCCCAGACCGTGACGGTCGATGGCGGCATGATCGAGGGCAAGCGGCTGGACAGCGGCGTCAACGCCTTTCTGGGGGTGCCGTTCGCAGCCCCGCCCCTGCGCGATCTGCGCTGGCGTCCGCCGCAGCCGGTTGCTCCCTGGACGGGGGTGCTGCATGCCGACCGTTTCGCGCCCATGTGCCTGCAACCCATGCGCGGGTCCACCATCAACCATTATTTCGGGCATGAGGCGATCAGCGAGGATTGCCTTTACCTGAATGTCTGGGCACCTAAAGAACCGGCACCGGCGGGCAAGCCCTATCCGGTCATGGTCTGGATCTATGGCGGGGCGTTCAATGTCGGCTCCGCCAGCATGCCCAACTATTCCGGGGAGTTTCTGGCAAAGCAGGGCGTGGTTTATGTCGCCCTCTCCTACCGTGTCGGCACACTGGGCTTTCTGGCCCATCCCGAACTGACGGCGGAAGGCGGGGGCCATTCCGGCAATTACGGGCTGATGGACCAGATCCAGGGCCTGCGCTGGGTCCGCGATAATATCGCGGGCTTCGGTGGTGATCCCGGCAATGTCACCCTGGTGGGGCAATCGGCGGGATCGATGTCCATCGGCCTGCTGATGGCCAGTCCGGAGGCCAAGGGCCTGTTCCACCGCGCCGTCGGCATGAGCGGCAGCCCCTTTGGCGCTCTGCTGCCGCCCATCCCGCTGGCCGATGCGGAGGCAGACGGCAAGCGGTTGCAGGACGCGTTGAAAGCCGGGTCCCTGGCCGACATGCGGGCGGTGGCCGGCGACCGGATCATCGCCACCGCCCTGCCCCGCCGCTCCCCCATCGTGCTGGATGGCAAGGTGCTACCGCTGCCGCCCGATCAGGCGATGAAGACGGACGGGCATAGCGACGTGCCGGTGATGATCGGCTTCACCCGCGATGAAAGCTTCCGCAGCTTGGGCGGTGCCGCCGATCTGCCCGCCTATGAGGCGCTGATCCGGCAATCCTTCCCCAATGTGGCGGACAAGGTCCTGAAGGCCTATGCCGTCAAGGAGGCAGGCGGCATTCCCCGCGCCATCACCGATATCCAGCGCGATGCCACCGTCGGCCGGCAGGTTGCTGCCTGGGCACGCGCGCAGAAGCAGCCGGCCTATGTCTGGCTGTTCACCCGCCGCCATCCCTATACGCCGGGTATCCGCTTCGCCGACCATGATCCGGCAACGGTGGGCGCCTATCATACCGGCGATGTGCCCTACTGGCTGGGCACGCTGGACGCGCTGAACCTGTTCCGCCGCACCCGCGACTGGGAACCGGTGGATATGGACCTCGCCACCCGCATGCAATCCATGCTGCTTTCCTTCGCCAGGGGAGCCGCCCCGTCACCCGACTGGTCGCGTTTCGATGCGAAGAAGCCGCGCCTGATGGAACTGGGTGAACAGGTGCGGGTGGCGGACTGGCCGCGCTATGCCACGCTGGACCTGCTGGCCGGGTGGGAAGCCCCGCCCCCGGCACCGGCCAGCACGCCGCGCGTGCGGGATTGAGGGAGGGCCTGATGAAATATCTGTTTTTGCTGCTGATGCTGCTCTGTCCCGCCGCCAGCCAGGCCTATGAACCGGTCCCCACGCCCGGCCTGCGCCTGGTCCTGCAAGCGCGTGTCACCGTCGATCCGGCGGTGGAGGTGGGGGTGAGCGACCATGGCAAGCGCCGCTTCATCCCCATCACCGGCGGTACCTTCACGGGTGACGGGATCAAGGGCGAGGTGATGGCCGGTGGTGCCGACTGGCAGATCGACCGGCCCGACGGCGTGCGGGAGATTGAGGCGCTCTATTCCCTGCGCACCGATGATGGCGCCGTCATCATCGTGCACAACAAGGGACTGTCGGTCCCCGACCCGCGTTACCTGATGACCACGCCCGCCTTCCATGCGCCCGCCGGCAAATATGAATGGCTGAACCGCCGCATTTTTGTCGGAAGGATCACGCCCGTGCCCGGTGGCGGGGCCGTGATCATCAGTGTCTTTGCGGCGGAAGGCTGAATTCGCTTCAAAACGCGCGGGGCCGCATTATCCTGTGGCCCCGCACCATCATCATCCAACGGATCATCCATGAACGCCCCGGCGCCCAAGTCGAAATCGGCAACCCCGGCCCGCAATCCCCGCGCCGCCGAAGCCGATGAGACCAAGGCCAATATCCTGGCCGTGGCCCGCCGCGAATTCGCCGACAAGGGCCTGATGGGGGCCCGCATCGACGAGATCGCGGAAAAGACCGACACGTCCAAGCGGATGATCTATTACCATTTCGGATCGAAGGAAGGGCTGTATCAGGCGGTCCTGGAACAGGAATATATCGCCATCCGTGATTCGGAGGCGGCCCTGCCCATCCTGGATGTCGGCGCGGAAGAGGCATTGAAGGCCCATATCCGCCTGACCTTCGACCACCATTTCAAGAACCCGGAATTCGTCCGGCTGGTGATGAACGAAAATATCCTGCACGGGTCGTTCATCGGCAATGTCGATGGCATCAAGCGCCGCAGCCAGCATGTGATCCAGGGCCTGAAGGCCATTCTGGACAAGGGTGTGGCCGAAGGGCTGTTCCGGGCGGATATCGACCCGGTCGAGTTGCACATGACCATTAGCGCGCTCAGCTTCTACAACGTCTCCAACCGCTACACCTTCTCCACCATTTTCGGCTACGAGCTGGGGTCCGAAGAGGCTGCGGCACGACGCAAGGAACAGGTGGTGGAGATCGTCATGACCTGGTGCCGCAAGGCCTGAACGGTTCTCAGTCTTCCTCAGGCGCCGGGCGCCGCCATCCGGCGGCTTGGCTTACACGGCATGGGCCGCGCGGCGGCGGTCGCCGCCGAGGCGGTTCCCAGCACGCAGAAAGCCACTCCCATCGCAGATGATTTCCAGCATCCGCAAAGAAACGCACTGCGGTATAACAAACACAATTGACGACGTACGAACTGTTTCGTACATTAACTCCATCGAAAGAAAAGTCGGGCCGTCTGGCATCGTCCGTCGGGACCCGCAAAATCAAAAATAAAGGTCGGGGGGAAGAATGAAGCGTTCCGTCACCGCCATATCCGCGTTCCTGTGCCTGTCGGCCACGGCCATCGGGCCTGTGGCCCATGCCGGTGGCGCCGATGTCGCGGCCAGTGCCGCTGTCGGTGCCTCGGTACAGCAGGTGGGGGCCGATACCTTTTCCACCATCACGGTGCCTTTCGCCGATGGCGTAACCGGTATGCCGGATGTGGTCTACAAGACCGTGCCGGGTTACAGGCCACTGAAGCTGGATCTGTTCCTGCCGGCAGGTGCGGGACAGGATGGCAAGACTCGGCCTGTCATCGTCTATATCCATGGTGGCGGCTGGATGGGTGGTGGCCCGCGCCGCAGTGCGGCCTTTCAGGATTGGCCCAAGGTTCTGGCCTCCATCGCGGCCCAGGGCTATGTCGTGGCCTCCGTCAGTTACCGTTTCTCCGGCGAGGCGCCGTTCCCCGCTGCGGCCAAGGATGTGAAATCCGCTATCCGCTGGCTGCGCGCCAATGGTTCCCGGTTCGGCGTCGATCCCACGCGGTTCGCTGCCTGGGGACAGTCGGCGGGCGGTCATCTGGCGGCCCTGGTGGGTGCAAGCTGCGCCGACCCGGCCTTTGCAGAGGATGCACCGGCCCCCGCCCGGCCCGCCACCGTTGAAACCGTGCCCACGGGTGCGGGTGGGGTGGAACAGGCGTCGGATTGCGTGCAGGCGGTTGTCTCCTGGTTCGGCATCTATGATCTGGCCACCATGCCCAGCTACCTGAACAAGGATGCGCCGCCGACGGAACCGATGCGCCGGTTCCTGGGCTGCACGGGTAGCGGCTGCGACGCTGACCGGGTGCGCCAGGCCTCGCCCATCGCGCATGTCGATGCCAAGGACCCGCCCTTCCTGTTGCTGCACGGCCGCGACGACAATGTCGTGCCGGTGGCACAGCAGGACCGGTTCGCCTCTGCCCTGGCCGCCGCCAATGTCTCTGTAAAGACCCGCATTTTCGACGGCGCCAACCATAGCTGGATCGCCGAAAAGCCCGAACGCACCGTGGAGGTTAGCCGTCAGGCGCTGGCCGACACGCTTGATTTCATCCAGACGGCAATCGGGCCCCGCTGACGGGGACCGGTCGCACAATCAGCAAAAGCAAAGCCGGGGCCCGTGCCGTTGCCGGAACGGTGACCCCTGCACGCTAAAAAGGGGAGGAAAACATGAACAAGAAGATGATCAAGACACGCCCGCCGGTTCATGGCCGGTTGCGGCACGGCGCCTCGCCGCTGGCCCTGTCGCTGGCCGCCGGCATGATGCTGGCCGGCCCGGCGCTGGCCCAGCAGGCCGATGCCGGCAAGGCCGAGCTGATCGAAGAGATCGTGGTCACCGGCTCCTTGATCCAGCGGCCCAACAATGTCGCGGTCAGCCCCATCACCACCGTATCGACGGAATCCATCAAGGAAAGCGGCCAGGTAGAGGTTGAGGCCGCGCTGAACCAGCTGCCTTCCTTCACCGCTGCCGGCACCTCCAGCACAGGCGGACAGGGCGGCGGTGGCCGCGCCAGCCTGAACCTGCGCGGCCTTGGCTCCAACCGCAATCTGGTGCTGCTGAACGGCAAACGCCTGCCGCTGTCCGACATCAACGGCAATGTCGATATCAACATCCTGCCCGAAGCCGTCATTGGCAGCGTCGATGTGATCACGGGTGGCGCATCCGCCATCTATGGTTCCGACGCCATGTCCGGCGTGGTCAATTTCAAGACCATCCAGCCCTTTGACGGTGTCCGCGCCGATGTGCAGTTCGGTCAGGACGAGCGCGGTGACGTTTTCAAGAAATCCGCCTCCGTCACGCTGGGCAGCGCCTTTGCCGAAGACAAGGGCCACATGATGCTGACGGCCAGCTATACTGACCGTCCGGGCCTGCAGGGGTCCAAGCGTTCCTTCTTCGAATTCGTCACCCCCTCCTCCTTCATCGGTACCGGTACCTATGTGCCCAACGCCGCCAACCTGCCGACCCAGGCCGCCATCAACAGCGTCTTTGCCAAATATGGCGTCACCTCCACCGTGGGCCGTACGCTGAACCTGGGCTTCAACAATGACGGTTCGCTGTTCGTGCAGACGGGCGCCTTGAACTACAAGGGTCCGACGGACAATGGCTATGCCATCATTGCTGGCAATGTCCGCATGCCCGTGGGCCAACAGGTGCAGTTCCAGAACTCCCTGGAACGCAAGACAGCCTTCGGCTCCTTCGATTATGAAGTGGCCGACGGCGTCACCGCCTATGGCCAGTTCATGTATGTCGACAGCCTCGTGAACACCGAAAGCGGCGGCAGCCTGACCCAGATCGGCAATCTGACCACCATTCCCACCACCAATCCTTTCATCCCCGCCGACCTGCGCGCCATCCTGGCATCGCGTCCCAACCCCAATGCCCCCTTCACCTGGAACGGTCGTTATGTCGGCATTGCCGACAAGAACTGGGACGAACAGTACAAGGTCAGCCAGTTCGCCCTGGGCCTGAAAGGCGATCTGGCCGGCAGCTGGAAGTGGGATCTCTACAGCTCCTATGACCAGAGCCTGCATGATCAGGCGCTGTACAATGCCGTGGTGAAGAGCAAGGTGCAGAACCTGCTGAACGCGACGGATGGCGGCAATTCGCTGTGCGCGGGCGGGTTCAACCCGTTCGGCATCAGCAATTCCACCCGCATCTCCGACGCCTGCAAGACCTATATGACCAAGACGGCGCTCAGCACGGAGAAGCTGAGCCAGAGCCAGGTACAGGGGCAATTGTCCGGCCCCGTGGTCGAACTGCCCGCCGGTCCGTTGCAGGTGGCGCTGCTCGCCTCCTACCGCCGCAACACCTACCGGTTTACGCCCGACAGCGATCTGGCCGCCCAGAATATCGAGGCGGTGACCGGTTCCGCATCGGCACGCGGCAATATCAACCTGAAGGAAATTGCCGGTCAGGTGGATATCCCGCTGATCAGCGGGGCGGAGTTCGCGGAGGAACTGGCCATCGGTGCCGCCGCCCGCTATTCCGACTATTCCACCACGGGCAGCGTCAAATCCTATGAAGGTGACTTGCGCTGGAAGCCGGTTGACGCCCTGATGCTGCGCGGGTCGTATCAGCGCGCGGTGCGTGCGCCGAATATCGGGGAGCTGTTCTCCCCGCCGACGGGCACGCAGGTGCAGTTCGGCACGCCGCCGGCCTCTGTCGGTGATCCCTGCGACGTGCGCTCCATTGCCCGCACCGGCGCCGGCGGGGCACAGGTCCGCGCCCTTTGCATCGCGCAGGGCGTGCCGGCCAACGTCATCGACACCTACACTTTCCCCACCACGGCAACCGGCGGCACCATCCGTGGCAATCTGGGTCTGACCCCGGAGAAGGCCGACACGTTCAATATCGGCACCGTCCTGACCGTGCCGGGCGACAGCCCGTGGTACGGCGGCACCACCATCTCCGTCGACTATTACAACATCAAGATCAAGGAGGTGATCTCCGGCGTGCCGGGCCTCACCACCTTGTCCAAGTGCTATAATCTCGACGGTTCCAACCCCACCTATGCCGCGACGAACGAGTTCTGCCAGTTGCTGACCCGCGACGCGCAGGGCCAGTTGCAGGATGTCAGCCTGCCCTTCCTGAACCTGGGCGGGCTGGAAACCGACGGTATCGATGTGCAGATCAACTGGTCGGCCAGCCTGTCGGATATCGGTGCCGATGTCGGCGATCCCAGCGCCGAGATTTATGTCACGCCCGTCATCGGCTGGGTCAACCACTACAATATCCAGACCCTGCCCGGCAGCGCGTTCCAGGATTATGTGAATACCAGCACGCTGGGCCGCGCCCTGCCGCGCTGGAAGGCGCTGACCACCGTCGGCTACCGCTCCGACCTGTTCGGCATCGGTCTGCGTTGGCGGTATCAGGGGGCGATGGATGACGTGACGGCGGTGACCACGCCCACCAACCCGTCGCGCGGCGTGCCGGCCTATAACCTGTTCGACCTGTTCGGCAATGTCCGGGTCAATGAGAGCATCGAACTGCGCGCCGGTGTCACCAACCTGTTCGACCGTGGCCTGCCCATCGTGGCCAGTTCACAGAACAGCACCGATGTCGCCGTCTATGACGCGGTTGGTCGCTCCTACTATGTCGGCCTGCGGGCGAAGTTCTAATGAATGGTCGCTGCTGATCTGGATCAGCAGCGACCCAATTCCCCCCTCGCACAAACGGCGGCACAGGATATCACCTGTGCCGCCGTTTTCATTTCCGATTCGGGGAAAAAACGGATACGTCCCCGTCGAAACTGCGCGCATGCATGTATCGCACATATGCATGTTGACCCGCTGCCTTTGACCCGCTATCGCATCTGCGAATTATTCTCAATTTCATGTGAGGGTTCTAAAAATGCGGGCATGGTGGATGATGGGCGTTTGCGCCGCCACGTTGATGGGTGGGGCCGCGATGGCGGAACCGGCGGCGACGATGACGGAAGAAATCATCGTCACGGGCCGCGTGCAGCGCCTGTACCGGGTGGAAGAAACCACCATCGGCAAGGTACCCGCCAACATCCTGGATATCCCGCAGGCGGTGCAGGTGATCAACGCGGAACTGATCAAGGATCTGGGGGCGCGCAACGTCACGGACCTGTACCGCAACATTTCCGGCCTGTCCTTCTTCACCTATGCCGGCGTCACCTTCCGCGGCTTCCGCCAGGAACAGGCCTATTATGACGGGATGCGCGGTGACCCGTTCATCGGCTTTGCCGTACCGCAATTGTTCAATATCGAACGGGTGGAGGTGCTGAAGGGTCCGGCAGGTATGCTGTATGGCCCGGCGGCACCGGGCGGGTCCTTGAACTATGTTACCAAGACGCCCCAGGACGATTTCCGGGGCGAGGTGCGGGCCTTTGCCGGCAATTACGACCGTTTGGGCGGTGCGGCGGAGGTGACGGGCCCCATCGATGAGGAAGGCCGCTTCGCCTACCGTGTCGGTGCCTATTATGAGGAGATGGACAGTTTCCGGGTCGGCGCCGGCAACGAGACGGCGATCGGCGATGCCAGCCTGCGCATCCGTCTGGCGGATGAGACGAAGCTGACGCTTCAGGTCATCCACTATGACCAGGACCTGCCCGCCAACCGCCTGCGCGGCATCCCCGTCACCAATGACGGCGTCTATCTGGCCCCCATCACCTGGAACCATAATGAGCCGACGGATTATTCGAAGCTGAAATCCGATGTGCTGCAGGCCAAGCTGGATACGCGGCTGACAGATGCCATCCGCATGGATGCCGGCGTGCGTTGGTTCAAATCCAACGAGGTGCAGCAATATCACGAACCGCGCGGCACCTATGACAGCAACCGCGACGGTATCCTGGACATGGTCCGACGTGAATTCCGTGACCAGAAGCGGGATAGCGATGCCCTGTCCATGGCCACCAATTTCATTGCCGACACGGAACTGGCCGGGCTGGATCACCAGTTCCTGTTCGGTGGCGACTGGTATCGCGAGGATGCGATCCTGATGCAGCGCTCCGCAGCGGCCAGCAATGCCGGCGGTCCCGTGCCTGATACCAGCCTGACCAACCGTGTCTATGGCCTGACCTCCGGTGCCGCCTATAACCTGTCCAATGTGCCGTTCAGCCGGACGGACACCCGCACCGAACGCCAGGGCGTCTACCTGCAGGATCAGGTCGGACTGGGCCAGCACTGGATCGCCCTGGCCGGCATTCGCTATGACCATTTCAAGGACCGCAACCGCGTCAATGGTTCGGACTTCTCCGACGGCGACTACACCTGGCGGACGGGCCTGATCTATAAGCCCACGGACGAAGTGTCCCTCTATGCCAGCTTCGCCAACAGTTTCGAACCACAGGCGATCGCCAGCCAGGCGGACAATGCCGGCGGTCCCTTCGACCCGATAACGGGCCGGCAGGTGGAAGCCGGTGTGAAGACGGCGCTGCTGGGTGGCCGCATCCAGGCCAACGGCGCCATCTACCGCATCGTGCGCGAAAACATGGTGCAGACCGACACCACCAAGGCGCCCGTCAATGGCGTCAACCAGTTGAGCCCCGTGGGCGAGGTGACGGCAAAGGGGCTGGAACTGGACCTTTCCGCCGATATCACGCCCGACTGGGTGTTCACGGCCAATTACGGCTATAACGACACCAAGATCACGGGCACGGTGCCGGGGCAGAGCCTGACCAATGCCGTGGGCAACCGCTTTGCCAATGCCCCGCGCCATAAGGTTGGCTTCTGGACCCGCTATCAGGTGCCGGCTATCGATACCGGCTTCGCCTTTGGCGGGGAACATGTCTCAAGGCGCCTCAGCCTGAACGGCCAGACGGTGAAGCCCTACACGATCTTCGACGCCTCCATCATCACGGATCTGGGCTTCGCGGAAGCGATGTTCCGGGTGAAGAACCTGTTCGACAAGGAATATGCCGCGTCGGGCTTCACCACCCATAACGGCCATTTCCCCGGCGAGCCGCGCACCTGGTTCGTCGAACTGCGGCGGACCTTCTAAACCATGGCGGCGGCGAAAGAACGGAAGCGGCGGTCGGTCTGGTGGGCGGTCCATGCCTGGGCCGGGCTGAAACTATCCCTGTTCATGACCTTCATCCTGGCAACGGGCACGCTGGCCGTGTTCTCCGCCGAACTGGACTGGCTGGTCACGCCATCGATGCGGGTGATGCCGCAGGAGGGACCGAAGGCCTCCTGGGGTACGCTGGCGGCATCGGCGCAGGAGGTCGTGCCCGGCGGGCGGCTGGCACAGATCTATGCGCCGCCGCATCCCGGCTTCGCGGCTGAGGCCTGGCTGGATACGGGAACCGCCCGGCCCACCCGCGTGCATCTGGACCCCTATACGGGGCGGGTCACAGGGGTGGCGGGCTGGTACAATATCCAGCGCTTCCTGCGGGAGACGCATCGCCATCTGATGCTGCCCGTGAAGCTGGGGGTGCCCATCGTCTGCACCCTGGCCATTCTGCTGCTGGCCTCGCTGGTCAGCGGCATCGTCACCTACAAGAAATGGTGGCGTGGCTTTTTCAAGCGGCCGCGCGGCGGGGATGGGCGCAGATTGTCGGGCGATCTGCACCGGCTGGCCGGGCTGTGGAGCCTGTGGTTCGTGGCCCTGATCGCGGTGACAGGCGTCTGGTACATGGTGGAATCGCTGGGTGGTGACGCGCCTGACCATCCTAGGGCCCCTGCCCTCTCCATCACGGTGGCACAGCCGGTGGGACCGGCCCTTGACGCCCTGATCGAGACGGGCCTGCGCGCCTATCCCGGCCTGGATATCCGTGAAATCCGCTATCCCACGGCCAAGGGCGCGCGGGGTCTGGTGCTGATGGGGCAGGCCGATGCCTGGCTGGTACGCGACCGGTCGAACGCCGTCTGGCTGAACCCCGATGACGGCGCGGTTCTGCTGGTCAGCAGGGGGGAGGAACTGACGGCCCATCAGCGCATATCGGAAATGGCGGACCCCCTGCATTTCGGCACACTGGGCGGCTTTGCCACAAAGATTGTCTGGTTTCTGGCGGGCATCCTGCTGACAGGCCTGTCGGTGACCGGGGTGATGATCTACAGCCTGCGCCTTCGCGCCGCCGCCGCATCGGGGACCGAAAGCCGCAATGGCTGGGTCCGGGCCTGGCGCGGCATGGGCTGGTGGGCCTATCCGGCATTGGGCCTGATCATCCTGTCACTGGCCCTTGCCCCCGGCGCCATGCTGGCCTGAAAGGGGGGGTCGCGGAGCAAGGTCCAGGATGCGGGGTGGTTTCGACGAACCATAACATTGAAATATAATGATTTTTAAGGATCAAAAATTTTAAGCTCCTGAATATCCAAAATTGGCTACCATTGGGCGCCGAGATTGGCTACTATTCCTTGGCAGCCGACATCCAAGCCGGCATCATGGACACGGGAGTACTGCACATGAGGAATTTGAAGCGGCTGATGCTGCTGGGTGTTGCGGCAGGGGCTGCGATGGTACCCGCCGCGCATGGCCAGGACATGGCCCTGGAAGAGATTGTGGTCACCGGGTCGCGCCTGTCCGCGACGATTGAGACCTTCCCCGGTTCCTACACCGTCGTGGGCCGCAAGGATCTGGAGGATCAGTTGTCGACGACGGCTGATATCGGGTCGGTCCTGTCCAACATGGTGCCCGGCATCGCCGCCTCCAACGGCACCGCCGCGAATGTCGAACAGAGCCTGCGCGGTCGTCCCCTGCGCGTCTTCATCGACGGCATCCCCGTGTCCAACCCGCTGCGTGACGGTGGCCGCGATCTGCGCCTGATCTCCCCATCCGTCATCGGCTCGATTGAAGTGATCCGTGGCGCCTCGGCCCTTTATGGTCAGGGTGGTGCCGGCGGCATCGTCAATTACATCACCAAGGACGCGCCCTCGACCCAGGAATTCCGTTTCAAGACGGAGATCGGGACCAGCCTGTCGACAGAGCATCTGGCCGATAGCGCACGGCCCAGCATTTCGCAAAGTGCGTCGGGCGCCATCGGTGGTTTCGATGTCAACCTGAACGGTTCGTATGAGCGGGTGAACGGCCAGTTCGATGCCGATGGCGACCGCCTGGCGCCCGATCCGCACAATTTCGGCGGCATCGCCGACAGCAATATCTATAACCTGTTCGCC
Organism: Niveispirillum sp. FG156; assembly: GCF_057809555.1. Classification (NCBI taxonomy): domain Bacteria; kingdom Pseudomonadati; phylum Pseudomonadota; class Alphaproteobacteria; order Rhodospirillales; family Azospirillaceae; genus Niveispirillum; species Niveispirillum sp. FG156. Next base: position 16,392 of record NZ_JBMDKE010000019.1, on the reverse strand, counting down.
AAGCTGGGCTATTCCTTCGGTGACCAGCGCATCGAAGCGATGGTCAATTACTACCAGCAGAAGCAGGACACCAACTACGTCACGGTCAGCGGCAATATCGCCAGGGGCATCAAGGAAACGGCGATCAAGGGCATGGCCGATCCCCGCGCCCTGGACCCGGAAAACCGCAACACCATCTCGTCCCTGGCTTATGAGAATGGCGACATTCTCGGCTCTGCCCTGAATAGCAAGATCTACTATCTGGAAAATTACAGCGTCTTTTCCTTCGATGCGGCGCGCCTGGGCGGGACCCAGACCACCATCACCTCGGAAAAGATCGGCTGGCAGACCGATTTCACCACCAAGCTGGATGATTGGGCTCTGGACGGGGGAACCGCGCTCTGGGGCTTCGACATTGCCCGTGACACCACCGAACAGCCGCTGATCCCGCTGACCAACAAGCCGGGCGATGGCCGCACCTTCACGCCGCCGCTGAAGCAGATGAACTATGCGGCCTTCATTCAGCTGGACGTGCCGGTCACCGACTGGTTCACCCTGCGTGCCGGCATCCGGCATGACGAATTCAAGATGAAGATCGATGATTTCGTGGCCGGGCTGACCAATGTGAAGGTGGCGGCGGGCGAACTGGATTACAGCGCCACGCCGGTCAATATCGGCGGCACACTGCATATCCTGCCCGAAGCAGAAGTCTTTGGCGGCTTCTCCCAGGGTTTCTCCATCCCCGATATCGGCGCGCCCCTGCGCCGCGTGACGGCACGCAATCTGGACAATTTCGATCCCAAGCCGCAGTTGGTGAATAACTACGAAATCGGCCTGCGCGGATCGGTCCTCGATATCGGCTACACGGTCGCCTATTTCATCAGCAAGTCGAAATACGGCACCGATTTCGTGATCGACACCGTGAACCCGACCGAGGCCGCGACCCTGCGCGAGAAGGAACGCATCCACGGCATCGAGGCTACCCTGAGCGGCAAGATCGGCGACAGCACAAGCTGGGGCGGCAGCTTCGCCTGGTCGGAGGGCAAGCGCGACGCCAATCATGACGGCAAGGTCGACACCCCCCTGACCGGGCGCCGCATCGGGCCGGAACAGTATAATGCCTGGCTGGAACAGGAATTCACCGCTGACTGGACAGGCCGTTTGCAGGTGAACCGCACCGGTTCGCGCAACAAGTTCCCCACTGCCAGGATCAATGATTTCTACACGGGCCGCGTGCGTCCCGTGACGCGTGTCGATGCGTCCACCCAGTACAGCATGAACAACCTGCTGTTCACGGTCGGTGTGAACAACCTGTTCAACAACGACTATTATTCCGTCACGTCCCAGATGATCAACCGCGACCAGCTGTACAGCAAGGCGGAGGGCCGTACCCTCTTCCTGAAGATGTCTGCGGAATACTGATCCGGCTGTCCCGGTCCTGCGGCTTTGTCCGCACCCCGGCACCGGGCCGATCCCTCCCGACATGGATGACAAGAATGACTCTGCCCGTGAACGGCGCGGAACGGGGCTTCACGCCCTATGATATCGGCAGGACACCGGCAACGGCCTGCCGTATCGACCAGCGCTTCTCCTACTGCCTTTATGTACCTTCCCGGCTGGTGGAAAACCCGGCGGGCGGGCGCATCCTGGCGGCGGTCCATGGCACGGACCGTGGCAATCAGGCGCTGCGGGACCTGTTCATCCCCTATGCCGAGGCAACGGGCAGCATCATCCTGGCCCCCTTGTTCCCCTGTGGGATCGGCGAGCCGCAGGAACGGGACAATTACAAATACATTGAATACCAGGGCATCCGCTTCGACCATCTGTTGCTGGACATGGTGGCGGAGGTGGCGGCGCGCTATGGCATCAATGCCGGGCGGTTCGACCTGTTCGGCTTCTCCGGTGGGGCGCATTTCGCCCATCGCTTCCTCTATCTGCATCCCGGCCGGCTGCGTGCCGTGTCGGTCGGGGCGCCGGGTTCGCCGACGCTGTTGGATACGGGCCGCCTCTGGTGGCTGGGTGTGGCCGATATGGAGCAACGGTTCGGCGTGCCGCTGGACCTGGACGCCATGCGGAAGGTCCGGGTGCATCTGGCCGTCGGGTCGGATGATACCGACACCTGGGAAATAACCCACACGCCGGGCTCCCGCCATTGGATGGAAGGCGCCAACGATGCCGGGGCGACGCGGGTCGAACGGCTGCATACGCTGGCCGCCAATCTGGCGGACAATCGCATTGATGTGCGGCTGGACATTCTGGACGGGTTCCGCCATTCCCGTGACGCCCTGGTCGGGGCCGCCATCGCCTTCCTGAACGGGCTGGCGGCGGAAGGGGGTGGCGATGTTTCGACCTAACCGCTTAAAGCGCCTGCTGCGGGAAAAGCGACCGGCGCGCGGGGCCTGGCTGTTCATGGGCAGCCCCGCCGTGACCGAGGCATTGGCCCCGCTGGGCTTCGATGCCCTGATCATCGACCATGAACATTCACCGGGCGGGCTGGAAACCGCCATCCATCAGATGCGGGCCATGGCGGGCACCGGCACCACGGTCCTGGCCCGCCTGCCAGACAATCACCCTGCCCCCGTCCGGCACCTTCTGGATGCCGGTGCCGAAGGATTGCTGGCCGCTAATCTGGAAAGTGCGGATGCCGCCGACCGGCTGGTGAAGGCCACACGCTATCCCCCGCACGGTATAAGGGGCGCGCACTACACCGTCTCCCGCGCCGCCGGCTGGGGTGCCTGGAGCTGGGAGGTGGCGGAATTCGGGGAGGCGGAAACCCTGACCATCGGCCTGATCGAAAGCGTAAAGGGCGTGGATGCCATCCCGGAGATGGCGAAGGTACCAGGCCTCGACATGCTGTTCATCGGGCCGCTGGACCTGTCGATCAGCGCCGGCGTGCCCGGACAATATGACGCCCCCGCATTCAAGGCTGTTCTGGAAGCGGCGGAACGGCGCATTCTGGAGGCGGGGCTGGCCCTGGGTGGAACCACGCTGCCGGGCCAGACGGCGGAGATGATGTTCGACCGTGGTTATGGCTTCGTCACCCTGGGCGCCGATGTCACCTTTCTGCGCCGGGGGGCCGGATTGGCCCTGGGCCAGACGGGTTGAAGGGGGAGAGATGATGAAGGACCGATCACCAGCCGCCCCTTCCCCCCCGATGCCGCCGCGCCGGCAGGTCATGGCCGGCATCGCCGCCGCCGCCCTGTTGCCGGGCATGGCCCGCGCCGATGATCCGGTCACGGCATCAAAGGCCGAAGGCGGCCTGCTGATCTACTCGATCATGGCCGAGTATAATTGGCGCCCCCTGCTGCGCGGGTTCCAGGCGCTGTACCCCTGGATCAAGGTCAATTGCCTGGACATGGGCCCGTCGGAAGTGTTCGAGCGTTATTACGCCGAAACCTCCGTCAACCGGCCCTCGGCCGACCTTATCGTGTCCAGCGCCCCTGATGCCTGGATGCGCTTCGCGGCCAAGGGCGGTATCGGCGCCCATATCAGCCGGGAAGAAGCCAGCCTGCCGGCCTGGAGCCGGCCCCTGCCCGGCCTCTACACGCTGTCGGCTGACCCGATGGTGATGATCTACAACAAGCTTTTGCTGAAGCCGGAGCAGTATCCCGACGGGTTGAACCGGCTGGCGGCTCTGGCGACAGAAAATCCGCTGAAGTTCCGCAAGCGCGTCACCACCTATGACGCCGCCGCCCATGCGCTCGCCTATGCCGTCCATTGGGCCGCCATCACCAGCGGACGCCCCGGTGGCTGGGACCTGATGCAGCGCCTTTCGCCCGCCGTGCGGGTGGAAAGCGGTGGGGCCGCGATGATGGAAAAGGTCACGACGGGCGAATATCTGGTCGGCTTCAATGTCTCTGCTGTCACCGTCTGGCCGCAGATGGCGACCAAGGGCCGGTCAGAGATCGTGGATTGGACCCTGGACAAGGATGGAACGGTGCTGGTGCCGCGCGGCATGGCCGTCACCGCCGGCAGCCGCAGCCCGGCCAGTGCCCGGCTGATGCTAGATTACCTGCTGTCGCATGATGGTCAGGTGGCGGCGGCTCAAGGCGGGTTGATGCCCTACCGGTCCGATGTCCGGCCCGACGAGGTGCCGTACCTGACCTATGATGGTCTGGTACGGCGGCTGGGGGGCGAGGACAGGATCGTCCATGTCGGTTACGACCCTACCATGCTTGACCATTATCAGGACTTCATCGCCCGCTGGAACGCCACGTTCAAGGCGCGGCGGTGAGGGTGGCCGCTCTCTCTACCGTCACCCCGGCGAAAGCCGGGGCCCAGTGTAAGGCGCGGTCAGCGCCGACATGACTCTTATCGCGGCAGACGCCGCTCTACGCCTGGGCCCCGGCTTTCGCCGGGGTGACGGTGATGAAGCGGGATGACGCAACGATCACTACCCCCACCCCCTGACATCAAGGACCGGACCGGCCCATGTCCCTGGCGGAACCCCAATCCCGATTTTTCCGGCCCGACCGGGCGCTGCTGATCCAGGCAGCGGTTGCGCTGGCGACGCTGGCCCTGGTGCTGGGGCCATTGGTGCCCGTGCTGTGGCAGTCGCTGCTGGACCGCCCGCTGTACGAGGCTGACCCGCTGTTCAGCCTGGACAATTATGTCCGGCTGTTCGGCAATCCCCGCTTTCATGATGCGTTGGGTAACTCGGTGCTGCTGGCACTGCTGTCCACGCTGATCGCCACGGTCCTGGGCGTGGCCTTCGCGCTGTTCCTGGAACGCACCGATATGCCGGGGCGTGGCTGGCTGCGCAACCTCACCCTTTGGCCCATGTATGTGTCGCAACTGGTGTTGGCCTTTGCCTGGTTCATCCTGTACGGCCCGTCCGGCTATGTCACGCTGGCGGTGGAACGGATGGCCGGCGTGCCGCTGTGGGACATGTATACGATCCTGGGCATGGGGCTGCTGGCCGGCACGTCGCAGGCACCCGTCGTCTATCTGTTCTGCTCCTCATCCGCCCGCATGGCCGACGCCACGCTGGAGGATGCGGCCCGTTCCGTCGGTGCTGGCCCCCTGCGCGCGCTCTGGTCCGTGTCCCTGCCCCTGATGCGGCCATCCATCATCTATGCAGCCTTGCTGACCTTCATCGGTTCGCTGGAAATGCTGGCGGTTCCGCTGGTATTCGGCAAGCCGGTGGGTTTGGAGTTCTTCACAACCTTCCTCTATATGGAGGGGCTAGGCGCCATCACCCCGGATTACGGGCTGATCGGGGCGGCGGCGACCCTGCTGCTGGTCGTGATTTCCATTCTGCTGGTGATCCAGGGCCTGCTGCTGCGCCAGTCCAAGCGTTTCGTCACGGTGCGCGGCAAGGCCCAGCGGCCCAAACTGGCGCCCATCGGTCGGGTCGGCTGGGTCGTCTGCGGATTGATGAGCCTCTACACCGCCCTTGTGCTGTTGCTGCCGCTGGCCGGGATCGTGCTACGCTCGGTCACCAGTTTCCTCACCCCCCTGATGTCACCCTTCGACCTGCTGACGCTGGACCATTTCGAGATTCTGTTCGGGTACGAGGCCTATCGCCGCTCCATCGTCAATTCGGTGTTCATCGCGGCCTTTGGCGGGGCGCTGGCCACCCTGTTCGTGGCCATGGTGGCGCTGGTGGCCCACCGGTCGGAATTCCGGTTCCGTCGCGCCCTGGAATTCGTGGCGCTCTATCCCCGCGCCATGCCGGGCATCATTGCGGGTATCGGCATGTTCTGGGCCATGCTGCTGCTGCCCTTCGCCCATGTGTTGCAGGGCACGATCTGGCTGCTGATGCTGGCCTTCACCATGCGCGGCATTCCCATGGCCTTCGGCGCCCTGTCGCCCACCCTGCATCAGATCGGTCGCGAACTGGACCAGGGCGCGCGGTCAGTGGGGGCCGACTGGTGGACCACGGTCCGCGTGATCATCTTGCCCCTGATGAAGCCGGCGCTGTTTTCGGCCTATGTGCTGCTGTTCCTGGCCTTCTTGAAAGAATATGCCGCCGCCGTGTTCCTGTTCGCTCCCGGTGCAGAGATCATCGGCACGACGATGCTGACCTTCTGGACCAATGGCAGCACAGGACCGGTCGCCGCCCTCTCCGTCATTCAGCTCGCCATCACGGCCCTGTTCGTGACGCTGGCGCGCCGCAGCTTGAGGACCAACAAAGATGTCTGAGGTTGTCGTTGATCGTCTGAACAAGCATTATGGCCCGGTGCAGGCCCTGTACGAGGTCAGCCTGCATGTTCCCGACGGGGAATTCCTGACCCTGCTGGGGCCATCGGGCTGCGGCAAGTCCACGACCCTGTTCGCCATCGCCGGGCTGGACAGCCCGTCGAGCGGGCGCATTACGGTGGGTGGACGGGACTTCTACAATGGGGCCAGCGGCCTGGAACTGCCGCCGGAAAAGCGCAATCTGGGTCTGGTTTTCCAGTCCTACGCCCTGTGGCCGCACATGAATGTGCGCCAGAACCTGGCCTTCCCCCTGCGCCTGCGCAAGGTGGGGAAGAAGGAGCAGGATGCGCGGATCGAGGAGGCACTGGCCCTGGTGGAGATGGGCGCCTATATCGACCGTTACCCACACGAATTGTCGGGCGGGCAGCAGCAGCGCGTAGCCCTGGCCCGCACCCTGGTCTTCCGCCCCTCCCTGCTGCTGCTGGACGAACCCTTGTCCAACCTGGATGCCAAGCTGCGTATCAAGGCGCGGTCCTGGTTGAAGCAGTTGCAGCGGCAGCTGGGCCTGACCACGCTGTACGTCACCCATGACCAGTCCGAAGCCCTGGCCCTGTCCGACCGGATCGTGGTGATGGAGAAGGGGCGCGTATCGCAACTGGGCAGCCCGGAGGAAATCTACCGCCGCCCCGCCAACGCCTTCGTGGCCGATTTCGTGGGCGCCAGCAATTTCCTGCCCGGTGAGGTGGTGGATCGCAACGCCACCGCCGGCACCTGCCGGGTGAAGCTGGCGGGCGGGGATGTGCTGACGGCCCTGTGGCCCGACACCTCCGCCCCGCCTGCCGGCAACCTGCTGACGGTGCGTCCCGAACATGTCAAGCTGTCGGCGGAACCGCCCCTGCCCGGCCCGGAGGTCAATATCCTGACGGGCCGCATCCTGGAACGGGCGTACCTGGGTGCGCGCCTGCTCTACACGCTGGATTGCGGCCATGGCATGGTCGTGATGGCGGAGACGGAGACGCGGGTGGAGGGCGATACGGCCTGGCTGTGCTTCGCCATCGACGACACGCTGCTGGTCAGGGCCTGACGGATCGGGAGGGGCGGGTATGTACAGGATCGACCTGGCGGGCACCCGCCACCGCTTCCCCGATCTGAAATCGCTGCTGGCGGCGGCCACGCCCCTGCGGTCGGGGGACGAACTGGCCGGCATCGCGGCGGAAAATGCCGAGGCGCGGGTGGCCGCCCGCCACATCCTGGCCGACCTGCCGCTGAAGATTTTCTTGACCGAAACCGTGGTGCCGTATGAGGAGGATGAGGTCACCCGCCTGATCATCGACAGCCATGATCAGGCCGCCTTCGCCACTGTCGCCAGCCTGACGGTGGGGGAATTCCGCGACTGGCTGCTGGATGACCGGGTACGGGCACGCGACCTGACGGCCCTGTCGCCCGGCCTGACGGCGGAGATGGCGGCGGCGGTATCAAAGCTGATGCGCAATCAGGATCTGATCGCCGTGGCGCGCAAATGCCGGGTGGTCCGGCGCTTTCGCAGTTCCATCGGACTACGCGGGCGGCTGGCGGTCCGGTTGCAGCCCAACCATCCGACCGACGATCCAGCGGGGATCGCCGCCTCGATCCTGGACGGGTTGCTGCATGGCTGTGGCGATGCCGTCATCGGCATCAATCCCGCCACCGACAATGTGGAAGGCGCCATCGCCCTGCTGCGCCTGATCGATGATCTGCGCCTGCGCTACGCCATTCCCACGCAAAGCTGCGTGCTGACCCATGTCACCAACAGTTTACAGGCCATTGAACGCGGCGCCCCCGTCGATCTGGTGTTCCAGTCGGTGGCGGGCACACAGGGGGCCAATCGTGGTTTCGGCATCGACCTTGCCCTTCTGGCAGAGGCGCAGGACGCCGCCCTGTCGCTGAAACGCGGCAGCATCGGCAATGACGTGATGTATTTCGAAACCGGCCAGGGTAGCGCCCTGTCCGCCGGCGCCCATCACGGCGTGGACCAACAGACGCTGGAGGTTCGGGCGCAGGCGGTGGCGCGGGCCTTCCGCCCCCTGCTGGTCAACAGCGTCGTCGGCTTCATCGGACCTGAATATCTCTATGACGGGCGGCAGATCATCCGGGCGGGCCTGGAGGATCATTGCACGGGCAAGCTGCTGGGCCTGCCGATGGGAGTGGATGTCTGCTACACCAACCATGCCGAGGCCGACCAGAACGACATGGATAACCTGCTGACCCTGCTGGGCGTGGCCGGTGTCTCTTTCGTCATGGGCGTGCCGGGTGCCGATGACATCATGCTGAACTATCAAAGCACATCCTTCCACGACGCGCTTTATGTGCGCGACGTGCTGGGCGTGCGTCCGGCACCGGAGTTTGAGGCCTGGCTGGAAGGCATGGGCATGCTGGACACGCGGGGCCGCGTGGCCCCGCGCGACATCGCCACCCTGCCCCTGGCCCGCGCCATCGCCGATCAGAGGTTCACGACGCCATGAACCAGCCGCCCGCCGACGATCCACTGGCCCGGCTGCGGGCCGCGACCCAGGCCCGTATCGGCTTGGGCCGGGCCGGCCATGCCATGCCCACCCGCGCCTGCCTGGATTTCGACCTGGGTCATGCCCGCGCCCGAGATGCCGTCTGGACGCCGCTGGACGCGGACGCCGTCACGGCGCAGGCCGGCGACTGGCCGGTGATAACAGTCCGCAGCCAGGCGCCCGACCGCGCAACCTATCTGCGCCGCCCCGACCTGGGCCGCGAACTGGCGGCGGCGGACGGGTTGCCGGCAGGGCCGTTCGACCTGTCCATCATCATCGGCGACGGGCTGTCGGCCCGCGCGGCCCAGGCGCATGGTGCCGCCCTGGCGCTGGATCTGCGTCACCGGCTGCCCGGCTGGTCCCTGGCCCCGCTGGTGCTGGCGCATCAGGCGCGCGTGGCGCTGGGCGATGCCATCGCCGCCAGCATGGGCGCCCGCTTCGCCCTGATGCTGATCGGGGAACGGCCCGGCCTGTCGGCCGCCGACAGTCTGGGCGCTTATCTGACCATCGATCCGCGTCCGGGCCGCATGGACAGCGAACGCAACTGTGTTTCCAACATCCGCCCGCCGCACGGGCTTTCCATTGCCCAGGCCGGGGAAAAGCTGGCCTGGCTGCTGATGGAGGGACGGCGGATCGGGGCCACCGGCATCGCGCTGAAGGATGCCGCACCAACCAGGGACAGACCCCATGTTCACCATCAATCCCATGCCCCCGATCCCGCCCGGCCCGCTTCTGGACAAGCTGTTGCAGGTGGAGACGGCGACGGTGGGCCATTTCCGCCATGACGGCTTCATCGACCCCGCCATCCGCCTCGTCCTGCCCTGGGCGCGCATCGCGGGGCCGGCGGTGACGGTGCGGATTGCGGGGCCTGACAGCACCCTGCTGCACCATGCCGTCAGCAGCGCGCGGCCCGGCGACGTGCTGGTCATCGACCGCTGCGGGGACACGCGCCATGCCTGCTGGGGCGGGGTGACGACGAATGCCGCGCGGCTGGCCGGTATCGCCGGGGTCATCATCGACGGTCCCGCCACCGATTTCGGGGAAATCGTGAAGGCGGGCCTGCCCGTCTGGTGCCGGGGCCCCTCGGCCCTGACCACGAAATTCCTGCCCCTGGATAGCGCCATGAATGTGCCGGTCAGCGTCGGCGGCGTGGCGATCAATCCCGGCGACCTGATCCTCGCCGATGACAGCGGGGCCATCGCGCTGCCCCCGGACGCGGCGGAGGCCGCCGCCGACCGCGCCATCGGCCTTCAGGAACGCGAACGTCTGGTGCTGGCCCGGTTGGCGGCGGGTGAGAGGCTGGCCGATATCTCGGGCGCTTCCGACCTCATTCGGCGCGCGGGTGCGGCGTGACCGTACAGCGCTGGCACCGCTGGGCCGGGCTGTTCCTGGGGCTGTTCATCGCGGTCCAGGGGCTGGGCGGTGTGCTGCTGCTGTTCCGGCAGCCCCTTAATCACCTGCTGCACCCCGCCGCCTTCACCCCATCGCCCCCCGCGCTGGACGCCAATGTCGACGCCGTGCGAGCCAGCGGCTGCACCATCAGCCGCATCGACCTGCCCGACCTTGCCACCGACCCGCTGTTCTTCCACCTGACCTGCGCGGGGGAGGCCTTCATGGCGACGGCAGGTGGCGGGCGGGTGCTGCGTCTGGCGCCGCTGGGTGACTGGCCCATGGAATGGCTGTTCCAGTTCCATTACCGGTTGGCCGCCGGCACGGCGGGACAGCAGGCGGTGGGCTGGATCGGCGTGGCGCTGCTGGCGCTGTGCCTGACGGGCTTCTGGCTGCTGGCACGCACGGCCCGTCGGGACGGCTGGCGGTCGCTGTTCCGCCCTGGCTGGCCCGCCGCACCCCTGCGTCGCTGGCGTGACCTGCACCGCGCCGCCGGCCTGTATCTGGTTCCCGTCCTGGCCCTGCTGGCCCTGACCGGCATCGGTATGGCCTGGAACCCGACCGTGACGGCGGCACTGCCCGTCACGCCGCGCCCATCGCCACAGGTCCCGGTGCGCCCGGATACACCCTTGTTGCCGCTATCCAGCATCATCGACCGGGCAAAGGGGGAGGCGCCAAGCAGCATCCGCCTGCCCGGCGGGCATGGGCGGGTAGTGATGGTCATGCTGGGCCGCGCCGACAGCCCGGATTATGAACAATTCTGGTTTGATGGCTATACCGGCACCCTGCTGGGCACCCGCCGCGCGGCGGAACGGGCAGTGGCGGACCGGTTCATGGACCTGTTCTATCCACTGCATACGGGCAGCCTTCTGGGTCCGGCGGGCACAGCCCTGATGCTGCTGGCCGGCCTGTCCTTGCCGGGTTTCCTGGCCACAGGCCTCTATCTCTGGTCACGACGACGCGGGCCGACAACGCTGCTGCTGCGGGTTGCGGCCCTGTCGCGCGATGGCACCGGCGTGCTGCACATCACCCTGCGTCACCGGTTCGGCCTGCCCCTGCCGCGCTTTGGCGCCGGTGACCATGTGGATGTGCATCTGCCCAATGGCCTGGTCCGGCAATATAGCCTGTGCGGACGGCCCGGACGGCGCCGTTCCTGGCAGATCGCGGTGCGCCTGTCGGATGTCTCCGCCGGCGGATCGGCCTGGATTCACACACATCTGGCCGTGGGGTCACATCTGCGCCTGGGACAGCCACGCGCGCACTTCCCGCTATCATCCGGGAACGCTCCCGTCCTGCTATTGGCCGGCGGCATCGGTATCACGCCGCTTCTTTCCATGGCCTGGACCTTGTGGGGAACGGGACGGCCCTTCACCCTGCTGGTCTGCGCCCACGACCGCGCCGCCCGCCCCCTGGCCGGGGCCATCACCGCCACGCCCCTGGCCCCTTTCGTGCGCTGGCATGACAGCGCCGCGGATGGCCGCATCGATCTTCGCACCCTGATAACCGCGCAGGCACCCGGCACGCATCTTTACACCTGCGGTCCCGATGCCTTCATGCAGGCGGCACTGGATACGGCCCACAGCCTGGGCTGGTCACCCGACCGGCTGCATTGGGAAGCCTTCGCCCCCACCACACCCAGCGGCCCCGCCTTTACGGCCATTGTGGAAGGGAAGGCGATACCCGTGGCTGCCGGTGAAAGCCTGCTGGATCGGCTGCTGGCCGAAGGCATCGCCCTCCCCCATTCCTGCCGCCGGGGCCTGTGCGGGCAATGCGTGGTGACCGTGCGATCCGGCGCGGTGGACCACCGCGACAGTATCCTGACACCGGACGACCACGCCGCCGGTCGCATGACCACCTGCTGTTCCCGCGCCGCCGCCGACGGCGGGACCCTGCACCTTTCCCTGACGCCATAACGCCGCCCGACAGCGAAGCCTGTTGACATGCGGTAGATGGTAGCCAATTTTGGCAGTATATATTTCCGCCATGATGGAGCCTGCGATGCCCCCCCTGTCCGTCGCCTGTGTGCAAAGCACGGCGACATCCGACCCACAGCACAATCTGGCCGCCATCACACCGCTGATCCGTCAGGCGGCGGCGGGCGGGGCGACGCTGATCTGTCTGGCAGAGGCGTTCGACTTTCTGAACCCCTCCTTCACGGCGCTGCGCGACTATGCGCTGCCGGAGGGGGAGCATCCGGCCTTGATCTTGCTGTCGCATCTGGCGCGGGAACTGTCGGTCTGGCTGCTGGCCGGGTCGGTGTCGGTGAAGCTGGCGGATGGGCGCATGGCCAACCGGTCGGCCCTGATCGGCCCGGATGGTGCGATCACCGCCCGCTATGACAAGATCCACCTGTTCGATGTGGACCTGCCCGACGGGTCACGCTTCCGCGAAAGCGATTTCTATCGCCCCGGCGACCGGGCCGTGGTGGCGGATGGGCCGGATGGCGCACGGATCGGCATGGCCATCTGCTATGATGTGCGGTTCCCGCATCTGCACCGGACGCTTGCCCAGACGGGCGCCCAGATCATCACCGTGCCCGCCGCCTTCAGTTCCATGACAGGCCCCCTGCATTGGGAGGTGCTGCTGCGCGCGCGTGCCATCGAAACCGGCTGTTTCGTGCTGGCCCCGGCCCAATGCGGCGACAATTACGCTGGCCGCCGCTCACACGGGCAAAGCCTGATCATCGATCCCTGGGGCCGGGTTCTGGGCCGGCTGGGGGATGAGCCGGGGGTGCTGTCGGCCAGCCTGGACCTGGATCAGGTCGCCGCCTTCCGCGCCGCCATCCCTTCCCCCGTCACCAACAATCCGTTCCGGATCGGAGCCTGAAACCCATGCAGACCATCACACGCCGCATCACCCTGCGCGAAGGCCACGAGGTCGTGGCTTACATCCATGGCGCGGGAAAGCGGACCTTGTTCCTGGCCAATGGCGGCCCTGGCCTGCCCAACCGCTACTTGCGTGAACCGCATCTGCGGCTGGCGGAGAAGGGCTATCGCATCGTGGGCTGGGATCAGTTGGGCTGCGGCGCCAGCGACCGTCCCACCGATCCCGGCCTCTGGACCCTGGAACGCTATGTGGATGAAGCCGAACAGGTCCGCCGCGCGCTTGACCTGGGGCCGGTGGATTTCCTGGGCCATTCCTGGGGGACCTGGCTCGGCACTGAATATTGCCTGACATATCCCGAGGCCGTGCGATCCTACATCATCGCCGACGGCGCTTGCGACATCCCGCATCTGGTGGGCGAACTGAACCGCCTGCGTCTGGCCCTGGGGTCGGAGACGGTGACCATGATGGTGGCGCATGAGGCGGCGGGAACCCTTGACCACCCGGAATATCAGGCCGCCGTCACCTTGCTGAACCACCGCCATGTCTGCCGGCTGCGCACCTGGCCGGAACCGCTGACGGCATCGCTGGCCGATTGGAACATGGGCCCCTATGTCACCATGCAGGGGCCTAATGAATTCACCTATACCGGCAATATGAAGGATTGGAACCGCGTGCCCGCCATGGGCGCCATCAAGGCCCCCTGCCTTGTCCTGACCGGCAAGCATGATGAACTGACACCCGCCTGTTCGCTGCGCATGCATATGGCTCTGCCGGACAGCCGTATCCGCATCTTCGAGAACAGTTCCCACATGCCGTTTTATGAGGAGCCGGACGCCTATTTCGCGGAACTGGAAGGTTTTCTGGCATCGGTTGAGAGGTGAGGATGCGGGACAACCGGCCCTTGGCGATTGGATTGGCGGTCTGCTAATATGTTGAGCAGAAATCAGATAACAAATTGGCTACCGCAACCATGGCAACGACCAAGGAAACCACCAGGGACAAAGAAGCCGAGGCCGCCAGCCTTGTCAGCCGGCTGGAAGCGGACCTGCTGGGTGGGGTGTTCCGGCCTGGGGAATGGCTGAAACAAACCGACATCGAAACGAATTATGATGCACATCGTTTCGATGTCAGAATGGCCCTTCTGGACCTTAAGACACGCCAGCTTCTGGAACATGTCCCCAATCGCGGTTACCGCGTGGCCAGCCTGTCGCAGCAGGACCGCGAGGAGTTGATCGAGGCGCGCACTGTACTGGAGGTGGCGGCGGCCCGGCGCGTGGTGGAACGGGCGACCGATGATGATGTAGCCGAACTGGACCAGATCGTCGCGGAATTCGACGCCAATATGGAAGATGCCGACCTGCCGCTGCTGCGCGCCCTCAATGCGAAGTTCCACGACCGGCTTTATGCCATCTGTGGAAACCGCGTGATGATGGAAGAGATCAAGGCCCTGCGCCATCGCGGCCTTCCGGGTGTGCGCGGCTGGCGCGCCAATTCCGCCATCCAACGCTCCAACCGTGACCATGGCGACATGGTTGCCATGATCCGCGCCCGCGATGCCGACGGCCTGGTCCATGCGATCGAACGTCACCTCAATCGCTGGCGGGAGGAGTGATACTAACGGTCAAAATTCTTGACCGTTAGGTCGTAGTAACAATTTAACTACTGTAACCAGAGTGCGACAGCGGCCAATTTGACGAAGCCCAGGAAGTTGACGAGGAGCTTGTCGTATCGGGTAGCAACACGCCGGAAATGCTTGAGTTTGTTGAAGAAGCGCTCCACCGCATTGCGCTCCTTGTAGAGGTCTTTGTCGTAGGGAATGGAGACCTTCCGATGCTTTCTTGGCGGAATGACGACTTCGCTACCCTGATCTTTGATCTTCTGTCGTAGCGGGTTGCTGTCGTAGCCCTTGTCGGCCAGGACGGCACCGGCTTTCAGCCCCTCGACGAGTTCTTCACCTCGGGCGGCATCATTCTGTTGCCCGGGTCCTGCGATCAACCGTACTGGCAACCCTAACGCATCCGTTCCAGCGTGGATTTTTGTGCTCAATCCTCCCCGGGAACGGCCAAGTCCTTGGGCATGCGCCCCCCTTTTACCTTGCGGGCTCCAGCCGCATGCTGATGCGCGCGAATGACCGTCAAATCAATCATCAGCCATTCAAGGTCCGCTTCCTTCGACAACTGGGCGAACAACTTAGAGCTGGTCCCCGGTGAGCGGACAGTTTGGTAAGCTTGGTTTGCCCTTATTGAAGGACGACCGACATGACGGGACAGAGGAAGCGATATTCAGCTGATTTCAAGGCGAAGGTGGCGCTTGAGGCGATCCGGGGCGAGTTGACGATGGCGCAACTGGTGTCGAAGCACGGTGTTCACCAGACAATGATTAACGCTTGGCGCAAGCAGGCGATTGAAGGGATGGCATCGTCGTTTTCCGGCAAGGCCGATGCCAGTCCAGTCGTTGATGGCACCGAGATCGACCGGCTGCATGCCAAGATCGGGCAGTTGGTGGTGGAGCGGGATTTTTTGCGCAAGGCCTCCGGTCGATGAGTGCCGGTCGGAGGCGGGCAATGGTGGACCGATCCCATCCCGGCTTGTCGGTTGTCCGGCAATGCGCGCTGCTGTCGATCAGCCGGTCGCATTATTATGGGCCGGTACGGGGCGAGAGTGCTGAGAACCTGGCGCTGATGCGGGTGATTGATGCGCAGTTTCTGGAGACACCCTGGTACGGCAGTCGGCAGATGACCCAGCATCTGCGGCGCCAGGGGCATGTCATCAATCGCAAACGGGTGCGCCGGCTGATGGGCCGGATGGGGTTGGCCGTCATCTATCAGCGGCCGAAGACCAGCGTTCCCCATCCCGAGCACAAGATCTGGCCCTACCTGCTGCGGGACCTGACCATCGACCGGCCGGACCATGTCTGGTGTACGGACATCACCTACATTCCCATGCGACGGGGTTTTCTGTACCTGATCGCCGTGATGGACTGGGCATCGCGTAGGGTGCTGGCCTGGAAACTGTCGAACAGCATGGACATCGATTTCTGCCTGCAGGCCTTGCAGGAGGCCATGACCCGGCACGGCAAGCCGGAAATCTTCAACACCGACCAAGGCGGCCAATTTACCAGCCCGAAATTCACCGGCATCTTGACCGATGCCGGTATCAAGGTTTCCATGGATGGAAGGGGCCGCTGGATGGACAATGTGTTCATCGAACGGCTCTGGCGGTCGCTGAAATACGAATGCGTCTATCTCCACGCTTTCGAGGCCGGCAGCGAGGCCAGGGCCGGGATCGGACGCTGGATTGAATACTACAATAACCAACGCCCGCATTCCGCGCTCGGGGGACAAACACCGGAGGAGGCATACAGGCGAGGGGCGGAAAGACTGTGTTTGGCGGCGTGAACTGATCAGGACCAAGCTTAACGCCGAACAAAAACTGTCCGCTCACCGGGGACCAGCTCTGGCAGGTCTCGGACGGAGGCGGCGGAGCAAAGCGGCATGGAGCGTCAGACCTTGCGGGAC